>PMDE01000047.1 GCA_003154335.1 Methanoregula sp. | reverse complement strand
GTTCTCATCATTCGTTTGAAATCGTCCCCTTCATAGATCACTTTGCCCATCCGTTTCACCTGTTTTATTACCAATGAGGTTGTCGGGCGCACGTATCAATGTAGTGCGTTTTCATGTTCTGACCCTATCCCGGTTCAGGAAGCCAATTAATCGAATATTCTTCGTTTTTAACCGAAGCATTAAATATCGTATCCCAGCATAACCCTATATGAGGAGCTATGAGCAGGGAGAAAATCAAAGTCCCGGGAAAGGTTTACGAGGAATTAGTCGCACTCCAGCGCGAAATCCATTTTACCCAGGATCACCAGGATACGATCAAAAAAGCACAGGACCGCGGCTACATGAATGCTGCCAACTGGATCCGTCAGAATGAAAATGCCTACAAAATTGGATTTGCATGGGGTTTTGAACCATCCGGTGATGAACCTCAGGGCACTTTAAGGGATATTCCCAAAAGGGACAGTCCGGCACCAAAACGGACAATTTCCCGACCGACACCTCCGCAGACCAAAAAGGCCCAGAAATCTCCTGGTACCGGGGGTATCTTCGCGAGTATTAAGAACTGGTTTAGTAAGCACTTTTGATTTTTTTTATTTTTTCTTATCAGACAAGGTATTTCTGTATTCCAAAAATGTGCACCGACCTGTAATGATTGCGTAAGCTATGACTAAAACTGGTGGGTCGGACATCATCTGCATAAGCGTAATGGCCTCCCGGTACCAGATCTGCAAACAAGGCACTTCACGTACGTTTATTCCAAAGCCGGATAAATGATCTAAAGGATTCAACCATGCCACGGGAACTTAGTGAAAAAGATATTGCAATTTTAAAAAAACTTGCACCTGAATGCGGGGATTTTACCTGTTCAGGATCGGGGCACAGGTTTCACTCGATCCTTCCTCCCGTTTCCAACCATTTTGCAGAAGACAGCGAAGATTTTATCCAGCGAATCAGCCGGCTTTCCGATGACGAACTCGTATACATAACCGAAATGATCCAGAACGGCGAAGAAAGCATGGGTTGCCTTCCGGTCGAGGACGTCGAAGCATTTATCCATCTTATCCATGACCGGCTCTCATCGGAACTTGCGCAAAAAATAATGACGGTTTATGAAAACGGCGGGGAATGTGAGCATTGATTTCAAATGAGCGACATTAATCTCCAGTTATCAGAGCTCCGGAGCCCGGTCATAAAAAAACGTGAGGCAGCAGCCATACTACTGGGAAAATCTGCAAACTCTTCAGCGGTTACACCACTCATTAACGCGATTCAGGATTCTCATGCCGGGGTCAGGAAGGAGGTTGTCCAGGCATTGGGAAGATTGGGAGACTCTGATGCAATTCCGGGATTAATTGCTACTCTGGATGACAAGGACAGCTCAGTCCGTCAGGCTGCCGTTGTGGCAATTGGAAAAATCAAAGACCGGGATGCCGTTTGTCCGCTCATCCGGTTTTTAGATGATAAGGATTCTAAAATCAGGTCAGGTATCGCAGAAGTCCTGGGAAGACTTGGAGATTGCCGGGCAATTGAACCGGTGAAAAAACTTCTTGATGATCCATTCTCCGAAGTCCGGGAAGCCGCAGAGGCAGCTCTCATTAAACTTCAGAAAAGTTCCTGATGTCTGCCGGAGTCTGAAGAGAACAGGCCTTGTATACACCAGCACAGATATCCGATAACATGGCATGTGCCAATACTATTTTGTTATAGGATCTTTTTTGAACTTTCCTGGAATTCCCTTGTGACAATCCCCCTGCAAAAATTACTGTTTGCCTCAGGGCAGGGATTTTTATGGGTACATGTCAAAACACTGGTTGACTGGTGGTGCACGAATTCAGACAATCATTGAGGCACAGGATCTTAAGAAAACATTTGGGGAAATCAGAGCAGTAGATGGAATCAGTTTTGCGGTAAAAAAAGGGGAAGTATTCGGATTCCTGGGTCCCAATGGTGCGGGAAAAACCTCAACTATGAAAATTATTGCCTGCGTCTCACCGAGGACTTCGGGTAAGATCCAGGTCCTTGGCATGGACCCGGACTGCTCTCCTGCAGAGATCAAAATGCGAATAGGGGTAGTTCCCCAGGAAACAAACCTTGATCCTGATTTCACCTGTTACGGAAATCTGTTTACCTACTCCCGGTACTTTGATATTCCGCCCGATGCTGCACAACAAAAAGCGAATGAACTACTGGAATTTGTCCAGTTGCAGGAAAAGAAAGATGTTACCGTTGAGAAGCTCTCCGGGGGAATGAAAAGGAGATTAATCCTTGCCCGTGCCCTTATCAATAACCCGGATCTGCTTATTCTTGACGAACCTACTATCGGGCTTGACCCCCAGGCACGGATCCTGATCTGGGAGAGACTTAAACTTCTGCAGGCAAAAGGCAATACAATTGTTCTGACAACGCATTATCTTGATGAGGCAGCCCGGCTCTGCGACCGGCTGGTTATCATGGATAACGGGAAAATTCTCGTAACGGGTTCACCCGCAGATCTTGTAAAACAATATGTCGGAAATGAAATTGTCGAAGTTGAGAAGACCGATGAAGTGATTTCCTGTCTTGTCGCGAACAATATCCCTTATGAAATAATAGGTGACAGTGTGCAGATTGCAACAGAATCGTCGCGGGAAGTCATTCGAATCCTCTTCGATCATTGCTCGCCACACAAAGTACTGACAAGACCCGCAACTCTCGAAGATGTATTCCTGAAATTGACCGGAAGGAAACTCAGGGAGTAATCATGCACCCATTTTTGTCCCTGCCCCGAATTTCAAAAAGAGCCTGGAAAGTCTGGCACCGGAATCTCGTGGTCTTTTTGAGAACTTGGAAAGTGAACTTTTTCCCCCCGTTAGTGGAGGCGTTCCTGTACCTGTTCGCTATAGGAATGGGCATCGGAACGTATGTGAAAGATATCGGAGGTATTCCATATATTAACTTCATCGCACCTGCAATCCTTGCTATTGCGGTCATGAACTCGGCATTTTTTGAGTGCACATACGGATCCTATGTCAGAATGTATTACCAGAAGAGTTTTGATGCGATGATCGCAACCCCGTTATCGATAGAGGATGTTATTGCAGGAGAACTTCTCTGGGGGGCAACACGGAGTGTCATATATGTAATCATCATGCTTCCTGTTCTGGCTGCATTCGGCGTAATCTCGTTTCCTGCATCCCTGCTTGTCATCCCGCTTGCATTTCTTGGCGGGCTTATGTTTGCCGGTATTGCGATGTGCTTCACGGCCATCACTCCCAGCATCGATACCCTGAACTATCCTTCGTTCCTTCTCATCACGCCGATGATGCTCTTTTCTGGCACATTCTTCCCGCTCACCTTGCTGCCGGTACTTTTCCAGGATATCGCCCTGGCTGTTCTCCCGCTCACCCATCTCGTCGCTGTTATGCGGATGCTTACGCTCCCTGCCATTTCTGGTCTGTTAATACTCCATGTTATCTGGATTACCTTGGTGACAGCGATATTCTGTATAATTTCGATCAACCTGATGCGAAAACGGTTAATCATTTAACAAAAAAATTTCTGGTGAAAAAAAGAGGGAAACTGCAGTTTTTTTCTCCAACCTTTTCATACTATTTTTTCCGGATTATTTTCAGGACATAGAGGTTCTCACCCTCAATTGTCTCCTTCGAAACTACTTCAGAAGTAAATCCTGACCGGGAAAAAAGATCCCTCACTTCGGTGAGCCCGGTAAGGGATGAGATAAGCAACAAAATTCTCCCGGATTGAGCCAGCATACATCCGACATTCTCAGCAAACCGCCCGATCACGACACGGCCGTTCTTACCGCCATCGAGTGCAAGCTCGAGCCAGTCATCTATCCTCTCTTCTGGTTGTGTCGGGAGATAGGGAGGATTGAACAGGATAAGATCGAATTTGCCCCGTATCCCGCAAAACAGATCGCACTGGACCACCTCTATACCTTTTTTCCTGGCACAGATAACTGCGTTGGGATTTATATCACTGGCCACTACTCCGGTAATCTTTGCCAGCCCAGCCGCAATAATCCCGGAACCCGTTCCGATTTCCAGAACATGATCTCCAGGCTTAATCTCCAACATGGCCGCATCCAGTAAAAGGTATGTGTCAGCTTCGGGTTGGTAGACCTGACCGGGATCAAGAGGCATAATAAGTTCCAGGGCTTGTTAACTATGATGAAATTTGATCTGATAATCTCCTTTTTCCCAATGATTTATCAAAATCCGGAGGGTTTTTTTCTTCCGGTGATGAATCTGTTGGCAGTCTATAATAAAAGACAGATAGGTATACAGGTTTTTCTACACTTTTTGCGTAGCTAGAGAAATAGTCACTACGAGGAATTCGAAGGACAGCAGCACTTTTTTTAGTTAATTCAATAAGACCATGCAATCGATCAGAAGACATTAAACGGCAATCGTTAGGAAAAATTTGCAATTGATGCAAAGTCTTCCAGGAACAGTTCTTCAGGTCTGCTCTTGAGGATTTCAACCGGCAGCGTGGCAATTACCCGGATAACCCACGTGGGATCAAGCATCCCACCGGATCCTCTCAGGCAGTTCCGCACAGTTTTACGGCGGTGTGAAAAAAGTGCACGCACCACATCCGCATACCGGTTCCTGTCGTTGATAGCAAAGATGGGCTGCTCCCGGGGAAATATCTTAACGACCGTAGAATGGACCTGGGGTCTGGGGGTGAAACAATTCGGTGGGAGGTTAAAACATTTTTGCACAACTGCATAAGTCTGGACCATAATCGAAAGCCGTCCGCAGTTCTTGGTGCCGGCCGGGGCAACCATCCGTTCCGCAAACTCACTCTGGTACATCAGTACTGCTTCTTCAAATCCTGTATCGAGAAGACGGAAAGTGATCTGTGATGAAACAGAATAGGGAAGGTTCGAGACAACCGTTTCGAACCGGGGAAGATCGCACCGTGTAGCGTCCCCATGCAGCACGGTCAGCTGTCCGCTGGAAATTTCTTCAGGGAATCGGATTGCGAGTTCCTCGCAAAGCGAACCGTCAAGTTCAACAGCACTGACAATTGCCCCATGATTGAGCAGGGAACTGGTCAAAGCCCCCTTTCCCGGCCCAACCTCAAGCACGTGTTTCCCCTTTACATCTGCAAGATTCGCAATGCGTTCTACCGCATGAGGATCGATAAGGAAATGCTGATCGTGTTGTGCTCTCATTTTGACGTGAATACGTGATACTTGACATCAGGATCCTGAAGTTCTTCCAGAATCCGTAACTGAATCATTCTCTCCGGATGTGGGATCGATTTTATCCGGGAGGAAATGTCAGCGAAATTGATAAAGGGCTTTTTATTGCGCTCCTCTAAAATTTCCCACATCAGCTTCTTACCGATCCCCGGGAGAAGGTGCAACATATGGAGTTTTGGCGTTATTGAAATCGCCTTGTTGAAGAAAGCAACAAAGTCAGGTTCGCGATCCTTCACTAATTTCTCAATGATGAAGGGAAGTTCACCTCGGGCGGTCGGCGTCAGATCATTGAACCCGATTCGACGCTTTACACGCTCGATCTTATCACGTTCAGCATCCCCGATATAGACTTTATCGTAGAGCTCGATTGATATGTTATTCTTGGGCACAAGCTCAAGGAGTTTAAACTGTTCAAGTCCAATAGCCTGGATGATCGGTTCTCTCTTAAAAGAAGGGCGTGGATCTTCAGAATGTCCCTTAAGTAACACATCCAGTACGATCGCATTAACCTCTTTTTTTTCCGCCTTCATGCGTCACACCTCAGAAGTGTGCCATTACCTGTTCGATAATAATATCAAGTTCTTCCGGAGAAAGCGTATACCGCTCTTTTGCAAAAATCGCCCGAACTTCATCCCGGGTCTTTGGCATGATATTTGCGATTCTGTAAGCAATCTCAGGCTTCATTTTTTCCATTTTTAAAAGTTCAGTTACGAGTGCCCGTGCTTTTTCAGGAGCAGTCTTTGCAAGTTGATTGGCATGCTCGATACTGCGCCGGAATTCATAAGACATCTCCTTTTCAGCTGCGATCCTTTGAGATTCCACACCCAAAAGGACTTCGCGCATCTCCGGGAGAGTGACCCTCTCTTCGCTAATGATACCCTTCACTTTCATGCCAACAACCTGACTGATAATTTACTTTTGTGCTTTTAGATGTTGTGGTCGTGCAATGACTACCTTATCTGCGTTGCCATCTCGTATTGAGAGCATCCAGGCACGACCGCGCTGGCCGAGAATCGTACCTGTCAGCCCATGAAATCTGCGATGTGGCATTCCTTTCTGAATGGTTGGATTACAGACAATATGCACTCGATCACCGATCTCATATTTCTGGATAAGGCAGGTTACCGGTGGCAGTCCGCGCTCTCGTAGATCCTTCTTGAATTTATACCGTGTTTTCTTTCTGGGTCCGTTATGATGTGCCATTGTCTAATCTCCCTCCTTCATTCCTTCAACCTCGACGACGTCGAGACTCGTGACGAGCGCCGCCCGGTTCAGGATCTCAGCCAGACTGGGACGAGTTCTTCCACCGTCACCGGAAATGAGTTCTTTGATATAGAGTCCGGCTTCACCAAGAATTTCGACAACATATTTGCCATCCTGTTCGCCTGTATAATCTATACCAAGGACTTTTCGTTCCCGGATTTTGTCCGCTCTGCGGTGAGCGACCCTCTCAGGGGTGCGCTGGTATATTGTAGCGCCCTGTAAGGTTTTTAAGGCATTTGCAAACTCATCTGCGCCTATTGAACCCTCAACCCCGACCAGGATCCTGTATTTTTTATGCGCTTTGTTTGACTTAAGGGTTTCCACTTCCGCCCGTTCGCTCCACCGCGTGATCGCAACAGAAACCCGCCCATCCGCAGAAAGGTTGATTTCCTGTTCAAGAACTTTAAGATCAACGGAACGTTTCCGGGGTTCAACAACCTCAAGAATGAAAGGTCTTCCCGTTCCTATCATCCGTGCATCAATATCTTCCCTGCCCGCTCCATGAAGAACCGCATTATGCGCATCGAACGCGGAAATAACAGGCCGCCCGATAAGCTCTTCTACCGAGTCCAGATATTGTGCACCGGTGAAGTTGCATTTCTCACATCCTTCACCCTTGCATTCACGACAGTTCCAGTGCGTCTGGGGAATACCCCGCTCATATTTCTGATATCTTCCGTAAAAAAAGACCGAATTAATTTGTACCTCCACCGAATCTGATGACGGATCGAGAATAATGACNNGATTTAAAGGGTTCCGGCTCGGAAAGCGAGAGATCACTCCAAATCATTTCTTCATTTTCTGCGATAAGTGGTGGAACCCTGCAGCCTACAAGAAATGTGGAAAATTCAATTCCCCCCACTGCTTTAATCACGCGCTCTGCCCACTCCGGGACTGCTTCGAAAAAATTACCACACACCCAGCAGCTCCCGCTGAATTCTGTATAGGGAAGGTTGTCATTTAAAGCATGAGTAATTCTGAGACCTCGTCCGCGTTCATCATTGGTAAGCCCATGGGAACGTTTGCCGAAGAAACGCCCAAGACAATGATCACAGCATTCACCGTAGGAAAGAATTGATGTTACCTGCTCGTTTATTGCCATCCGCATCTTCTCCGGTCCAATTCGTTGTTCAATACCGTTATTGTATGATCTGCATGGAGGCATGACGGTCCTACAGAATAACGGGGGTACTGCTGAATAAGGGATTCTTCGTCTCCCGTGAAGTTCAGGTGGTCTGATAGAATAAATGAAGTCGGAAGAGATTCTGCAGATCTGATGTCGCTCCCCTTCTCATCAAGAACAGCAAAAGAATCATCTGCGATCAACCGCTCGAGACCCCCTTTCCGTACGGACACTCCCGGCGCGGCATCTCGAAATTCACTTCCGACTGGAAGGTTCAGAGCTTTTTTAACCAGTGCACCGGCACTTCGTTCATCAGGGGAAAGTGAACGGATGGTATTTCCGGAAAATCTGATGGTTTTTGGAGCCGCAGACTCCCCGCAAAGAATGAGATAACATTCCGTATCTCTACGTAGATCATGCGAAAGGAAAAGAGAAGCATTCACACACCGGCAGAGCACATCCATCCTCCCGCCGCTTCCCGGTAGGTCGTTCAGAGAAAATTCCCCGTCCGTCCGGGCAAGGTGCCCTATAATGGCAAATGAGATCATCTCACTGCATTCCTGAGAATCGTTTCATTAAACGCTGCATATTGAATTTTCCGCCCCCGCCACGTAATCCTTTCAGGGTTCGTTGCATCATTTTATAGTACTTGAGTAATTCACGTACCTCGTCAGGAGTTGCACCAGCGCCACGTGCTATTCTTTGCATCCGTGAACTGCTGATCAGAGCAGGGTCATCGAGTTCACCGGGAGTCATCGAATCCATAATAATGCGATAGCGCACCATCTTGGTGCTTGTCACATCATAAACACCTTCAGGAAGTTCCATGTTGCCCATGGGGAGCATGCCCATAATCTGCTTGAGCGGCCCCATTTTATTGAGCGCTTCGAGCTGTTTGTACATGTCACGAAGGGTAAACTTCCCTTTCATCATTGCATTGACGTCAACATCATCAGCTTTTATGGCTTCTTCTGCCCGCTCGGCCAGTGCTTTTAGATCTCCCATCCCGAGGAGGCGGGAGATGA
>PMDE01000068.1:42670-44430 GCA_003154335.1 Methanoregula sp. | reverse complement strand
CTCACTTCATTTATGGGCCGGACATTCTATATCCATGAACATCCCCAAGGCAGGCTCATGCAGAGGGCAGTGGATGCAGCAATCACGTTTCTGATATCCAGCGAGATGGTGACAGAGGTTGGGGACCATATCTGTTCTACTGGTTTCGGCACCCTTGTTTCAAAACTGTACATCGATCCACGAAGTGCTGCTATGATCGTCGGTGCACTCCGCGAAAAAGAGAAGTATTCCGATCTGGGTCTGCTTCAGGTTATCTGCAGTACTCCTGATATGCCCAAACTTTATGTGCGGAATACTGACATAGCATTGCTGTCCCGTATCATGGAAAATCATGCAGACGAGCTCTGGCTCTCACTTTCTGATGACGATGAGATGACAGAACCATACTACCGTTCACTTAAAACTGCAATGCTCCTGTCCGATTGGACGGACGAGATGTCTGATACAAAAATATGCGAGCGGTACATGGTCGGACCCGGTGATATTTATGGAATGGTGGAAAGTGTAACCTGGCTTCTCCATGCGAGTACGGAACTTGCGCGGATGTTTGCCCCCGCTTACCATCAAAAGGTTCGGGAATATGAAATTTGTATGAAGAACGGTACCCGGCGGGAACTTTTGCCACTTATCAGTTTGAAGGGGATAGGAAGAGTCCGGGCCAGAAGACTTTTCAACAACGGGATCACAACGCCGGATAAAATACTGGCACGGGGAATCGAGGAATTAACAAGAATTCTGGGTCAGGGAGTTGCCGAGATGATTTTTGATCAGGTCCAGCGAAAAAAAACGTCGCCATCAATGAAAGAAAATGGCTTGCTTTCCCCTCCAGGACAGTCGACATTCAGTCGTTTCGGATGAAAACATGAGCAGTTCTCAAGATAACTATGAAATCCGCCTGGCGACAGTGACTATAGGTCATCGGGATGAATTCCTTCAAACACTCCGCAGTGTTGGAAAACGTAACACAACATCCATCATATGTTTTGATGCTGAAAAGATGGCAGGGCCGGATCATGTTGAAACCGCAATACAACACGCCCAAAGGTCTTTTTTCTCAGAAAAACCCATATCCAACTCTTTTGAAATGGAGGCGTTGCTGTTTGCAGCCGGATCCCGCCAATGTAGCGCTGCAACCTTGTTCGGGATCCATTCAGGCGTAAACATTCTTTTTGTCTGCATATGTCCACCTAAGGATAAGGTATGGGCGGAACTGACGCCTCATATGCACTTTGTTGCCGACATTGGGGATACGTGGACAAAGGAAAAAGCAGCACGACTTATGAAACTGTTTGATATTTCACAAAATGAGGTCGACCTTGTTGGTGAAGACAGGTTAAAGGAACTTGTCCTTGAACGGATCGCTCTCCTCGAAGTTTATCGGTAAAATCGGTATTGTTGAAATCCACTTTTTCTCGTCTTCGCTTATTTTCTGCAACAAAACAAAAAGGGGACCCCACTATTCCCCTGTAGAGGAGGCAGCACGGTGGAGGCATCTTCGTGACCCTTTTTGAGTAAGAAACACCTCAGATAAAGAGCATATGTCGGACTTTTTATTGACTTCGGTAGGAATATGACACTTTTGAGGATGCCTGAGCGGATGGGCAAAAGCATAAAGTGCTGGAGCTTCCAGGAGCGATTTCTGTTTTCTCTATAAGATTGCAACGGACCCGTAGAATCTTATAAACATGGAATTTGCGAAAATAAAATAATGTTTTACATCCTTTCGGGAGACAATTTTTTTCGATTCGAATTAACCACAA
>PMDE01000068.1:24116-42644 GCA_003154335.1 Methanoregula sp. | reverse complement strand
TGTTATCTCAATTCCTGCAATCAGATATTTTACCGGACTTACACGTCAATATTCATTTATTTATTAGCATGGGAAAGAATATGTGCGACCTCGGGAACAATAAGCTCTCTTGTTGCCAGTGTTACGGCTGGTGTTGAACCCGGGATACAAAAAATTACTTTTCCCTCACATATACCTGCTACTGCGCGGGATAACATGGAGGAAGTTCCAATTTCCTCAAAGCTTTTTATCCGGAATAACTCCCCGAAACCATCGATTTTCTTTTCAAGCAAAGGCATTACAGCTTCAATGGTGCAGTCATCAAACGTTAGACCAGTTCCACCATTGAGGATTATACAGTTTGCGCTATTCAAGGCACTGACGGTCTCGTTGCGTATTGCGTCAATCTGGTCTGGAACAATAGCATAGTGTTGCAGGTGGATGTCTGCTGTTTTTAATATATCCATTATGGCTTTTCCACTCGTGTCGTTTTCTCTGGTTCGTGAACTTGATACCGTAATAACAGCCGCATGAATTGATAGAGATCTGATGTGTTTCTGATTCATTACTATGATTGTATCTTTATCCCCTTTAATAAACCAGAATATCAAAACCTTTTTTGGTTCAAGCATTTGTTCATTTTGTTCAGTTGTTTAACCCGATAAAAAATATGGGGAGACCCCTTTGTTTCGTGTGGAGATTATATCATAGTGAGCTCTTTTTTCAAAAAAATTTCTTAATCTCTGTTTTTTTTNNTTGAGTCTATTTTGATAATATTTTTAAATTTAACAGGCTATTTGGATGTATTTCCACACGAAACAAAGGGGGGAGGGGGATTTTCGATTTTAGAATCTTTGAATCATTAAAACCTAGTAGAGAAATATGACCGGAAACCATAGGTAATTTAAAAATAATTTAAAACGAATTAAAATATACGGCCCATATTGAGCAATTAGCCCAAGAATTAAGAGATCTCCATGCGAAATAAAGGGGTTTATAAAAGGGATAAACCGATCGTTTTTTAGTCTTTACTCGCTTAGTGTGTGATCCTTAGTGTCACTATGCCTCAACCAGAAGATCCATCTACAGGATTATTTAAAAAATACCTTGCCAATAACAAGATATTCCGAGATCGCGAAGTACTCAGACATTCATACCGTCCACAGATTCTTCCTCATCGTAAACCCCAGATTGATCATGTGGCCTCAATTCTTGCCCCGTCGTTAAGAAATGAAACTCCATCGAATATTCTTATTTATGGTAAGACCGGGACTGGAAAGACTGCATGCGTCCGCTACGTCGGATCCGAGCTCGAAAAGGCGAGCAGTAAGATGGGCACTATTTGCCGGATTGTTCATTTGAACTGTGAAGTAATCGATACTCAATACCGTGTGCTTGCCCAGATCGCAAAAAATCTTGATGGAATGGATGAAGTGTCGAGTGATAAGGCAAGAACACACATACCAATGACCGGTTGGCCGACGGATCAGGTCTATGCAGAACTTAAAAACCAGTTGGAAGCAGGCGGCGGGGTACTGGTAATCGTACTTGATGAGATAGATAAACTGGTAAAAAAAAGCGGAGATGACACGCTATATAATCTTACACGCATCAATTCCGATCTAAAAAATTCCAAAGTCAGTATCATCGGGATATCAAACGATCTTAGTTTCAAAGATTTCCTGGACTCACGGGTCCTTTCCTCACTTTCCGAAGAGGAGATTGTTTTTCCCCCTTATAATGCCCCGCAGCTTGTTGATATTCTTGCACAACGGTCTGATGCAGCATTTATGACAGGTGCCATTGCTGATGGTGTTATCCCGCTTTGTTCGGCTCTAGCGGCACAAGAACATGGAGATGCACGCCGGGCACTTGATCTTTTAAGAATTTCCGGAGAGCTTGCCGACCGCGATGAATCAGACCAAGTGAAAGAAGAACACGTCAAACAAGCACAGGCAAAAATTGAGTCGGATAGCATGATTGAATGCATCGCGACATTGCCTACCCAGAGTAAGCTTATCCTCTTTTCAATGCTTATCCTTGAAGAGCTTGGACAGAATATCTTTACAAGTGGTGAAGTTTCGCGTATCTACCAGGATATTGCCCCGAGAATTGAACTTGACGTCCTCACCCACCGACGTATCACGGATCTTATCTCTGAATTAAACATGCTCGGAGTAATTAACACGAGGGTCGTGAGCCGTGGACGTTACGGCAGAACAAAAGAGATGTGGTTTGATTCAAATACCGGAAAGATACGAGAAGTTGTGCTTAAAGACCCCCGTCTGAACGGGTTAAAGGATCTCGATGTGAAGCAAATGGAAACAAAATGGTTAAAAACATGGTTCAGGTGAAGATGTATGGAAGAAAAGGATCTTGAACTCCTTCGTATTCTCGAAGATAACAGCAGGCTTTCTGCAACGGAAATTGCTTCGATGACAAATATTACACCTGCCGAAGCAGAATCCCGGATCCATTCACTCGAAGCATCGGGAGTAATCTGTAAATACACCACAATAATTAACTGGGAAATGGCCGGAAATGGCGAAGTAGCTTCGATTATCGAGCTAAAAGTAAGTCCTGAACGCGACTTCGGTTATGACAGGATAGCTGAACGACTTTCCAGGTTCAGGCAGGTAAAAACGCTGCGTCTTATGACAGGAACCTATGATCTCCAGCTCCTTGTAACCGGGAAGAATATGCAGGATGTTTCCCGTTTTGTATCAGAACATGTGGCACCCATGGACCGGATTCGTGAAACGGCTACTCACATAATTATGAAGTCGTATAAGGAAAATGGCAATATCCTTTTTGAACAAAAGGAAGCAGAACGTCTCCCCTATTCCTTTTAGGTGCTGTCATGCGAAACTTTATTTCTGAACGTGCTCAGAGCATACCTCCATCAGGAATCAGGAAATTTTTCGATCTTGCTCTCGCAATAGAAGATGTTATTTCTCTGGGAGTCGGTGAACCAGATTTTCGTACACCCTGGAATATTTGCGAGTCAAGCATTTACTCAATAGAACAAGGTGTCACATCCTACACGCCGAATAAGGGTTTGCCGTTGCTCCGCGAAACGCTCTCCGGCTATCTGAAACAACACTACAATCTTTCCTATAACCAGGATAACGAAATTATCATAACGAGCGGCGTTTCAGAAGCGCTTGATATTGCAATCCGCGCAATTGTCGACCCGGGTGATGAAGTGCTTATTGCACAGCCGAGCTATGTTTCTTATAGCCCCTGTGTTGCACTGGCGGGGGGGGTAGGCGTCCCTGTAGAGTGCACAGAAGCCGACAGGTTCAAACTTAATCCCGACACTCTCCAGGAAAAGATCACTAAGAAGTCAAAAGCACTCATTATTAACTTCCCAAACAATCCGACCGGGGCAATCATGGACCGGAAGGATCTTGAAATGATTGCAGATGTTGTCGTTGATAACGATCTTCTCCTGATTACTGATGAGGTGTATGCCGAAATCACCTATGAAGGGCGACATGTTGCAGCGGCAGCAATAAGTGATTTATGGCAGAGAACAATTACCCTGAACGGTTTTTCCAAAGCATATGCAATGACAGGATGGCGTGTCGGGTATCTCTGCGCTCCGAGAGATCTCTGTGAAGCTGTCCTGAAGATTCATCAGTATGTGATGCTCTGTGCGCCTGTAATGGGACAGGTCGGTGCTATTGAAGCTATTCGTTCTGCAGAAGAAGATAAAAACAACATGGTACAGGAGTACCGCCTGAGGCGTAATATGTTTGTTGCGGGACTGAACNNGGTTATCTGCGTTGTGCGTATGCAGTGTCCCGAAAACAACTTACCGAATCTCTCGCCAGGATAGAAACATTTATCGAAGGCATCTGATATCCATAGTATTATTCCGGATATTATTTTTTTACCGTTTCAAAAGGGCACCTTTTTCAAAGGATACTTTATTTTGCAACTTGATCAATACTACATGATATTACAATGAGCTGCACGATCATCGTTGGTGGATTTTTTGGTGATGAGGGAAAGGGTAAGGTGGTTGCCCATATTGCATATCAGGACAAACCTGTTATTATCTCCCGCGGGGGTGTAGGACCGAATGCAGGACACACGGTCCAGGTAGGAACCCGTGAGTACGGTGTCCGAATGGTTCCCTCCGGTTTTGTTTACGAGGACGCGAAACTCTGTATTGGAAGCGGAGTTCTGGTCGACCCGCGAATTCTGAAACAGGAAGTTGAAATGCTCGGCGTAAAAGGAAGGATATTCGTTGATAAACGGTGCGGTATAATTACCCAGGAACATATTGATCGGGACAAGGGGGATGAACACCTTTCAAAGACTATCGGAAGTACAGGTTCAGGATGTGGTCCGGCAAATTCTGACCGGGTGATGAGACTCTCTCCTCAGGCAAAGGATGTACCTGAACTTGCCGAATATATGCTGGATGTCCCAAAAGCCATTAATGACGAGTTAAAACAAGGAAACAGGGTATTGCTCGAAGGGACGCAGGGTTTTGGTATCTCTCTTTATTATGGTACGTATCCTTTTGTCACAAGTAAAGATACTTCAGCTTCCCAGATTGCAGCGGACAACGGCGTAGGACCGACAAATATTGACGATGTAATTGTTGTTTTCAAAGCATATCCCACCAGGGTCGGAGAAGGGCCTTTCAGTACGGAAATGGCGACGGAAAAATCAGATTCTATGGGTATACAGGAGTTTGGAACAGTTACCCACCGGAAACGGCGTGTCGGTGGATGGGATGGGGAAATGGCACAATATTCAGCAATGATTAATGGGTGTACTCAGGCTGCAATTACGGGAATCGATCGGATCGATAAAAGCTGTTTCGGTGTCACCGAATATGGAAAACTGACAAAAAAGGCAAAAGATTTTCTGAAAATTGCGGAAGATGATATTGGAAGCCCCATTACCCTGATATCTACCGGTCCTGAGATAACCCAGATAATCGACCTGAGGGATGTAAAAGAATGAGACGTTCACTCATGGATATACTCTGCTGTCCGGTATGCAAGGGCGAATTGACTCTTACTATCGAGAATGAAGATGAAAAGGAAATACTTGAGGGGGGTCTGCTCTGCCCGGCCTGCAGTGTGACATACCCAATTCATGAGGGTATCCCCAATCTTCTCCCCCGCGGTCACCCGACAAAATAATAAAATGGAGCAGGAATGAATTTCCCGTTGTCATTCACTGTCCTTGCTGCAACGGGCCCGGCATCACAGGAAACATCTTTTGAGTTTTACGTTAACCGGTTGGGAATTAATTTAATAGAAATTCCAAGGGAAAATATCTGGGCCGAGGTTGGTGGAACACTACGGTTGATTTTCAAGAATCGCGGAGCCCCGACTCACCTGACAATTTCCTCTTCAAATGCCGGAATGTATACAGAATTTTTTCATGAAAATTTATATATCGTCGATGAGACTGTTTTAACAATTCCTTTGCGAAAAGATATTCAGGAAGGATTTTTTATTCTCGACATAATAGCTGGGTATGGCGGGATAAAAACATCACTTCGGGTTGACGTCATCCCTGGAATATCCCTGAGGAAAAAGGCGGTAAAAGAAGAAGTTCCGCTCCAACCAGTTGCCCATGGGCGCCCTCACCTCCTGATGATCATGATGGGGATCGCCTTGATCCTCTATAGCGCATCACTCTATACGAAAATTGAATTTCTCAATACTTCCTCGTTTATTATATTGATCGTTGGTGCTCTTTACACATGGTACCGTCAACAATAGAAGCAGGAGTCATTGTTTTATTAGCTTCTCTTGTCGTTGATCGTCTTACCGGTGATCCACATTCAGCCTGGCACCCCGTCGCTATCCTTGGAAGGTTCATAGGGCTGTGGGGAAAACCAGAACTCTTTCCTTTACGAATCCAGTGGTTTGCCGGAATAGTTTTCTGGCTTGTTACTGCCGCACTGTTTGCCCTGCCATTTTTTTATTTTACCATAAATGCACCCCTCTATATGTACGCGATTATTGCACCGTTTCTCCTCAAATCCTGTTTTGCCTGGCGTTCACTCGAAGAGCATACCCTCAATGTCGTGAATGGTCTCAAAGATGGGGTGGAAACCGGGCGGGCCCAGGTAAAAAAGCTGGTATCAAGAGATACGACAAACCTTGAACGGCATCATATTTTATCTGCGGGGTACGAATCCATGACTGAAAATCTTACCGACAGCATTATCTCCCCACTTTTTTATTTTTCCCTGTTTGGGCTTGTGGGCGCAGCTGTCTATCGTGCCGCAAACACCATGGATGCGATGCTCGGGTATCTCGATGAACGAAAACGATTAGGCTGGTGTTCGGCACGAATGGATGACATATTCAATTTTGTTCCCGCCAGAATCACCGTGCTGTTTCTTCTCGCATATTTTTTCTTTCTGGGGAGATTTTTTCAGGCTGTTCATATAATGAGTCGCGACGGTAAAAAACGTCCCGGTTTTAATGGAGGCATTGTGATGGCGGCGATGGCAGGGGGGATTGGAATTCGGTTTGAAAAGCCGGGAATATATACTATTGGTGACGGAGAAAGAACCTTTGATGAAGCCGGCTATGATATCATACGCGCTTGCCGTTTTGTAGTCATCAGTTTTGGAGTTGTAACATGTGGTACTCTGATTTTATTGGGATCATTGATCAATAGTACCGCCATATGAAACTTGAAGAACTGAGATTTGGCACCGAGCTTCTTAAGCGCGGTTTTGCATCCATGCAGAAAGGGGGTGTAATCATGGATGTGGTTAATGCCGACCAGGCTAAGATTGCCGAAGAAGCCGGGGCCGTCGCAGTCATGTCGCTGGAGCGAGTACCTTCTGATATCCGAAAAACCGGAGGTGTCGCCCGTATGGCAGACCCCCAGAAGGTTATTGAGATAATTGATGCGGTCTCAATCCCGGTCATGGGGAAAGTGCGGATAGGCCATTTCGTAGAAGCGCAGGTTTTGGAAACTCTTGGTGTGGATATGATTGATGAGAGTGAGGTCCTTACTCCTGCAGATGAACAATATCACATCGATAAAAAACGGTTCAAGGTCCCCTTCGTCTGCGGTGCCCGGGATCTGGGAGAGGCGCTCCGCCGGATAAACGAAGGTGCAGCAATGATCCGTACAAAAGGTGAGGCGGGAACCGGAAATGTTGTAGAAGCGGTCCGTCATATGCGCAATATTATGGGGGAAATCCGGAGTCTGAAAGGTATGGATCGCCAGGAAATGACCGATTATGCCCGGGCGATTGAAGCACCAGCTGATCTGGTGTTTGAATGTTCTGAACGCGGAAGATTACCCGTAGTAAACTTCTCAGCAGGGGGTATAGCCACCCCTTCTGACGCAGCAATGATGATGCAGCTTGGAGCCGATGGAGTTTTTGTTGGTTCCGGCATTTTTAAATCATCCAACCCTCAGCTAATGGCAAAGGCAATTGTTGAAGCGGTCAATCACTTCAATGAGCCGGAAGTTATCGCAAGGGTTAGCAAGGGACTTGGAGACGCAATGCCCGGGCTTGATGTGCATACCCTCAGGGCCGATGAGGTGTTGCAGACCCGTGGACGTTAACATCGGTGTACTTGCGCTCCAGGGAAATGTGAGCGAACATATCGATGCTTTCCGCCGGGCACTACACATGATGGGGCGGGGGACATCATCAGAAGTATTTGAGGTCAGACACCCCGGGGATCTAAACAAATGTGATGCTCTGGCAATTCCGGGTGGAGAATCGACAACTATCTCCCGTCTTATCGAGAAAAACCACCTTCATGAACCGCTTTGCACGTTTTCGGGGGGCATTTTTGCGACCTGTGCGGGTATGGTGCTGATGGCGACCTACGTTGATGATGTCCGTATCCGCACGCTGGGCCTAATCGATATGGTGGTAGACCGGAATGCATTCGGGAGACAGAAAGAGTCATTTGAAGCAGATATTCCGATCGAAGGACTCGAAGGGGGTCCATTTCATGCGATTTTCATACGGGCGCCCGTTGCAAAGTGGGTTGGTGCTGGTATCACGGTGCTCTCCAGGATGAACCAGGGAGTTGTTGCTGTTGAGTACGGAAAGCATATGGCACTTTCTTTTCACCCGGAACTATCGTGCGATACCCGGCTTCATGAACGGTTTTTGAAGAAACTCTGCGATAATAACAGTACCTAAAAACCTGCCATATTCTTTTATTCTTTTGTTTTTACTGTTCCTGCAAGTCCTTCTTCATGGTTTCTTTCCTCTGAGCTTCCGGCATTAACTCAATTGCGTACCGTAAGGCTGTCCGTGGCATTTCTTTCCTGTTGCTCATAACGAAATCAAAGACCTCTTCCGGGTGCCTTCGGCTTGCTTCTTTTAAAAGCCACCCATATCCTTTCTGCACCATGTCGTCCTTATCTGTGAGCAGCAGGCCAGCAATTTCCAACACCGTATCAAGATATTTTCCCTTTTTTGCAGGGACAATGAGCGATACCGCCGCAGCCCGTCTCATCCAGCGATTTGCAGATTGCGTCCAGTGTTTCAGCTCACCTAAATATTCAGGATATTTTTCAATGAATTCTCCCACTGTGTGATTGCAAAAACCGTCACATGTGGCCCAGTTGGTGATGTATGAATCTATCCAATGACGAAATACAACAAGATCCTCCTTTTCATACCTGTTTTCAAGGAGATGAGCCCAGCAGGAAACAATAAATGCCTCTTCACAGTAGTTCGATCGATAAAGTTCCTCGCACAGCGAGAAGATCTCCTTTTTCTCCAAGGATTTTACTTCTGTCCAGTATTTCTTTGCGATTTTTCGCACTACCGGAACTTTTACTCCATAATAGGTTATTTCGTCTTTGAAGAACCGCTGAAAGCTGGCACGGATGGCAGGATCAGCACTGACCTTGAGATCTTTTCTGATGCGGGCGATGACCGGATCCATAATTATTATGGCAGGGAACAGGAGATAATGGCTATCGACAGATTCTCTTTTTACAGTTCACATTGGCGAGGAAATTACGTAGAGAGTACATAGCTGATAAAAAATATTTTTGCTGCATTCCCCACAGTTTTGAATGTACGATGCGGTAGTCGTTCCATTTCACTCTTTGAACAAACAACAGACCTTGTGTTTATATTCCACAAATAAAAAGAACATTCCTTGCTAAATGTCAGATAAACTGGCATTCTTTGATAAAAGGCAATGACACTTAAAACTATTATGCCTGAGCCTAATACAAGCTAACGAGGTAACCAATATGGCAACCGATCCAGTAATGTCTGATGATTGTTGATGAAAAAGATAGACAATTCACCAGTATTTTCAGAGACCAGAAGTATTACTTCTGAAGCAACTGGTGCGAAAAGAAATTCAACGAGAACTTCAAAAGATATTCACGTCTTTCATAGGATGTCAGTGTCGACCTGAAAGAGGTGACCTGAACAGTATTAATCGTTCAATGAGTCCGGAGACAATATGTGTTTTCCTGATACCCGCGAAAATAGCGTTTGAGGATAAACCATGCAACGGATATCGATTTATTGCTCCGGGAGCAGATACTGATACGATACTCTATTGAACAAAACCGTTGCGAACTTTTTTATGAAACCCGATGATGATCCCTGGCTAAAAAACGCACATAAAAATGCAGAACACCTTGATCGGGAAATCAAAAACCTATCCTCATTAATGCGTCCAATCAGGGAAAATCACCGGGTTATTACCAAATATCAGGATTTCTGGAACCAGGCAAAACTGATTGCCGCTCTGTTCAAAGAGCTAAAACCGATTGCCCGGAGTGACCGTGATCTCCTCTGGAAACAGTTCAATGCTCTCTGCGGGGAGGCAAAGGAAAAACAAAAGTATGAGTACGGGATTCTTGAATCGCTGTCACAGGAGCATTTTGATGAAATTATGAAGCTGGTGGAACTGGCCCGGCTCCCCCCCGCTGCTTCCGCGCAGGAGATCCACGAACTGGTGGTACGCGGGCAGGCACTCAAAAGTGCGGGTAACCTGCTGGGAAAATTCAAGCTCGAGATGATTGCCAAACACAAAAAAACCTGTTTTGACCATATCCAGAAGATCCGCAAAACTCATGATATGGCATGGGGATCGGTAAAAGAGGGAATGCCAAGGCAGCAATTGGAAACAGAGTCCTGTGTCCGGAAGAATCTAATGACTAATTATGAACGATACCGCAAAGCGGCGAGCGCTCTTGAAAATTTCCAGATAGGCAGAGGTCATATCCGTACCTTTCTTGCTTCCTGCGAGGACCCGGAAAAAGGTGCGCAGGTTACCGCACAGCTTGCGGAAACCGAAGCCCGGATTAAGGATATTGAGGAAGGAATCCGGAAACTGGAGAAATGGATCGCAGAAGACGAACGAACACTGAGTGGTTAAACCCCTTGCTTTAGTGATATCTTCGTCCGCCGTCTCTTGCCATTTACTGAGATCGTTCATTCCAGAGCCCGCCCGTTATTCCCCATTCCGATGATCATGTAAGGGCCGGTGAGTCGGTTACAACCCGTTTTTTCATGCGGTCTGAATATACGAATAACGCCAGTTCGCCATCCGGGGTTATACTGTAGAGTTTTTCCCAATCCTTGCCCGGTTCGGCCTCCTCCTCCCGGGTGAGCTCACCAGGGTTGCAATATGGCGGGAAAAGGTTAATCGGGAAAGGTTTTGACCGGAGGATCCTGCCTTGGTATCCTGAACCGGATCTGCC
Organism: Methanoregula sp.; assembly: GCA_003154335.1. Taxonomy (GTDB): domain Archaea; phylum Halobacteriota; class Methanomicrobia; order Methanomicrobiales; family Methanospirillaceae; genus Methanoregula. The sequence goes on along the minus strand of PMDE01000068.1, from coordinate 31,967 downwards.
AGGTCTTTGCTTCGTGAAACAGCGTCTCTTTCGGTACCAGTGAACTCGCCTTCCTGGCATGTTCCTGTTCCCGGAAAAAAATAGTAAGGATCACGAGATAGAGCGGATTGGCTGGCAGATTCTTTGCGGGAAATATTGGAACCGGCACTCTTCGGGTGGGGGAATTTCCAAACGCATAATAGGCGTCTCCTTCCACCCAGAGCGATAGAGAAAAAAGGCCTAATGAAAAACGTTTTGAACCTGTGGAGACATCAAATGAAAACCAGGCATACGGGTGGTCGATGAGTATCCCCAGCACCGGGTCGCGAATCTCGTCAAATGTTGCTGCATCGTTACAGACCAGCGCACAGGAAATATTCCGGGAGTGGGAGTGGGTATTTACCTGTCAATTGCATCCCGGATTGCCGACTTCCACACTGTTCCTGGGTATCATCCCTGGCCGAATTGATATAGACTTCTTTTTCAGCAAAAATGAACGTATGCGTGACGGTCCGGAGATCCTTAAGAACCAGCGGGATAGGTTTTATGGATGCCGTCTCCCGCGCTGAAAATGTGAATGTGTTCCTGAGGATCCATACGTAATATCCGGCGTTGTATGATAAATTGCTGTCCAAATCCCGGCGCTGTTATTCGCGAAAATTTGGGCTTGTGAACTAAAAAAAATTTAAATAAACAGCGGCGCGAGCACGAGTGAAAGTGTTGCGAGCAGCTTGATAAGCACGTGGAGTGATGGGCCGGCGGTGTCCTTGAATGGATCACCGAGTGTGTCACCGATCACCGCTGCCTTGTGGGCAACGCTGCCTTTTCCGCCGTGAACACCGGATTCAATGTATTTCTTGGCATTGTCCCACGCGCCTCCTCCATTGTTGAGGATCAGTGCCATCAGGATACCGGTAATCGTGCCGACCATCAGGAAACCTGCCAGGGCTTCGTATTTCAGGGTGATACCGATGAAGATGGGGAAGGCTATTGCGATTGCGCCGGGCAGCACCATGTTCTTGAGAGCGCCGAGCGTTGTGATGTCGATCACACGGGCATAATCGGGTTTCTTTGTCCCCGCCATGATGGCCGGGTCCTTGAACTGGATGCGGACCTCCTGGATCACATATTGTGCGGTTTTGGAGACTGCACGGATCGCAAGACCTGCAAAGAAGAATATGAGCATTGCGCCGAGCAGTGCTCCGACAAATACCGGGATTGAAGCAATGTTGACGACGTTAAAGGTTTTTCCAATGAGCCTGCTGATATCGGACATGTAGGCATTGAAGAGCAGGAAGACTGCGAGTGATGCGCTGCCGATAGCATATCCCTTGGTCAGTGCCTTTGTCGTGTTACCTGCTGAATCGAGCGCGTCCATTCGCTTGCGGACTGATTCCGGAGCCTGGCTCATTTCGACGATACCACCGGCGTTGTCGGCGATGGGACCGAAGGAGTCCATAGCGAGCACATAGGCACAGACCATGAGCATACCTATGGTTGCCGCTGCGGTTCCATAGAGGCCACCGAAGGATATGCCACTCTGAGAACCGAGCCAGAAGGAGATGAGTAAGGATGCACCGATCAGGATGGCTGGAATTGCGGTGGTTTCAAGGGCAACCGAAAACCCGGTGATGATGTTGGTTGCAGGTCCCGTTTCCGAAGCATCGGCAATTTCCTGCACCGGGCGATAGTGGTGGTCGGTGTAGTAGAGAGTTACCCGGAGGAATGCGACGGATAATACGATACCGACGAGACCTGAGTAGAAGAACCAGATGTTCCCGAGCAGCCACATGGTACCGAAGTAGAAGAACACGGCCGAGATAACGGCAGTGATGTAGTACCCGAGGTTCATTGCATCCATCGGGTCTGCACCATCCTTTCCGCGGACGCAGAGGATACCGATCATGCTGGCGAAGAGACCAAGCGCACACATAACGAGCGGGAAGAGGATACCGGCGGCACCGAAGACCGGGAAGAGGGCAACCCCGAGGATCATCGCACCGATATTTTCGGCAGCGGTGGATTCAAACAGGTCGGCACCACGGCCGGCACAATCCCCGACATTGTCTCCGACAAGATCGGCAATGGTAGCGGGGTTCCGGACATCGTCCTCAGGGATCCCGGCTTCGACTTTGCCGACCAGGTCTGCACCAACATCGGCTGCCTTTGTATAGATCCCGCCGCCGAGCTGGGCGAAAAGGGCAACAAACGAGGCACCAAACGCGAACCCGACAATAATGAAGGGCGTGGTCTGCGGGTCTGCACCGAGAGCGTAGTAAGTAAGGGAGACTCCGAGGAGCGACATCGCGGTGATGATAAGACCGGAGACGGCACCGCCCCTGAATGAGATATCAAGCGCCTTTCCCGAGCTGGTCTGGGCCGCCGCTGCCGTTCGGATGTTCGTCCTTACTGCTACCGACATGCCGATGACACCGGCAAGCGCACTGCAGGAGGCACCGACAATGAAAGCAAGTGCTGTAAAGGTGGCGAGACCCTGTTGTCCCGTAAGGGAATATACCCCGAAGATGACAACGGCAAGCACAATTGCCAGAATTGCGATAGTCGAGTACTGTCGTTTGATGAATGCTTCTGCACCCACCCGGATCGCATCGGATACCTCACGCATCTTGGGAGTACCTTCATCCTGCGAGAGGATGCTCCGCGCGAGTATTGCCGCGAGGATTAATGCGAGAATACTAATTACAACCACTATTGCGAGTTCAAACATTCTTTGACCACCCTCCAACGTTTCCCGGAATTCTTCCTGCGACAGGGGAAATGCACATGAACCTTCTGTATATAATCACGTAAGAGAATACACGGAATAACGTATCAGGTATAATAATTGGCATGGCAGTATTCTGCTTAGCTGACAACAAGGAAGGAACAGTGGTTCCGGGACGGTACCGGTCAAACCCATAATCCATTCCTCGAGATTATTAGTTCTTTTTTTAAACCATTAAACTTTTATCATTTTAGAAAATCGATCAGGACCTTAGACTAAACAGGCAGAATCAAAAAGAATATTCCTATAGAAAAAAACAGGAATTTTATCATGAAACACAGGTTAGTGAACAATTCAATATGATTAATAATGAAAAATACCCATATTTTTATCGGGAGGATAGCTGGTGCAACTTCTACTGTTTCTTATTCTGGGACCGCTGATTACCGCGTTCTTCATGCTTCTTGTGCGTTCTGAACGAGAACGCGACTGGATTGTAAAACTGTCCGCACTGGGCATTGGTGCTGTTACGGCTTTACTTCTCCTGACCCTGTTTGACAAGGGATTACTTTATTACGCGTTTGCAGCCGAATCAACCGGGCTTCTCATGTTTTTTATTGAGATGGCAATTGCATTTTTCATCCTGTACCTTGGTATAAAATATAAAAATTATCTTGTTGTCAGCCTGATACTCCTGCAGTCAGCCCTGATGCTTTATCTTGAGGTCGTATATTCCCCTGCCATCGATGTGAAGTATACCCTGTTCATCGACCAGTTCTCGATTATCATGGCCCTCATCATAGGTATTATCGGAGGTCTCATATGTGTATATGCTCTCGGATATATGAGGGATTTTCACCGGCACAATAAGGATATCCCGGACAGGCGAAACATTTTTTTCTTTTTCATGTTTGCTTTTCTCTCTGCGATGTTCGGCCTGGTATTTTCCAACAATCTTCTCTGGGTATATTTCTTCTGGGAGATTACAACCCTTTGTTCGTTCCTTTTAATCGGGTATACAAAAACCGGTGAAGCAACCAGAAATGCATTTACCGCGCTGTGGATGAACCTTCTTGGGGGAGTCGCATTCGCACTCGCCCTTTTGTATCTTGCGATCCAGCCTGCCCCAATAATGGGACTTAACGAGATACTGGCTTCTGGTAAAGCCGTGGTTCTTGTACCGGTTGTACTCATTGGTTTTGCGGGGCTGACAAAAGCTGCCCAGCTGCCCTTTTCCTCCTGGCTGGTCGGGGCTATGGTAGCCCCAACGCCGGTTTCCGCTTTGTTACACTCCAGTACAATGGTCAAGGCAGGTGTCTATATCCTCGTCCGGCTTGCGCCTGTCTTTCAGGCAACGTTCTCAGGTTATGTTCTTGCCTTTATCGGAGCTCTCACTTTCCTTATCGCCTCCGGAATAGCAATTTCCCAAAGTAATGCAAAACGGGTACTTGCTTACTCGACTATCGCTAATCTTGGCCTCATTGTTGCCTGCGCCGGAATCGGGACCTATGAGGCGATCTGGGCGGCAATTCTCCTAATCATTTTCCATGCCATTTCCAAGTCCCTCCTGTTCCTTGCTGTCGGGACTGTCGAGCACCAGATCGAAAGCCGTGATATTGAAGATATGAACGGTTTGATCATGCGCATGCCAAAGGTCGCAGCGATGATGGTAATCGGTATTGCCGGGATGTTCCTTGCCCCGTTCGGGATGCTCATTTCCAAGTGGGCCGCAATCCAGGCATTCATCGATGCACCATTCGGATTTATCTTTGTCATCATTCTTGCATTCGGCAGTGCACTTACGCTCTTCTTCTGGGCGAAGTGGCTGGGGCGCCTGCTGGTCGTTACACCGGCACGGGAGAACCTGGAAACTCGTATCGACCTGAATATCTGGATCGCATTGATCTCACTTGCGGGACTGACAGCGATAACCTGTTTCATTTTCCCGGTGATTTCAGGAACCCTTATCGAACCGTTCCTGCTGCAGAATTATGGAAATTTTGCGCGGCTGTCACAGGATAATATTATCATCATGATCATGATGCTTTTCCTGATCGTTCTCCTGCCGTTAAGCATTCTCCTCCCCCGCCGGAAGCACAGGCAGCTTAAACCCTACATGGGCGGAATGACAACAAATGCAGATATGTCCTACACCGGAGCGATCAACATAAAACGGGAAATGAAGCTCTCAAACTATTACCTGAATTCGTGGTTTGGTGAAGTAAAACTCAGGAGGATTGGTATTTATCTCTGTACCGTGCTTATCGGCATTATGTTCATTATGGCGGTATACGCTGGGGTGATTGCATGATTTCCCTTATCGGGATTGCAGTATTCATACTCCTTGCCCCGGTAATCGGAGGGCTTATTGCCGGAGTTGACCGGCGGATCAGCGCCCGGATGCAGGGGCGGGTAGGGCCACCGGTACTCCAGCCTTTCTATGATGTAGGAAAACTTTTTGAAAAAGAGATAACTGTGGCAAACGAGACCCAGCGTTTCTATGCGTTCAGTTATTTTGTATTTATGATTTTCACCGGGGCTCTCTTTTTCAGTGGCGGGAATATACTGCTGGTCATCTTCGCGCTCACCCTCGCCCAGATCTTCCTTGTCCTTGGGGCATATTCGGCGTACTCACCCTATAGCCACGTAGGCGCTGAACGTGAGCTTATCCAGATTATGGCATACGAGCCTATGGTTATACTTACCGCGGTTGGTTTTTACGTTGTCACAAAAAGTTTCGATGTTGCAACGATTGCTCTCTTCGATCAGCCCCTGGTTCTCTTCCTGCCGGGAATATTTGCAGGTTTTATTTACATCCTGACAATCAAACTTCGCAAATCACCATTCGATATTTCAACTTCGCATCACGCACATCAGGAAATTGTAAAAGGTGTCACTACGGAATTTTCCGGGCCGACACTGGGAATTATCGAAGTGACACACTGGTATGAGACTGTTTTTTTGTTAGGATTCGTATACCTGTTCTTTGCGTTCAGTCCGATCATTGGTATAATTGCGGTTATCCTTGTCTACCTGCTTGAACTGGTGATAGATAATGCAAGTGCACGTGTAAAGTGGCAATTCGTCATGAAAAGCTCTTGGGCAATTGCCGCAATAGTTAGTGTGGTTAACCTTGCAGCCCTGTATTATCTCAGGATGGTGTGAGCAATGAGCTATCTGTCCAGGTCTCCCTGGATTCTTCATTACGACGCTACAAGCTGCAATGGCTGCGATATTGAAGTTCTTGCCTGCCTTACACCGATGTATGACGTTGAGCGGTTCGGGATTATCAATACCGGTAATCCAAAGCATGCGGATATTTTTCTTTTAACCGGCTCTGTGAACGAACAAAACCGGGAAGTGGTAAGGAACCTTTATGATCAGATGCCCAATCCCAAAGTCGTCGTGGCAATCGGGATCTGTGCAACATCGGGGGGTGTCTTCAGGGAATGTTATAATGTTGCCGGCGGAATCGACAAGATTATTCCTGTCGACGTTTATGTCCCGGGTTGCGCTGCCCGTCCCGAATCCATTATCGATGGTATTGTCATGGCCCTGGGAATACTTGAAAGGAAAAGGACTGAAATGATCTCCGGGGATAAGGGAGTTCAACCTGAATTACAACAGGGAGGTAAGGCACAATGACAATTGAGGAACAGATCATCATCCCTATAGACGTGAGCGAGCTCGTCTCCCGTGTCGAAAAAATGAAAAACGAGGGCAACAGGCTGGTCCAGATCGGTTGTACCGGAGTCGAAGGAAGTTATGAGATCAATTACTCGTTTGACAAGGACTTTAAATTCCAGAACCTTCGTATTTTAGTAAAACAGGACACTATCGTACCGAGCATAAGTGGGATCTACTGGGGCGCCTTTATTTATGAAAATGAGATCCATGACCTTTTCGGAATTAATGTTGCCGGTATGAATATCGATTTCAAGGGAACACTCTACAAAACAACGGTAAAATATCCGTTTTCCATTCCAACATTCAAGGAGGACAACCCGTGTCTAAACAAATAATTATTCCTTTCGGCCCCCAGCACCCGGTCCTCCCTGAACCTATTCATCTCGATCTTGTCCTTGAAGACGAGATTGTAGTTGACGTTCTCCCGTCAATCGGTTATGTTCACCGGGGTCTTGAAAAGCTCGTGGAAAAACGGGAATTTACCGAATATACCTTTATTGCGGAACGCATCTGTGGGATCTGCAGCTTTGTCCACAGTCTTGCCTATGTGCAGGGAGTCGAACAAATTATGAGAATCGATGTTCCTGAACGGGCCCACTACCTGCGGACAATCTGGTCGGAATATTCAAGACTTCATTCGCATCTTCTCTGGCTTGGCTGTTTTGGCGACAGTATGGGCTTTGAGAATCTTTTCATGAACTCGTGGAGGATCCGTGAGCACATTCTCGATGAACTGGAGGCTACCACGGGGGGGCGTGTTATCCAGAGTGCCTGTAAAGTTGGCGGTGTCAGAAAAGATATCTCCGGTGAACAACTTGAAGGGATGATCTCCCGGCTTACTGATATTAAAAAAGATTTGCGCAATATCACCAGTGTGTTTCTGGAAGACAGCTCGGTTAAACACCGGTTGAAAAAAGTGGGGATACTCTCAAAACAGGATGCGTATGATTTCGGTGCTGCAGGACCCACTTTGAGGGGAAGCGGGGTCGCGATTGACATACGTGAAACAGGATATGCAGCCTATGGCAAACTCAACTTCAAACCGGTTGTGGCAACAGAAGGCGACTGTTATGCACGGTGTAAGGTGAGGATAGAGGAACTATTTACTTCCATTGATATTATCGAGCAGGCAGCAAAAAAAATACCGGAAGGCCCGATTGAGATAAAAATTACCGGAGCACCGGATGGCGAATATTTTTCCCGAGTGGAGCAACCCCGTGGGGAATTAGTTCATTACGTGAAAGGGAATGGGAAAAAAAATCTTGTACGATCNNCAGCTTGCAGACGTTCCTGTGATCGTTTTGTCTATTGATCCCTGCATAAGCTGCACGGAGAGGTGATGAAGGGTGGCAATTCTTAAAATGGCAAAAACCGTTATTAACAGCCTTTTTTCGCGCCCGGCTACGCTGATGTATCCGGCCCGCCCTGCAAAACGAACGGCAGTAACACGGGGTCATATC
>PMDE01000068.1:4623-24049 GCA_003154335.1 Methanoregula sp. | reverse complement strand
CAGGAAAAAGAATAAAATTACAACTTTTGTTATAAGAAAGTGAATGTTTCCGGTATAAGGGTCTGGAGGTCTACTACCACCGCCTGAGCCGGGGTCGGGTTGACATTCATTTGTTTCTGAAATGAAGTCTGGGACTGCCAGGTCCCGGCATTAATCCCCAATACTCCCCGGTATTGGGTTAACCCCCTGATATGAACATGGCCGGTGTGCAGGATCTCCGGTAACGGGTCGATAATCATCCTGTCTGTTTTTCCCGCAGCAATAGGTGTTCTTCGCCCGTATGCCAGCGTCAGATGCCTTCGCTGGAGCATCTCTTCCATCATAAGGCCGCTCTGTTCGTAAGATGCGCCAGGGATGAGTCCTATCATATCATCGATCGATCTACCGTGATACATGAGCACGCGGACTCCCTGGAGGTTTACCACCGCGGGGTTTTCGACAAGGATACAGTTCGCAGGGAATTTTTTCGTAAATTGTTCCGGGATTACCGGCTGTGGTTCTGCTCCCCTCACAACGTCGTGGTTGCCCGGAGAAATAATAATTTTCATGCGGGAAGGAAGATCCTGCATCATTTCTCCGAATGCATCATACTGGTCATATATGTTTTTTATTACCAGTTCACTTTCCTGGCCTGGATAAATACCGATTCCATCGACAAGATCTCCGGCAATGAGGAGATATGAAAAATCAGAATCCGAAAGCCAGTCTGAGAACCGGGACCAGCACTCTGCAAGGAACGTATTGCTTCCCACGTGAACATCAGAGATAAAGACTGCTTTCCCCGGCTGTTCACTTTTAAATGGGGTGTTGTCAATCCGGATATCAGGGCGATAAAGGTTCTCGGCAAAGAAGATTTTTCCGTCATTGGAGAGTTTACCCTTTACACCAATAACCTCGTCATGAATTATCCTCTCTGCATCCGCAAAAACCGGGCGATCTTTACGAAAAAGAACGTTAATTTTTGCGGAGGAATCTTCAATTTCGGCAATCCGGTGGTTGTTTGTTGTCGTTTTCACCTCGACAACCATTCCAATTATTGTACATTCCTCCTGCCGATAGCGGGTATTGCGCAGAAGTGCTTCAATAGGCATTGTCCCGTAGCGGCTGCGGATCATCGCTCCGAGACGGTTAAACCGGTCACGGAAATAATGGATATAATCGTTCGTCCCGTTCACACAACCGGATGTTCCCGGGCCTCCGCTGATTACTTCAACACAAGGATCACTGAGAAACCGTGTACCATCACGCGTTGCATTCATGCCGGGGATGTGTTTTGCAGAAACTACAACGGTATCTCCGGGCACCTGCGCGATGATACGTTCTATGAGATCCAGTTCATCCCTTTCCTGGATAAAACGAACGACCTCAGGATGCACCTGCAGTTTGGTTTCAAGAAACCTGAGCGTAATCTGCTGTGCACTGAGCATGGGTAGTATATTGCCCGCGGAGAAAATATAGGGTTTTATCTTTACACTGCAACCCTGATGAATAATATTGTGTGAAGGTGACAGTTGATATTCTTATCAGACGTTGGAATTATAACCGGATGTTCCCGTAACTTCTATGTTTGACGTATTTCAGATGTTGTTCCTCGGGTTTGTGATAGGTTTGACCGGAGCGCTCGCACCTGGTCCGACGCTGGTTGCAACCATTAACGCATCAATTACCGGTAACTGGATGACCGGGTTGAAGGTATCTCTCGGTCATATACTGGTAGAACTTTTTCTTGTTATCCTGATACTCATGGGATTTGCAGCTCTAGCCCTTCCCTACACCTCAGCGATTGCTTTTATCGGTGGAATTGCTTTGATTGTTTTCGGTGGTCTGACAATCTCTGGAAGCAGAAGTGCAACCACGGTATGCCCACCCAGCCAAACGGTATGCAATCCTTACCTGGCGGGACTGGTCACCAGTGCAGCAAACCCGTACTTCTGGATCTGGTGGATTTCCATTGGAAGCACAATGGTAATTGCTGGGCTGCAGGGCGGTCTGATACTTGCGGGTTCTTTCATGACAGGTCACTGGACCGCAGATACAGCCTGGTACACGTTTGTCTCAACCGGTGTCTCAAAAGGGCGGACTGTCTTTTCTGACAATGCATATCGGAAAATCGTTGCTCTCTGTGGAATATTCCTAATCCTTTTTGGGATTTACTATCTCTCTCGTCTATGGATCTAAAAAATGCAACATTGTGGCATTTTTAATGCTACAATACAAATTATGAACGGTTAATACTATTATTAAAAAATCAATATACGGGCGTTAAGAAAATGGCAGATACTCATAAAAAGCGGGATATCCGGGTGATGGTTTCACAATTCAGGACGAGTGATCACTGGGCGGTGTCCCTTGCGCGTGATCTGCTCTGGATCGTGGCTGTGGTTGGTGGGATTGCCCTGGGTCTCTTTTTGATCTGTGGGACGTGGCCGGCAGTGGTTACCATAGAATCCGAGAGTATGGTCCCCCATATGAATGTGGGTGATCTTGTCGTTGTCGTTCAGAAGGACAGGTATGGCCCGTTTGAGACGTGGATTGATGGCAATAATTCCGGGAAATTAAAGTTTCAGGAATATGGGGATGTTATTATCTACAAGCCTAACGGGATCACAACTGTTCATCCTATCATTCACCGGGCGATCCAGTACATTGAACCCGGTTCAGTGACCGAAATGAAAGGAATGAAACTCGCCATCAACTATACAGCTCCCCATAGTGGGTATATCACCTGGGGAGACAACAACAGGTATCCTGATCAGCTCGCAAGTTACCCGGGGTTAGGTCAGATTGAACCGGTAAAAGATGAGTGGATCGTCGGAAAAGCCCTCTTTTCCGTACCTCTGGTAGGATACCTCCCGCTCCATATTGTTGAAGTAACCATTGCAGTGATTGTCATCATGGTTCTCCATGAGATGTACCTGAATTCCCGTGAAGGAAAGAAGGGAAAAAAACCGGATAAAAGCGGGAAAAAACAACGATAGATCCGTCGATATTTATGACAGAGATTTCTGCCCTCCTATCAGATGTACTCAATGGCTACCGCCTTACAGAAAAAGAAGCAACATATCTCCTGAATACAAAGGACCGGGACCTTCTCCGTGTGGCATCTGCCGCAGATGAGATGCGGGAACGACACTCCGGAAATGTTGTGACCTTTGTTAAAAATCAGAATTTGCATGTGACCAATATCTGCAAAAATCTATGCGGGTTTTGTGGTTTTGGCAGGAGTGCAGACGATAAGGAAGCGTACTGCTATGATAAAGCAATAATTCAGGCAAAGGTACGTCTCGCAATCGGACGNNGGTGTAACGGAAATCTGTCCGTTAAGTGGAGTGCATCCCGATTTTTCTGTTGAGACCTATTGTGATTTGATTTCGTGGGTACATGAAGTAGGGCCGCACCTTCATCTGCATGCTTTCAGCCCTGATGAGGTTTCCCATGCTGCAGGCAAGAGCGATCTGTCAAGTGCAGAAGTGCTCGAACGATTGAAGTCATCCGGGCTCGGCTCGCTACAAGGAACAGCGGCGGAGATTCTCGTCGATACCGTGAGAGCCTTGATCTGCCCCCGCAAACTAAGCACTTATGAATGGGTGCGTATCATTAAGGAGGCACACAACCTGGGGATTCGATCGACTGCAACTATAATGTATGGTTCCTGTGAGACATCGGAGAACAGGGCTGAGCATCTCGGTATTCTGCGTGAAATTCAGGATGAGACCCATGGTTTTACCGAACTGGTCCCCCTCACCTACGTCCATACCAATACTCCACTTTTTAAAGCAGGCATTACCCGTGCAGGTGCAACGGGCAGGGAAGATCTCCTCATGATAGCGGTCTCCCGACTTTTCCTCGACAATTTCGATAATATTCAGGTCCCGTGGGGAAAGCTTGGACTGAAAATGACTCAGATAATGTTATTGGCAGGAGGAAATGATCTTGCCGGCACTATGTTTTCCGATGACATCACGGTGACTGCCGGGGCAACCGATGCTGACTACCTTGATCCCTTAATGATGGACCGACTGGTATCGGATCTTGGGAGAACCCTGCAGGAGCGGACAACCCTGTATGAACCTGTATAACGAAAAAGAGCGAAAAATCATATGTTTCAGGTTTTTTTATAGCCATTAAGGACTTTGCGAATTAATGAATGACTTAAAAAAATGTGTCAGAGAAGTTCCAGCGCCTGGCGTCCCGTCATACCTGTCCGTATCCCGCGCCCGAACGCAGACCGGTTAGCCTCTTTGATAATCCCTTTCAGGATATCATCGGTATCAACAATCGAAGGTCCGACAGCGGGTCTTACTTTCGCTGCCGGATAACTGAAAGAATCGAGTGCGGCAACGTCAAAAGCTCCACACCCTACCATCCCTACATCGGTCATCACTGCAACAAGATTAGCAGGACCGAGTGGGATTATATACCCATCTGCTTTTTTTCTCGTTAATTGAATTTCAATCTGTTCCATATCTCTCTAGTAATGTTGGGTGTCGTAGGGAATAATAATCATGTGTCATGAGAATACGATACATTTACTTTTATCCGGACACTACACTGCCTTGGAAGAATGTCCCGGAGCGGGCACATGGAAAAAATCCTGCGAATCCTTCTGGATGATGTGAAAAACGGATACAGGCTGAGCGAAGATGAGGCACTGGATTTGTTCCGTGTACGTGACCGACACGTATGGGAAATTTCGACAGCCGCTGATGAGATTCGTGAACAACGGGTTGGGAACGCAGTCACGTACGTACGGAACCAGAATATCAACGTGACCAATCTCTGTGTCAATTCCTGCGGTTTTTGCGGGTTTTCAAAAAAATCCGGTGATGATGAAATCTATTTTCACGATAAATCTGAGATCCAGAAAAAAGCTTCCCTCGCAAAAGAACGCGAAGTTTCCGAGATTTGCACGGTAAGCGGACTCCATCCGGATTTTGATCTCGGGTCCTACTGCGATGTCTACCGCTGGATTCACGAGGCCGCCCCTGGGATCCACCTGCACGCATGTAATCCTATGGAAGTTGCATATGCAGCCAGAAAAAGCAAAGTAAGTACGCAGGAAGTTCTTGATGCAATGAGAGATGCAGGACTTGGATCAATGTGTGGAACGGCAGCAGAGATTCTTGTAGAAGACATCCGAAAAAAAATCTGTGCGCAGAAGATATCGACAGAAGAGTGGGTGCGCATTATCCGGGAAGCTCATAAGATGGGTATTCAGACTACCGCTACCATCATGTATGGTCACTGTGAGAGCGAAGAAGACGTTGTGCAGCACCTGGCAATACTTCGTAAAATCCAGGATGAGACGGGAGGATTTACGGAATTTGTCCCCCTCTCATTTATTCACATGAACACTCCATTATTCCGCCAAAAACTTGCACGTGCGGGAGCGACTGGCAGAGAGGATCTCCTGATGGTGGCAGTTGCGCGGCTCTTTCTGGATAATTTCCGGAATATACAGGTCTCATGGGTTAAGGAAGGAATCAAGTTGGCCCAACTCGGTTTATTGGCTGGCGCCAATGATCTTGGGGGAACGATGTTCGAAGAGAGTATCTCAAAAGGAGCAGGGGCGACAAATACCGATTATCTCGATCCTGTGGAGATGCAGCGTGTAGCAGAAGACATCGGCAGAACGCTCAGGCGCCGAACGACGCTTTATGAAATGATCTGATCTGGGCCGGAATCTTGTGGCTTGTTAATATGAGGGGCTATGAGGAGAACTGATCGACAAATTACTGACTCTGCCGAAATTGAATCGATACTTCAGGGATCGATGATCTGCAGACTTGGATTGGCTGATGGTGGGGAGCCTTACATTGTTCCCCTCAGTTTTGGGTATTCGGGTGGAGCAATTTACCTGCATTCGGCTTTAGACGGGAAAAAAATTTCAATGATCAACAGAAATCCCCGGTGCTGTTTTGAAATCGACCAGTGCGGGAAGGTCACAAGGACTGAACCCCCTTGTGCATGGGGGATTGAATACCGGAGCGTAATCGGTTTTGGGAAGGTCCGCATCATCGAAGATAGTGAAGAAAAGAAACGGGGCCTGAACTGCATCATGAGTCACTATGGGGGTGAAACACAGCAATTTTCCGAGGAAAACATCAGAAATGTCTGTATAATCAGGATTGACATTGAATCAATGACCGGAAAGAAAAGCAACTAGAAGGAAAAAGCATCTTTTGTTTCATTTGTGGTTGGATTTCACCAGCCGGACAATTTTATCGCCGATCTTCTTCGCTTTCCCCATGGCCTCGTCATCAGAGAGAACATCGCCTTTTTTGTAACCTTTCCCTTTGACCGAACCCAGCGACGAAAATTCATGCGTGTTTAAGAACCCCTCAAGTGTCTGGATCGTCCGGTTTGCACCCTTATTGGCATAGACCGCCACCGCGATACCTTTCCTTCCGGCAAGCTTGCGGTCATGGTAAAGAGAATAAGTGCGGTCTATGAAGTTTTTCAAGTGGCCGCAAACATCGTAATAATAGGTAGGTGAACCTATGATGAGTACATCGCAGTCCAGCACCTTCTCTATCACTTCATTCCAGTCATCGTTCTCTATTACACACCACTTCTTCTCCTTGCATTTTTCACAGCCCAGACATGGTTGGATCTTCTTTCCCGAAAGTGAAATGAATTCAGTCTTGATATCATCAATATGGCAGCGATCAAGAATTGCGTTGACCAGATCCGCAGTGTTTCCATCCTTACGCATACTGCCCGAAATGCCCAGCACCTTCATATGTTATCCTATACCTGTGGATTAATGATAGTTTTGATGACCGGAGCGAGCTGGAGTTTTCGGAATGCGGTGAGAATCTCCTTCTTTGGATCGCTCGACCGGTAGAAGAGGTGCGACGAGCAGTTGCAATCGCTTGAGCCAAATGCAGGAACTCCCGGTTCAAAAAAAGACCGGGCAAGAATACATTCGAATGGTTTCCCGGTGACTGCGTAGATTGCGTACCTGAGAGAAAAATCCGGATGAACGAGCAGGTAATCTACATGCCATTTTGGCCGTTTGTCCTGCAGATGAGCAAGCGAAATATGGCGCCAGAGCCGTTTTAACCCGCCACTGCCGAGAGCTGATCCAATGTATATATACCACCCCGGCTGGAACATCAGATCTCCCAATGCACCGACGTGGATGGTGCGACCGGGATTTTCAAAAATAAGGCAGTAGATCCCCTTATCCATACCCGCTCTTCATCAATTCCCGCGCTGCCGCTATACAACGGCTGCCATTCTTCTCTGCTGGATCACCGTGGCCGGCGTACAACCCTTCAACCTCAAGCAATGAAAGGCGGTCAAGCGAACGGGAGAGTTCGGCCCTGCTGCCGCCGGGAAAATCATATCGCCCAAAGTAGCCGTCTGCAAAGACTGTATCCCCGCTGATGAGTATCCGGTCCTTCCCGGAATACAGGCAGATACAGCCGGGAGTGTGGCCAGGTGTGTGGAGTACGACAAAATCACCTACTGTATCTCCCTCGGTGAGGATGATGTCGGGAACTATTCCCGGTGAGCGGGCGCCAAAATTCATCGAGAGGCTGTGGGCATCATCGACCAGCCCCCGGGCATCTGCTTTGTGGATTGCAACTTTAGCTTTGCACATATGCGCGATTTCTTTTACCCGTGCTGTATGATCGAAGTGGCAGTGGGTGAGAACGATCGTCTTAATCTGTTCCTTAAACGGCACAACTGCCATCGGTAAGACGCCCGCATCCACGAGGATATCCCCTGAGATGAAGGAGTTCGCCCATACATCCCCGCTGCATAACCACCTGACCTTCATGCACAATAATAAGGTGCCTTAACAGATGTTTGTTATGGATTCAATCATGCGCAGGTGCTGTCACGGGGTTCCTGTGGAACTGGAAGCGGTTGCGAGCGCGGAAGGTATGGATCCGGCACGTCTTGCCCGCGGAATTGCTGACGGGAGGATTGTTATCCCTGCGAACCCTGCCCGGAAACACAGACCGTGTGCTATCGGGAAGGGGTGCACGGTCAAGGTTAACGTGAACATCGGAACATCGGGCAGCCGGTGCGATCCGGCACTTGAAGAAGAGAAGGCAAAAGCAGCACTCGCAAACGGCGCGGATGCGCTGATGGACCTTTCTACAGGCGGGGATCTCGTGGCGATCCGGAAGAAGATACTGGCACTGGATACGACGGTCGGGACTGTTCCTGTCTATGAAGCGGTGCGCCGGGCGGGTAACGCTGCTGACGTTGATGCAGATCTGCTCTTTAAGATCATCCGCGAACATTGTCAGCAGGGGGTGGACTTCCTGACGCTCCACTGTGGTGTGAACCGGCAGGCACTCGCAGCACTCAGGAGCGATCCACGGGTTATGGGTGTGGTAAGCAGGGGGGGTTCGTTCCATTGTGCGATGATGATGCAGCGGGACGAGGAAAACCCGCTCTATGCTGAATATGATTACCTGATGGAGATTCTCGCCGAATATGACGTCACAATCAGTCTGGGTGACGGTATGCGTCCCGGCTGCCTGCAGGACGCAGAGAAACTTGCAAAATCGGTGGAATATATCACGCTCGGCACGCTGGCGAAACAGGCGCTGTCAAAGGATGTCCAGAGGATGATCGAGGGACCAGGTCACATGCCGCTCGATCAGGTGGGCTACAATGTGCGGATGATCAAGGAGATCACCGACCATGCCCCACTCTACCTTCTCGGCCCGCTCGTCACCGATATTGCGCCAGGCTATGACCACGTCGTAGCAGCCATAGGTGGAGCAACCGCCTGCCTCAATGGCGCCGACTTCCTCTGCATGGTTTCGCCAAGCGAACATCTGGCCCTTCCGGATGTTGCGGATATTATTGAGGGCACAAGGGTTGCAAAGATCGCTGCCCATATCGGTGACACCGTCAGGAAACATGAGGGCTGGCGGATGGACCGCGAGGTGCAGATGGCTGAGGCCCGGCATTCGCTTGACTGGGATGAGCAGTTCCGCCTTGCACTTTACGGTGAGAATGCACGTAAGATCCATAGCCGGGATGGTGAAACGGAGACCTGCTCGATGTGCGGGGACTTGTGTGCGGTCAAGATGGTGAACGAGCTTTTTGGGACGGGGATGAAGGGCAAAGGAAAACCCCGGGAGTAATCTTAAGGCATCGAGGTGTAGAGAAAAAAATGGATATCCGGATCAACGGACCGCAACAACAGTTCCTTTTTTCAGATCATTACAGTGTTTTGCATCATGGCGAATCGATTCCTCTGTCGGTTTCTCTATGATCCTGCTTCTCCCTCGTTCTTACGACGATATCTATCGTGAAATCACGACAGGCGTTGAGGGGCGTCCCTTTTATCCTGCGCCCTCCCGGACCCCGGCCCCGTGCTGAATCCTCCGGAAGGGGAGATTTTCAAACCAAACAGCTTTAAACAGGCCGGTTTTATCCTTTGGAAAATGCTTCGTTGGACATTCTGGGGTCAAAATGGAATTCTACGGAAAAATGTCTCCAAAATGCCTCAGACAGGCCGGTCGTGATCTTCCCGTAAGGGGATATCCGGGGCTGAGATGAGCCCGGATGACCAAAAACGGGTTTTGCCCTTCCCATGGTTGTATGTGAATTTATGCTCCGACGGAGATATTCCTGAATCTCCCTTCCCCCAGGAACTCACTTCTGAAATTTTCATACCCCGATCCTGTCAGACATGAGGATTACCCCCCTCTTCAGGTAAAACTGTATTAGGTAGAGGTACCCCCCCGAACTTAATCGTGAACGCTTACTATTTTTCACTCCCAAGCCCTGACTCTTACAAAATTGCCGGCGCGAGTGCCCAACAAAAATCAAGAACTAGGCGTTTGCAGTTGTCCTACGGAAAAATCTAAATTGGGATCCTTGAATTATGAACCCTGTTTACCCCGGATCTTTGCTAAAACAGCTTCTGCTATTTCATGTTCAGTAATCTCTATCTCTTCTGTGACCGGGAGAGACCAGCCGATGATATGATCGATCACCGCTGTTCCTTGTATCTTTAGTTGTATATTCCCTGTTTTGATCAAACTCACAATACCCTCGAAAAGCGCGAGATCGTGGGAGGTGAGCGGGACAGTGATCTCAATACTGTCGCTTGCCGGGATATCCATTTTGACTGTCTCACCGCTGGCGATCTCTTTTTCCTGGTTACCGCTCCGAAAAAAAACGATAAACGGAAGTTCCCTCACGGTTGCCCCGAAAGGATTGGGGTTTTCTATCCTGAGAATGACATCGAAATCAATGGATGTAAGGTGAAGGGCCCGAATTTTCACTCTTTTAATGCTGACGAGAGGCTCATTCAGCGCTTGCATGCAAGACCGTTTTACTTTTATATTCTATAAGTATTTTAGTATCAGGCTATTTCCCTGCACATAACTCCTGTCCTGTCAGGAGAACGACTTTCTACTCCTCATCACTTATCCGTAAACCTGAATTGGGTAAAACTGCACGCACATGGACCGGGGGCACTTCCTTCACTGTGCGAGTTTTGGTTTATTCTCGCAGCGGGAGTAAACCGGACAGTCAAAAACCGAACGAAGGAGGCATCAGTTCATTAAACCTGACCGCTAATCAGAAATATCTGCATCCTGCAATTCATAATTGATACACCCATGGATTTTGAGAGAGAGCTCAGGACAATTGCCCGTTCACTCGGTGCAGATTACTTTGGAATTGCCGATCTCTCATCGGCCCATGACTTTATTCTTGAACAGGGTGGAGACCGGGCTGCCCGGTATCCGAAAGCAATTGTTGTCGGCATGGCGCTTCAGGATAGCCTGGTTGATCTTCTGCCGGATAGAGATCCCGAAGGAGCGATATTATACCGGCACAACAGCTATGATGTTATCAACCAGATGCTCGACCAGATCAGTGTGCGGTTGGCGAACGAGCTCCAGCGAGCCGGTTATAAATCCTTTCCCGTTCCTGCATCCAAACGGACAAACCATAAGAACATTCGCGGCATTTTCTCCCAGAAACTCGCGGCACACCTTGCAGGACTGGGGTGGATCGGTAAGAACTGCCTTCTTGTCACTCCCGATCACGGACCCCGGGTCAGATGGGTCAGCATACTGACTGATGCACCGCTCACCCCGACCGGGTCGCCTGGGGAACAGCAGTGCGGAGAATGTACAGCATGCGTGGATATCTGCCCGCAAAATGCCTTTACCGGCAGATCTTTTCATCCCAACGAACCACGGGAGTCACGTTTCGATGCTGCAGCCTGCGACCGGTATTTCAGAGAAATGGAAAAATCCGGCGGAATTGCGGTGTGCGGGTTGTGCCTATTTATCTGTCCTCATGGAAAGAAGTCAGGATCGTTGCCCGTACCTGAGCGCAAAAACGTTTTTTAACAGGATCGGATTGTAAAAGTGGCAACATCAGGTTTTTATTAGCTTCAAAATCCGTATCGCCAGCCATGCCGCATTCTCACCGTTGTCGACACCAACGCACGCAACCGGTACCCCTTTTGGCATCTGGACAATTGCAAGGAGAGCATCAAGCCCGTTGAGAGTCCCGCTCACGGGAACACCGATCACAGGTTTATCGGTCTTTGACGCGATGACGCCGGGCAGGGCTGCCGAAAGACCAGCGATAGCAATGAAAATTTTCACGTTACTGGTCTTGATAAACGCATCAAGCTTGTCTGGATCCCGATGGGCAGAGATGATCCGGGTGTCATATGACACCATGTTCTCCTCAAGGATTTTTTTTACTTTTTCCGTGATCGCAGCGTCAGAAGCGGAACCGGAGATAACTGCCACGTCAGCCATATGAGCCATCCAAACATATATTGTTCTTATTTAGATATACTATGAGCAGATCCACATGGAAAAAGAACTTCTCCTGATGCTGCCGGGGCCAGTACCTATGCCGGAACGGGTCAGGTATGCAATGATGCGTCAGGCAATTAATCACCGCAGTGCCGAATTCGGCGCTGTTTACGCCGACTGCGTACGTGTCCTCAAGACTGCGTTTGGGACTAAAAACGACCTTTTTGTCATCAGCGGGTCTGGTACTGCCGGGATGGAAGCCGCGATTGCAGGAGTAGGAAGAGACAAGGACATCGCATGTATCGTCAATGGTAAGTTCGGGGAGCGGCTCTACAAGATAAGCCAGCGCTACGGGAAGGCGCACGAGATCCGGTCTGATTGGGGTACGCCCGTTAACCTCGAGGAGCTCAAAACGCAGCTCGAGGCTGGCGCTCAGATTGTCACCCTCGTCCATAATGAAACCTCCGCCGGTATTAAAAACCCGGCACAGGAGATCGGAAAACTCTGTCGGAAGCACGACGCTCTCTTTATCATGGATGGCATTACCTCGATTGGTGGCGACACGGTCGAGGCAGATGCATGGGGTGTTGATATTGCCATTACCGGCTCCCAGAAATGTTTTGCCGCACCTGCCGGGCTTGCAATGGTCTCAGTGAGCAGCCGTGCCTGGGAACGCATGACAAAGAACCCCCCGTATTACCTCGACCTTCCGGCATACCGGAAAAGTGCCGGTGGAAAACCCATGGAAACCCCTTACACTCCTGCTGTTCCGCTCTTCCTTGCTCTCCGTGAAGCCTGTCTTATGATCGAAGAGGAAGGTCTTCCTGCACGCATTACCCGTCACCAGAAAATGTCGGGAGCAGTTCAGGAAGCAGCAAAAGTATGGGGGCTTTCCCTCTTTCCGAAGATCGACAAGCTTCACCGTTATTCCTCGACCGTGACTGCAATTGAGTACCCTGCCGATGTCAGGGATGATGAAATGCGTGCACTCATCAAAAAGATGGGTATCGTGATCGCCGGGGGTCAGGACCACCTGAAAGGGAAAATCTTCCGTATTGGAACCATGGGGTCAGTCAGCGCCCCCGAGATCCTCGCTACCCTCGCGGCAACCCAGCATGCACTCAGGAAATCCGGGTTCAAAATAACAGGCGACGGTGTTGAAGCAGCCAGTGAGGTGCTGGGATGAGAGTGGGAGTCGCTGACACCACCTTCTCACGCGTCAACATGGGAGCCATCGCTATTGACGAACTTAAAAAACATACCAGTGTGGCAGTCGAGCGGACAACGGTACCGGGGATCAAGGACCTTCCTGTTGCCTGCAAGAAGCTGATCGAGGAGCGCCGTTGTGATATTGTTATGGCACTCGGTATGCCCGGGGGAAAAGACAAGGACCGGATGTGCGCCCACGAGGCATCACAGGGGCTTATCATGTGCCAGCTTATGACAAACACTCATATCATTGAGGTCTTCGTTCACGAGGATGAGGCAAAGGACGGCACGGAACTTGCGTGGCTGGCCGAACAACGCACGCGGGAGCATGCGGTCAATGCCGTCAAACTCGTGCTTCACCCAAGAACTCTTGAACGCGAAGCAGGCACCGGGCAGCGGCAGGGATTTGCTGATGAAGGACCAGCACGCGGCTAGAGGAAAATCAAAGAGCGTACAAATTTATCTGGTTCGATTCACAAGAGATGATTAACTATGTGCGATACTAATCCGATAAAACTGGGATTTGTCGTTGCTGAGTTCAACCGCGACATTACCTATATGATGGAGATCGAAGGCAGAGAGCATGCAGCGTTCCTCGGTGCAGAAGTAACCGAATGCCTCTATGTGCCGGGTGCCTATGACATGCCGCTTGCAATCAAGAAAATGCTTCAGGCGGGAAAAGTAGATGCAGTCGTTACCATCGGCTGTGTCATTGAAGGAGCAACCCAGCATGATGATATTGTGGTTCAGCACGCCGCCCGGAAAATTATTGATCTATCACTGGAATTTGGTAAACCGGTTACCCTTGGAATATCCGGACCTGGTATGACACGCCTCGAAGCAAACGAGCGGATCGATTATGCAAAACGGGCTGTCGAATCTGCTATCAAGCTTGTCAAGCGATTAAAATGAGGCAGCTCTCGGAAAAGATCGCTGCAGTCTTACCTTCTGCCACCATCGCAATTTCTGACAAAGCAAAGAAGATGCAGCGGGAAGGAACCGATGTTATCAGTCTCTCGATCGGTGAACCTGATTTTGATACCCCCCGACATATCAAAGACGCCTGCATCGATGCACTGAACCGGGGTGAAACACACTATGCTCCGAGCAATGGCATACCTGAACTTCTGAATGCCGTCAGTGAAAAAATAACACGGGAGAATCATTTTTCATGCAGTTCAGAACAGGTGATCGTTACCTGTGGTGCAAAGGATGCGATCTACGAGGCTATGGAAGCGATCCTGAACCCGGGAGATGAAACCATCATTCTTACCCCGGCGTGGGTCTCCTATGAACCCTGCGTTCAGATTGCCGGCGGGAAGGTCGTGAAGCACGCGATCAACCCCAAAACCTTCCAGCTCGACGACTCTCTTCTTGAACTCGTTAATGCAAAGACCAAGATGATTGTGATCAACTCCCCGTCGAATCCCACGGGTGCCGTCTTCGACATGAAGTCCATGAACCTCGTTGCGGATCTCTGCACGGATTATGATATCTATGCGATGTCCGACGAGATTTACGAGAAGATGGTCTACGGCAAAGAACACATCTCTCTTGCCGCAATCGGCGACATGGAGCAGCGGACGATCACCATCAACGGCTTCTCTAAGGCCTATGCCATGACCGGCTGGCGGCTCGGGTACGCAGTTGCCCCCAAGNNGGAGTTCGACCAGCGGCGGAAATACATTATTTCAGAGTTGAACCTGATGGGCTACGAGACAGCACCGGCCGACGGGGCGTTCTATGCGTTCGTAAAAGTCACAGGTGATGACATGGAAGTTGCCTCCCGCTGGCTTGAGAAAGCCCATGTAGCAGCCACCCCGGGCAGTGCTTTTTATGCACCCGGCTGGATCCGGCTCTCATATGCGACATCGATGGAGCGACTGAAGGAAGCGATGGGAAGGATAAGAAGGGTTGGGTAAAGGGGAGACCTTTTTTTTAAAATAACTCATTGTTAACTGCCCCCTCGGATCTCCTGGATCCCCCCGATCACCGGCTTAACCCCCAATCCCCAGCACCGTTTCAGGGGACTTTTTCCACCCAATTGATACTAATTAACTATTTCGCAATATCCGACGTTGGGAAACCTATCCGGGTCCATAACGCGGAGGAAAATAACCTCATTGTACCGTTTTTCCCCCAATTCGATCTATTTTCGGACGCCCGAAAAAGAGGTCCGGATAAAGTCTGCTATAAGGGCTCCGATTGCCAATCCGGGCATTTTACCGCTGGTCGATCAACAGCCACCCTGACCCTTTTCTTCGGGTATTTCACCGACGGAGAATTCCACCGGGGGTGCCTGGACCGGGTGTATAAGTCCCACCCCGGTCTGGGCCGGCTGACCGGGGGTTATCGGCGGTGACTGGATTACCGGCAGTGGTTTCTCCAGCATCACCGACCCATCGCGGGAAAGCTCGACAAGCCCGGTCTGTGTGACGCGGAAGAACCGGAACCTCCCGCGGGGCAGGAAAACCCAGAGCTCGCGGGAGAGCCCGGACCCGGACGCGATGGCCTGGAGTACTGCGAGTGCATCGGCTGCCTCCTGTTCGATCCATGCGTGGGAGCAGTGGACACGAGTGACCCGCTTGATCCGGACAAGGGCCGTGAAGCCGAGGCAGTAAATCACAAAGTTGCAGATCGTGCCCGGCTCGTGCATGAACTGCCGGGTCTCGCCCCGCTTCCTCGCGATCAGGATGGCCTCGCGGAGCGCCATGAGCGGTTTTCTCCCTCGGGTCATTGCCTTACTCCATTATTTCCGGCCGGGGTTTTGTGCAGTGGCCGGTGTTCATCTGCTGTACGGTTTTTGTTTTGTGTCTGATAGATTCGATCGATAGCAACAGCTCCTTACCTTCTTGTGAATATGCCGGCGGTATTCCGTGAGTGCACGGGCCGGCTGTCCCACTGTTTCTCCAGGCGTTATTCTCAAAAATATATACGCTTTGTAGTATGAGTGGCACATCAGAGCCGCGAGCAGGAAAAGAACTCTGAAAGGAGGTCTTCGATTTACATGAACCGCTTCAGGATTGTGTTGTTCTCCATCGCACATGTGCAAATGTCGAGTTGCCCGAGATCACGACCGCATTCACCTCTGTTCGCATCAGAGGCGTGACATACTCATCAACTACCTTTTGCTCTTCAGGTGTCCCTGCACCGAACCGCTTGTGGAAGAACCCGAACATCTCCTCCCGGCTCCCGAAGCGGTACTCCTTTGCGAGCGGCAGCATGGTGACGTCCGGGTAAATTCCCATCTGGTAGAGGACCCCAAAAAGACAGTCGGTTTTCGGCCCGGCATGGTACGGGCTCCCGTGCAGGGGTTCCCAGAGATCGGCATACATCCGCTCCCAGAATGGCATGTCCACGAACCAGAAGAGGTGGACAGAACCTGATGAGGCAGCATCCATCTTCTGGAGAGCTTCGCGGATATCATACATGGTCAGGGAAAGGGAAGCGATGACAATGTCAAACGGGGTGGGGAGATCCAAGGAGAGATCGATCTCCTCCCAGGTCTTCTGGACGCACGTGATATTCCGTAAGCCCTCCCGCTCAGCATGCTTCCTGAGGATCTCCACCATGCCGGCCCCGGGCTCCACTGCGGTAATCTCCTTCACGAGAGGGGAGAGAGGGATTGCAAGTGTGCCCGGACCGGATCCGATATCGAGTACCCGTGAATTTTTTCCAATGTCCAGCCCGGCAAGGGTTGTCTTAACGCGGTCATCATACTCGTTATGGGAATTCAAATCATAGCGTTCGGCGTTCTCCCGCTTGTTCCAGTTATGTGTCGGGTCGTCAGAGAGTTTTGATGACTCATGCAGTTTTTGCCTTTTTTTCCAGATCTCATTCCAGTCCGGATTAAGGCAGGAAGGTTCCCGGGAGCGGCTCATATCATTGAATATGCTCCCTACCGGTTATAAGTATTTACAAAAAAAACAGAATTGGAAAAAACACACTGATGGTATTATTCGTGCCTGAGTGCCTCTATCGGATTCAGGTTCGATGCACGCCATGCCGGATAAAACCCACATAACAGGCAGACCGCGATTCCAAATCCCATACCCTCAGCAACAGCCAATCCATTTGAGAGCGTAAACAGGTGCTTGGTTGTGTTCAGAATTAGGGCGCTGATAGCATAACCGGCAATGACACTCATGACCCCGCCAATAATACTGCCAACAACCCCGATAATAGCTGCTTCATAGATGAACATGCTCATCACCTCTTTTTTCTGGGTGCCGATACTCCGCATGATTCCAATCTCTTTTATTCGTTCCGTCACGGACATCATCATTACATTAAAGATCGAGACTCCAGCGACAACCATGGAGATACCCCCGATCGCGGTAACGAATGTCGTTACCATGCCAAACGTTGAAAAAATGGTCGCCAGTGTCGCTTTGCTGTCCATCACGGTGACAATCTTCTGGTCCCTTTGCCTGTTGAGTTGATTCTCTATGGCGGTTTTCACACTTGCCGTGTCACCGTTTTTAACTTTCACGACGACTTCATCATAGTCGGCGTTCCGGTTATAGGCATTTTCAAACCACTCTTTGGTAACGACCAGGGCATTGTCAGTGCTTATATCAAAACTCAGTCCCCGCTCCTCAATAATCCCAGTAACTCTCAGTGATCCTTTATCACCATCCAGACCGATCGAGATCCGTGATCCTACCTTGAGATTGTGATCCTTGGCAAATGTTGATCCTACGAGGCAGCCGGAATTCCCATTGTTGTAAACCCCATCCTGGAGTTTCAGCATGTCCGGGACATCGGCGGACGGAAGGCCGTATATTATTGCAACAATATCATCCCCTCCCACTCCGATCTTCAAATGTTCGGCGGTCTGGTATACGGGTATTGCCACATTCGGTGCAACGACGCGTTTGATCTGCTGAAAATTCTGGTCAGTGATCTTTAAGCTCGCTGAACTGCCTGAAGGTCCGAAACCCCCGCCTCCTCCACTATAGGGAGTAACGATCACACTATCTCCGACAGAACTCAGACTATCTGCCACTGATGCTACCAGGCTGTTGCCTAAAATCCCCATCGATGCGATGGCGACTACTCCGATGACAATCCCCAGCATGGCTAGGGAAGATCGAAGGACGTTGATCCTGATGTTCCGCTTTGCGATTTCCCAGAAAATCATGGAACGATTCTCCCATCGGCGATCCGGATTGTCCGTCGTGAGTATTCAGCGATATGCGAATCGTGTGTGACCATAATAATGGTAGTGCCCTTCCGGTTGAGTTCAGTCATCAGGTCCATTATGCCCGCCCCGGTCTTCGAATCGAGATTTCCGGTCGGCTCATCGCAGAGAAGTATGTCAGGATTATTGATGAGTGCCCGTGCAACTGCGACCCGCTGCTGTTGTCCCCCGGAAAGCTCGGTAGGCGTATGAGTGAAGAGCGAATCATCCAGTTGAACCGAACGGAGCACTTCCTTTCCCTTCTCCGGATCGACAGCTTTCTGTGATTTCAGCATCATGGGGAAAGTGACGTTCTCAATGATGTTAAGCAGGGGGAACAGGTTGAAATACTGGAAAATAAAGCCGATCCGGTCTCTCCGGATATTTGTCAGTTCAATATCTGACATATCCCCAATACGGGTCCCGCTGATATAGATATCTCCGGACGTGGGTGTATCAAGGCACCCCATAAGGTTAAGAAGTGTTGACTTCCCGGAACCTGAAGGTCCCATTACCGATATGAACTCCCCGCGATCTACCTGAAATGATATATCTTCAAGGGCGGTAACATCACCTGAAGGTAGTGGGTACACTTTGACGACATTTTTGAACACCATAACTGGTTGTTCGTTCATCGTCATGGTCACTTCTTGTTCCTTCGTATGTAGAAGAACCATCCGCCAATGCAGGCAATGAGTACAATTATCACCGCGATAATGGGGAAGAGGAGTCCTGTCCCCCCGCTCACTGGTGAATTTACTCCTGTCGCAGATATTTTCACATCCTGCAGAGAAGTATACTGGTTGCCCTCGGCATCCTTGTAAGACAGCTGGAGGGGAATACTCGTAGCATTTGAGGAAAAGGTCACTTCAAAGCTCCCAAAATCATCAGGCTTGAGGGCACCGACAACATAGGTCTTGTAGGGATCCTNNTGGTAAATCCCGGCGCTGGATGAAACCTGGATATTGCTGACAACCGGATTCGCCTGCATTTTATCGATACCAAAAGAAACCGGAAGATCCACAGTTACTTTGTGTGGATTATTGCCGTTGTTGTAGGTTAACGTAAGGATAAGGTTGGTTTCCTGATCGGGGGTCACTGTGAAGTTCATGGGTATTTTCGCCCCGGAAGCAAGGTCCCCGACGAATATTTCCGCCGGGCTTGCTGTTATTCCCGTTCCGGACACATCAAGCATAACATTCCTTACGTCATTTTTTCGCGGGTTGGCAACCTGCACTAATATGGTCTTTTTCTTTCCTTTGCTGAATGC
>PMDE01000068.1:0-4612 GCA_003154335.1 Methanoregula sp. | reverse complement strand
AGAGGACCGATGTTAGCTGATGAATCGTACGGATTGCTGAGAAGTCGTATATTATTGTCTCCTATTGTTGCATGATTTATCACAACACTCTGGTCAGAGTTGCCATTGGTCACAAATACCATCACGGTACCGGAATCACCGGTAAAAAAAGACCCGGGATCATACGTAACATTGGATACAAAGACATTGCCTGCAGCAATAATGGATTCCGGCGTCTGGAATGCCGTTACCATTCCGATCCCCGGGATAAAACTCAGACAAAGAGCCGTGAGTAGCATTAAATGAGTGTTTTTCATTTTAAATCCCTGTCATGGTAAAGATACTATAGAGAATGTAGATTACAACTGGTATTCCCACGCATAGTGCGGAGTCNNTCCAGCATTGCAGGATCATGCATGAGCATATTTACTGCTTCCTGAACGAGCTGGGGGTTATTTTGTATCGCGGCTGTCGTAATCTGGGGAACAATTACTCTTGGGAGATATTGAACTGCAACGATTATTGCAAGTACCATGCCGAAAATCTGGGGAAGAAATCCATAGCCAGTAAACTCCAGCGTTCTTTTAAATGTCCCCTTACCCTTGAATACTGTTGATACAAGGTAGAACACCCCGGTCCATATCACCCAGAAGATAAATATCCCGACCAAAGCACCAAGGATGGTAAAAATGGAGATAATTGATTCCATACCGGGAAACAATCCCGCCATCATTCTCCCTGTTACTCCTCCGATTAAATATGCATAGATTGCAGACACAATCCCCAGCGCCAGTACAATCAGTCCGGGAATTTTGAGATTTTCTGTTTCCTTGACTGCTTCCTGGAAGAACGTCCCGGGTTTTATGAGTATATCAAAAAGTGAATGTTTCATCCAATAATCACCTGCTCCCTCTCTTGGATCTATGTGTTGTTGCAGGAATAACAACTTGAATATAGATTTTCTCCTGAGTATAATAAGGGTATTGAATGGGGTATTATCCCTGAAATTCCTGTTTTTTGGGAAAACGGAAAATTAATTTTTGTTTATCCGTGGGTTGCCGGAAATGATTTTCCGATATCCCGACTCATAAAAAAGGCAGTTTTATCCCGGGGTCTGAGTTTCGGAGAGCGCTTCACGTGCCTTATCCACCATGTTCCGGGAAGCAGTTATTCTTGGTTTTATCGCGGTGAACTCGTTCTTCTCAAACGAAGCCTGTGCTTCTTTGTAAAGATTCTCGGCACGGTCAATTCGTCCTCGGGCTTTGGTCACGTTGACTCCTTCGCATTTTGCCATATCAACTTCTTCCTGCACAGCAAGTACCTCGCCGTATAGATCTTCCAGCATATTTCGAAACTCTCCTTTTTTTGCAGAATCTTCCTCAAGCTTCTGCCTCCCGCGTTCGCGTACCGCTTCTTTTGCCTCTGCCTGCCCCCGGATGATATATTGGAGATCATCCTCAACTTCCTTGATAGTTTCAGCAAGAACTGAGGCGAAATTAGTGCGATTATCTTTTGATTCCTCGTACCCACTGTAAGCCCCATACGCCCCTCCAGCCGCAGCACCGCCGAGCGCACCCGTAACTGCATCCCTGAATCCCTGATCCTTTCGAAGGACGTTACCGAGAAAACCTCCGATTCCTGCGCCGGAGATCGCCCCCATCACCCCTTTTGATATCTCCTTTCTCTCGCGGTCAACCGTGTATGAGACCTTGATATTTTCCTTCTCTATAGCGATATCAAGGTGCCCTTGTTCGTCCGTGTGTTTCACGTGCATCTGCGCGGTACTCTCATTGAGCATCTGTTGGGTTATCTCGGTACCTCTAAGTGCAAGATGAGACATTAGTCGTTGGGTGAAATCCAGGTATTGTGACGATACTCCCTGACTATAGTAGATGAAGACCATTGCGCTCGTTACTCCTCAATTACGTAATTATCACAAGTTCAAGAATAAATGTTTGATTTTTTGATCTGAAGGAGTTGAAAGTTCCATGATGATGTATAATTTCTCCCTGGAACAGCCGGTCCAATTGCGCTTGTATAATTTGAAGATCTCGACGCAGTGTACAAATTTGTTGCATAATGTATTTATTTATACAATGCAAATGATCCTGTATGCAGACAAAAATTCTTCTTGATGAAGAGCAGATGCCAAAAAAGTGGTACAATGTTCAGGCTGACCTGAAATCGCCACTCGACCCTCCACTCCACCCCAAGACGCAGAAACCTATCGGTCCTGAGGATCTTTCGGCCATCTTCCCCATGGAGCTGATACGACAGGAAGTGACTACCGATCGTCATATTGATATCCCTGACGAGGTGCAGGATGTCCTGCGGCTCTGGAGGCCAAGTCCCTTGTATCGTGCCCACCGGCTTGAAAAATTCTTAAAAACACCGGCGAAGATTTACTACAAGTGGGAGGGTGTCAGCCCGGCCGGAAGTCATAAGCC
Source organism: Methanoregula sp. (assembly GCA_003154335.1). GTDB lineage: Archaea > Halobacteriota > Methanomicrobia > Methanomicrobiales > Methanospirillaceae > Methanoregula. The sequence goes on along the minus strand of PMDE01000068.1, from coordinate 2,186 downwards.
CAACACCGCCATTCCGCAGGCGTTTTATAATATGAAAGCTGGAATCGAAAGGATTGCCACTGAGACCGGAGCAGGCCAGTGGGGATCTGCGATGTCGTTTGCATCCATGCTCTACAATCTCCAATGCACCGTTTACATGGTCCGGTCGAGCTACTCCCAGAAACCATACCGAAAATCCATGATGCATGTCTGGGGGGCAGAATGCATCCCCAGTCCGAGCACCAAGACAAATGCCGGCCGGGCAATGCTCGAAAAAGACCCTGACACCCCGGGAAGTCTGGGCATGGCAATTTCTGAAGCAGTTGAAGATGCAGCATCCCATAGTAATACCAACTATGCTCTCGGCTCGGTCTTGAACCATGTATGCCTGCACCAGACGGTGATAGGGCTCGAATGCCGCGATCAGCTGGCGATGGTTGATGATTACCCGGACGTAGTGATCGGTTGCGTTGGCGGAGGATCCAATTTCGCTGGCATCTCGTTCCCATTTGCCGGGGATAAGCTGACCGGGAAGCACAAGGATGTGGATATCATCGGTGCCGAACCGGCATCCTGTCCAACACTGACTAAGGGGCTTTACACGTACGATCTTGCTGATGAAGCCGGGTACACCCCGCTCCTTAAGATGTTCACACTCGGGCATGACTTTGTCCCACCCTCAATGCATGCAGGAGGACTCCGTTATCACGGGGATTCACCGATCGTTTCCCGTCTAGTTCATGACGGGGTCATGAGGGCGGTAGCTTACCACCAGAGTGAAGTCTTTGATGCAGCCCAGACCTTTGCCCGGACTGAAGGGATCATTGTTGCGCCTGAAACCTCTCACGCAGTAAAATCAGCCATCGACGAAGCACTCAAATGTAAAAAATCAGGAGAAGAAAAGACAATCCTGTTCAACTGTTCCGGCCACGGTAATTTCGATATGACCGCCTACGACGCGTATTATTCCGGACAGCTGGTTGATTACGAATACCCGGACGAGCTGATCAAGGAATCACTTGCCCGGATACCCAAAATACAATAAACCCTTCATAACATCTCTTTTATGCAACGGATCGGTCTCATTGTCAACCCGGTTGCCGGCATGGGCGNNTCGGTGGGGCTGAAAGGCACTGATGGGAACGTGGAAGAAGCCCGGCGACGGGGGGCAGTACCGCATGCCATGGAACGGGCACGAATCACGCTCACATTGCTTTCGCAAAAGAAAGATCTGCATTTCATTACCTGCTCCGGTGCGATGGGAGCGGATATCCTCAATGAGGCAGGTATTCAGGAGTTCGAAATCCTGTATACCTTTTCCGGCCAAAGCAGTGCACGGGATACACAGGCTGCAGCCCGCCGGTTCAGGGAAGCCAGCCTTGATTTGATCCTGTTCTGCGGAGGGGATGGGACCGCACGTGATATCTTTGAAGTTACGGGAAGGGACATTCCGCTTCTCGGGATACCTGCCGGTGTAAAGATGTACTCCGCAGTCTTTGCAATAGACCCGGTAGCTACTGCTGCACTTGTATCAGAATCAGATAATAAAAATTTCAGGGATTCGGAAATTCTCGATGTAGACGAGGAAGCGTACCGCTCAGGGGTACTGAAAACCCGGATATTTGGAATCGCCCGGATACCTGCAATTGCTGGTAAATTGCAGGCTGCAAAACAGGTATATGAGGAACCAGATGAGGAGCGGGCCAAGCAGGAGATCGCACGATTCATGCAGGAGGTGATGCTGCCGGACACACTCTATATCATCGGAGCCGGGACAACTACCGAGGCGATAGCCCACCGCATTGGTATGCAAAAAACCCTTCTTGGCGTTGATGCAATAAAAGATGGCGTGCTGGTAGCATCTGATGTGGATGAAAAAACCCTTCTCGATCTTACAGGAAGAGAAAAGGAGATCCGGATTATCCTCAGCCCAATTGGAGCACAGGGATTCATTCTTGGCAGGGGAAACCAGCAGATCAGTGACCGTATCGTGCGAAGGGTAGGTATAAAAAAAATTATCGTTGTAGCGACGCCTCATAAACTCAGGGAGACACCCGTCCTCTACACCGATTCGGGTGACCCCACGCTTGACCAGGAATTTGGGAACTCTGTGCAGGTCATTTCCGGGTACCGAATTGCACAACGGAAAAAAATCAACCAGTCTTAAAAGGAGAGATAGGGCGACCTGCTGTAGTGTCAACTCCGAC
>PMDE01000133.1:14802-14982 GCA_003154335.1 Methanoregula sp. | reverse complement strand
TGCTGCCCGTTGATACCATGACAACGTATGAGCAGGGGATCTGCAATGCTGTAAACCGCCTCGGGATAGGCCCGATGGGACTGGGAGGTGACACGACCGCTCTTGCGGTAAAGGTGAAGACCGCCAGCTGCCATACGGCATCCCTGCCGGTAGCGGTCAACATCCAGTGCTGGGCTCACC
>PMDE01000133.1:0-14770 GCA_003154335.1 Methanoregula sp. | reverse complement strand
GAGGGAATCCCGTTCGACCCGGTGGGAGCGGCCATCTATCACTGCGGCCCGGTCATCCAGGACGACCGGGTCATTGCTGCAGGTCCAACAACCTCTGCCCGGATGAACGAGCTCTCCGGTTTCCTGGTAGAAAAAGGTGTGCGGGCAATCATCGGGAAAGGTGGCATGGGTGCTCAGGTCCGTGAACAGCTGAAAAACCGGGGTGTCTACCTGGCATTTACCGGGGGTTGTGCTGCACTGGCTTCCTCGCATATGAAGGTCAAAGGCGAATTTTTTAAAGATCTCGGCATGGCAGAAGCGGTCTGGGTGATCGAACTTGACCACCTCCCGCTGGTGGTAGGCATCGATGCGCAGGGCAACGATCTCTTTGAGAACGTAATACACCATGCGAAGCGGGAATATGAACAGAACAGGAAAAAAATCTGAGACCCGGTAGGAATGGCTATAAAGAATAGGTTTTTTTCACCCCCGCTGCAATAGTATACGATAGGACGCTCATGAAACTCGCCATTGACGAGACCCGGTGCAAGGGATGCAATCTCTGTACGAAGATCTGCCCGTATAAGATTTTTAAGGAAGGGAAAAAAGCCAACCGCCGGGGCATTATCCTCCCTGAACTCGATCGTCCTGAACGGTGCACGAACTGCCGGCTTATGCACCTTTACGGGCGCACGCTCTGTGGTGTCTGCCAGCTAACCTGTCCTGACCAGGCAATCCACTGGGTAGAGGAACTACCGTATGAACCCCACAAGGTGGCGATTGAATATTGACACGGATTGAGTTCTGGCAGGGAAATACTGCCTGTGCCGAGGGAGCCCTTGCCGCAGGCTGCCGGTTTTTCGGGGGATACCCCATCACCCCTTCGACTGAAGTAGCAGAGCACATGGCAGTTAAGCTCCCGAAAAAGAACGGCGTTTTTATCCAGATGGAAGACGAGATCGCCGGTATCGCTTCGGTGATAGGTGCATCATGGACCGGTGCCCGGGCCATGACTGCGACCAGCGGACCCGGGTTCTCCCTCATGATGGAGAACATCGGGTATGCAGTGATGACCGAAACCCCATGTGTTATCGTGAACGTTCAGCGGGGAGGACCCTCCACCGGTCAGCCGACCATGGGTGCACAGGGCGACATGATGCAGTGCCGGTTTGGTTCCCACGGGGACTACTCCATCATTGCGCTATGCCCTGCAAGCGTCCAGGAAATGTACGAGCTCACCGCTAAGGCTTTCAACCTCGCCGACGAGTACCGGGTCCCGGTATTTCTCATGGCGGATGAGATTGTCGGACACATGCGGGAAAAGATCGTCATTCCGGATTTTATCGCCTTTGTACCGCGGAGGGAACTGGTCCGGGGAACCCTGCCNNTGTGCAACAAACCCCAAACTGCATGAAGCACTCGTTATGCGGCTGGTGAACAAGATTGAATCAGCCCGTCACCGGATCGCTGATTATGAGATCCTCAATCCTGATGCCGAGCAGGTATTCATCGCGTACGGGTCTCCTGTACGCACCGTGCAGCAGCTCATGCACGATCATCCGGACAAGGCCATAGGATTTTTAAGGCTCAGGACGGTCTGGCCATTCCCCGAGTTCGCCTTAAAAGAATTCAAAAATGTGAAGCGTTTCCTCGTACCCGAACTGAACCTCGGCCAGATAGCCCGCGAGATTGAACGCCATGTGCAGGTACCGGTCATCAGCCTGCCAAAACTGGGCGGAGACCTGCATACACCTGCTGAACTGCTCGCGAGCCTGGAGGGTTACCCATGAGTTTTGAGGACTGGTACCGCCAGGACCGCCTCCCGCATATCTACTGCGCCGGTTGCGGGAACGGGACAATTATCAATTGTACGCTCGCTGCTATCGAACAGATGGCCTGGAAAAGAGAAGAAACCGTTTTTGTTTCCGGTATCGGGTGTTCCTCGCGGGCACCCGGCTATATCGCTGCCGACTCGCTCCACACCACCCATGGGCGTGCAATTGCCTTTGCAACCGGGGTAAAACTCGCAAATCCCGAGCTCCATGTCGTAGTTTTCACGGGCGATGGCGATCTGGCAGCCATCGGTGGCAACCACTTCATCCACGGGTGCCGGCGAAACATTGACCTCACCGTGGTCTGCATGAACAACCAGATTTACGGGATGACCGGGGGACAGGGCAGCCCGACAACACCCCGGGGATGTATGTCTTCAACGACTCCGTACGGGTGTGCCGAGACACCCTTTGACCTCTGTGAGCTCGCCATTGCTGCAGGTGCCAATTATGTCTCCCGCTGGACATCCTATCATGTAAAAGAGCTTGAAAAAGCCGTCCTTGCCGGGTTACAGACCCCGGGTTTTTCATTTATCGAGGCCCTGGTGCAGTGCCCTACGGCCTTTGGACGCAGGAACAAGTTTAAACAGGTTATTGACCAGGTAGACTACTTCCGCACCCACACGATGCTCAAAGCAAAACGCGACCGGTTACTGGAGCAGGGAGAGCCAGTTCCTCCGGATATGGTTACCATAGGCGAACTCGCCCGCAGGAACAGTCCTGCTCTGGGGGTAAAACCATGAGACACGAGGTCCGGTTCTCCGGGTTTGGCGGCCAGGGGATCATCCTTTCAGCAGTAATCCTGGGAAGGGCTGCGGTGATGCACGACAACAAGTTTGCCGTCCAGACACAGGTCTATGGCCCTGAAGCGAGGGGCGGGGCTTCGATGAGCGCGGTAATTATCGACGACGCCCCTATCCTTTTTCCCAAGGTTGCGAACCCGGATATCTATGTCATCATGTCACAGGAAGGGTTCGAGAAGTATGGTGCAAACGCGGACGAAAAAGCGGTGATGCTGGTCGATTCCACACTCGTATTCTCCCGCCCGAATTGCAGGCACATCGAGATCCCGGCGACCCGGGAGGCAAAACAGAGCCTGGGCCGGGACATCGTGGCCAATATCGTGATGCTGGGGGCACTGGTCGCCTCAACCCATGTTGTCAGTGACGCGGCACTGGAAAAAGCGATCCTCGACTCTGTGCCGAAGGGCACCGAGGCACTCAACCAGAAAGCGATGAAAAAAGGGATCGAGCTTGCAGGGACAGCACCCGGAGGGGAAAAAGCATGAAGTTACGCGAATACGAGGCAAAGAACGTAATAAAAGAGGCCGGGATCCCCGTCCCGGCAGGATTCCTGATCAGGTCCGCAGACGAACTCATTCCCCATCTCGGAGCACTCGGCGATTCCTTCGTCCTGAAGGCACAGGTTGATGTCGGTGGAAGGGGAAAGGCCGGCGGCATCCTGATGGCCGGCAGGACAGACGGCATAACGATTGCACAGGAACTCTTCGGCAGGCAGATCAAGGGCCTGCCCGTGAAAGAGATACTGGCCGAACAGCGGCTTGACATACAGCATGAGTACTATCTCTCCATCACCGTTGACCGCTCAAGCAGGCGACCTCTTATCCTCTTTACCGAGGCCGGAGGGGTGGATATTGAGATCACGGCAAAGGAGCACCCCGAAGCTATCAGGAAGGTGATTGCAAATCCCCTGATGCGGGAAATCCCGCCGTTCATGATCAGGGAACTGCTGGGAACAGCGCCCAAAGAGATCGGCCCGGTCATAAGTAAGCTCTACCGTGTGTTTCTTGAAAAGGACGCACTGCTCGCCGAGATCAACCCGCTTGTCACGACTCCAAAGGGAGTGTATGCTGCCGATGCAAAACTTATTGTTGATGACAATGCTCTCGGTCGGCAGGGGTTCTCTGTCAACCGCGACCTTACCGAGCGTGAATGCGAGGCTGAGAAGCACGGTTTCTCCTATGTCGAGCTGACCGGTACGATCGGGGTGATCGGTAATGGTGCAGGACTCACCATGTCAACCCTCGATCTTATCGGGTTCTATGGTGGCAGTGCGGCAAATTTCCTTGACGTTGGCGGCGGTGCCGAAAGTGAACGGGTGATGCACGCGGTCCGGCTGGTCGGCAGTGTTCCGTCGGTAAAAGTGATTGTCGTCAACCTTTTGGGCGGTATTACAAAATGCGACGAGGTGGCAAAGGGAATCATCGCCGCAGCCATCCCTCAGAAAGTGATCGTACGGCTTGCCGGCACCAATGAGGCGGAAGGGAGGGCGATGCTCTCAGAAAAAGGGTACGAGATGCTGGACACGATGGACCTCGTGGTCAAAAAGGCCGTGGAGGTAGCGGCATGATCTACGGGGATAAGAAGACCGGCGTACTTGTGCAGGGAGCAACGGGAAAACAGGGGGAGTTCCATATCGGGCTTATGAATGCCTACGCACAACAGGTCGGTGGCAGGGGAGTTGTTGCAGGAGTGACTCCCGGAAAAGGGGGAAAGGAAGTCCACGGCGTCCCGGTCTACAACACCGTCAAGGAAGCCATGCGGGACCATGATATTTCAGCAGGCGTTATTTTTGTACCTGCTGCTGCTGCTGCCGACTCGATCATGGAAGAGGCAACCGCCGGTATTCAGACGATAGTGGCGATCACCGAGCACATACCCGTGCATGACACCATGAAAGCAATTGCGTATGCTGAAATGGAGGGTTGCTGCGTAATCGGTCCCAACTGTCCTGGGTTACTCTCGCCCGGGGAGTTAAAGATGGGGATCATGCCCTCAGGGCTCTTCTTACCGGGCAATGTCGGGGTAATTTCACGGAGCGGGACACTCACTTATGAAGTTGTCGACGAGCTCACCCGTGCCGGTATCGGTCAGAGCACGGTTGTCGGGATCGGCGGTGATCCCGTGATTGGCCAGACATTTGTTGATGTACTTGAGCGGTTCGGGAACGATCCGCAGACGAAGGCTGTTGTGCTGATTGGCGAAGTAGGCGGCAATCTTGAAGAGGAAGGAGCGAAGTCTACCGATTTACCCATCGTCTCCTATATTGCCGGTATCTCTGCACCACCCGACAAACGCATGGGTCATGCCGGTGCAATCGTTGAAGGTGGCGAGGGCGATGCACGCTCAAAGATCGCCCGGCTAAAAAAGATGGGTGTACCGGTTGCATCCCGGCCATCGGAGATTCCGCAGATAGTGCGGAACCTGTTCAGGGATCACTGCTGAATACGATAACCTTTGGCTGTATTGATCCGCTTTTCATCTTTCCTTATTTTCCATGGTTTGTTGGATATTCCTGCTCTGCCGGAACCTCTTTTCTCCCCTTCCTCTGTACTCCGGGGCAGTTTGAAGGATGATCCCCCTCTCATTTGCAGGAGAGGCAGTCCACAGGGGGGAATCCCTGCCCACTCTATTTTCTGTGATTCTTTTCATCTTATCAGAGTTATCGCATAATGGGGGGTGCCCGAACGGCGGGGGCGGAAGCACAATGTGTTGAAGCCCCCAAGAGCCCCAAGAGCGATTGATTGTTTCGAGGAGGGTCTGATCAAAACCGCTACATCATATTCCCGTTTTTTTTCTCATGGTTTTTTCAGGGAAGTTGGACAGGGTAAGAAATCTCGTCCAGGATGTGTCAGATTCCAATACAAACATGACCGGGATACAACAATGAATGTNNTCAGGGTGATTCTTTATCCCTCCAGCGTGACAACCGATAAAGAACAGCATACATAATGTCAGCTACACAGTTTTTCCCCCTGTCCCCCGAAATGTTTGCACTTGCCTGTGAAACGGTCAGCAGGCGCGTATCACGCCTGCCTTTCCTGAGAAGCGGAGTCATGGTCACGGGTGAATTACTCGGTGTTGCCATGGAATGTCTCAATGCCGAGTTCAACAAAACCCTTACCCTCCGGACACCGTCAAATACTGCTGAAAAGCCTCAGGACGGACTGGACCGGTGTATTGAAGAGCGCCTGAAGATTCCGGGAAAAACGGCTGTACCGGTAATTGCCGATGTGCTGTGCACCGCCGGTATCGCAGAAACGGTTGAAATATCGGACAGGTTTTCCCACAGGACGCAAAACGGAATCCGGCTCATGTCCCCGTGGACCTGGCATGCCGCCTCAGCCATGACTCCACTGGTCAGGCTCCAGGGATCGGGAAATGACGATCCGTTATCCTGGATGAGCATGTGCCCGGTATGCCGCACCGGGATTCTAAACCGGGTTGTCGGAAAACAGCTCTTCGGCATTCCGCATACGGATTTCTACATGGAGTGCACTCACTGTGGCGCGAAATATATTCCGGTCGGTACACAGTTCCGGTTGGTTTCGATTGCCCATGTCCGTGACCCTCTCTGGAGAAAAAACCTCGACCAGACTTTTTCCGCAGAGACCTGGTCAGCCATTGCACAGGGCACCCGTCCCGGGGGCAACCCTCTCGTGAAGGCCCCATCAATAAAACCCCCTACACCAAATCCGATATCATCTGTCAGGGGGATCGCACGTATGAAGGATGGGTCTTTGTCCGTGCCCTCCGGCGAAAAAACTCTCTACTTTAAACCGGTAACCCTGAATTTTTCCGGGGGTTTAAAAGAAAACATATTTACCCGGGCACAGACCCCCCTCCAGGAGATCTTAAAAAATCCTGCATTCAGCCATCTTGTTTCTCCGGTGAATGCCAGGTACTCCCGGTGCCTGCCTCTCAAATCCGGAATATTCTTAGGCCAGCTCAAAGAACGCCATGATCCTTTCTACCGGGAATTCCTCCATGATTACGGCGATGAAAAATTCGGCTCATTCCGGCTTGCAGAAGCAGATGTTGCAGAAAAACGAGGAGTTCTTATGGTTGCTGTCAACCTGTCTGTCTTCGCCGTTGTCAATTGCAAGGATAGTTTCGGAGCTGAAATAAACAACTTTTTTGGCAGGATTTCTCCGGAGGACTGTTTCTTAAACGGGGAGTCCACCCGCTGTCGGATAAATGCCCTTCTCTCCATCAACAGGAAGGATGCGGGCATCTATATCCATAAAAACGAACATGATGATGAACGGCAGAGAATCATCGAGCTGGCAAAAGGAGACATTCCCCGTGATTAAAACCAACCTTTTGAGTAGTAAAGGCTAGATTCCGATCAGAGAATTTTTCATATCAGATGAGAACATTATAGCTATCCACTCTGGATACCAAAAAAGGGAGCGAACGAATGAAATGCCCTCATTGTGGAATGAATATACGGGATACTGTTGAGGTTTGTGGCTATTGCGGCGGAAAAATAGCGGATGGATCAGAGCGGTCGCCTTCGGAGAATGATACTTCTGATTCCTACGGAAGCCAGACGGACCAGGACGCGGGTGGAGAGAAAATTCAGGCCGAGGGGCAATCCGATGGAAATGAGGACGAAGAAGGAGGGGGTATTTCTGTATACCTCCAGCCGGGCGAACAGGTGCTTATCGGCTCACTGAATGTAGCGGTCAAAAAATTTTTTTTCCATGCATACCTTACCAACCAGCGTATCTTTTTAATCGATACGCAGGAAAAAAAGGTCAAAGTTACGGCAAAAGATATTCCGCGTGATACCATTGCGGGGGCTATCATTGAATTTTCAGAAAGTTCCGATCCTGTACTGGTTCTTTCGCTTAAATCCACCGATGATGAAATCAAGACAATGAAACTCGTCTTTATTCAGGGCGGCATGGACCGGTCTGACGAGATTGATGAATGGATTACTCTTCTCCATGAAATGGAGCTTCCCGAAAAATCAGCGGTACAAAAAACTGAGGAACGGACAGAACTTCCTGACAGGTCAGTTCCCGTAAAACCGGAAGAATCTCTGCAGAAGCAGGAATTGCAGCCAAAACGAAAGCCCGGGAAAGATCATGAAAAACAACCCCCGGTCAAACGCCACATCCTCGTTCACAACGTTGAGGACCAGGAGCCTGAGGCTGAGATCACTCCCGCCCAGTCCCGGCGACCACAGATCAGGGAAATTCCCGAACCGGTAAAAAAACACGAGGCGGCACAGGAACCCGATAAAAAGACAAGTTCCCCGGTAAGGACGGGGGATATTCAACCTGTCCGCAAACATGAAGTTCAATCGGCAATGAAAGTCGCGATGAAGAATGCGATGCAGCCTCTCAAATCGTCTTCCTTCCAGACAAAGAGACGGTCGGTGACAGAACCTGAGGCCTCACTCCCGAAGCAAGCCGAACCGGAACATCCGAAAGCAGGTCGTTCCGGTATCCGTGAACAGGATCATAAGACGGTGTATCAGGATGACGAAACCGGAACCCCCCCCTTCTGTCATAATTGTGGGAAAAAGACCCCTCCTGCCGCCAACTTCTGCCCCGGTTGCGGTACAAAACTCGGTACTCACCGGACGCGTTCAAATGATTCGATCCCGGACCAGACCCGTGAAAAGAAAGTAACTCATACGGAACCTGCCCGCGAGAGAAAAGAGATCCCGGTAAAAGAGAACATAGATGAGGGAGAACGAGAGGATGAGACTCCCGTAACGACGAAGCTTCCTCCGAAAAAATTACCAAAGGGCAGTGAAATGACGATTCTCCACAAATTCCTGAGAAGATAACACATTTTTCAAATCTTTTTTTAGCTCGATTTAATTCGAAACCTTAAAACCCCTTCCGCCAATTTCAGGAAATCCGAAAATCGCAGAATACAAGAATCTCTCCCTTGTCTTTAATCAATCCGAAGGGAGAAAGGAATAGAGTACATGAATCGGTAATTATTACCTTCAATCATAAAAAAACAAAAAACTATTGTATATTAGAAATCGTTATATGAATTCCAGTTCTTTTAATAGTACGCGATATTACGAGGAAATCAATGAAGAGAAATATCCGGATCGAAACATTGGCCCAGATTCCCCTGGAAAAACAGCGGATTGAAGTTGTTGAACGGAAATGTATCGGCCACCCTGACAGTATTGCTGACGGTGTTGCAGAAGCTATCAGCAGGGCACTCTGCAAAGAATATCTGGATGAGTTCGGTGTTGTGCTGCACCATAATACTGACCAGGGAGAGATTGTCGCCGGTGAATCCGACCCAAAGTTTGGCGGGGGAAAAGTCATACGCCCGATTTTCATCCTGATCGATGGTCGTGCAACAAAACGGTTCAACGACGTTTCTATCCCTACCGATGCAATTGCTGTCGAGGCTACACGCAATTACATCCGTAGCAATTTTTCAACCCTGAACCTGGAACGGGATATCATCATGGATTGCCGGCTGGGTACAGGTTCGACGGACCTTAGAGACGTGTTCAAGCCCCATAACGGCAGCATCCCGAGAGCGAATGATACATCATTCGGTGTCGGGCATGCCCCCTTTTCCGATGTTGAAAATATCGTAAAGAATGTCAGCGACTTTATCGATAAAAAACTGCGTCCCAAATATCCCGCAATTGGCCAGGATATAAAAATCATGGGACTCCGTGACGGAAATACCATTACCCTGACTGTTGCATGTGCGATTGTCGATAAATACTGTGCTGATATCCATCACTATGCAGAGTATATGGAACTCTTGAAAGAGCAGATTACCAAAGTAGCAAAGAAGAGTACCGAGCGCAAGGTCGTTGTCCATGTCAATACCGGTGATAACATCAGCAACGGAAGCATCTACCTCACCGTAACCGGGACGTCGGCTGAAATGGGAGACGATGGTTCCGTCGGTCGGGGAAACCGCTGCAATGGTCTCATTACCCCCAACCGCCCCATGTCCATGGAAGCGACAAGCGGGAAGAACCCGATCAACCATATCGGGAAGATCTATAACCTGCTTTCTACACAGATTGCCACCGACTGTGTGGCAAGGGTTGAGGGGATTGAAGAGATGTATATACGTCTCCTCTCCCAGATCGGGCAACCTATTGACCAACCCCTTGTGGCGAGCGTGCAGGTCCTGCCTGCTGCCGGCGTTAAAATGCAGAAGATCCAGGGTGAAATTGATGGGATTGTAGATCACTGGCTTGAGAACGTCACGGAAATTACCGAAAGAGTAATCCGGGGCGAACTCAAGACATTTTAAAAAAACCCATGCCAGAAAAGGCCAGGTCCCCCCCGAAAAAAAATAGTGTTCCCTTCACTCCTGTAGTCCGGCTTGCTATTCCCAACAAGGGAAGAATAGCAGCACCGATCATGGATCTTATCGAGAAAAGCGGCCTTCATTTCCCTGAACTTGGGGAACGGCGTCTTATAACAAAGACGCTCGACCCCCACGTGGAGATCCTGTTTGCACGCCCTGTCGATATACCTGAATATGTGGCGACCGGTGCTGCCGATCTCGGAATAACCGGTCATGACATGGTCGCTGAGCGTGAAGCCCTGGTGGAAGAACTTCTCGATATCCAGTCCGGTCGGGCAAAACTCGTGCTCGCCGTGCCTGAAGATTCTCCGGTAACCTCGGTGAACCAGCTGAACGGGAAGAAAGTTGCCACTGAATTTCCGGTGATTACCCGGGCATACTTTGAGAAACACAACGTGAGTATAGACATTGTGCTGGTCGGGGGAGCCTGTGAGGCAACGCCGTACCTCGGTATTGCCGATGCAATTGTCGATCTTTCGAGTTCAGGAGCAACCTTAAAATCCAACCGTCTCCGCATCATCGATGAGGTGATGGAAACCTCCACGTTCCTGATAGGCAATAAGGAATCTCTCCGGGCCAAAAAAGAGAAGATCGATGAGATCTATCTCGCCCTGGAAAGTGTCATTCGGGCACGAGGGCAGTGCTACCTGATGATGAACGTGAAGCGGACGTCTCTTGATGCAGTAAAAAAAGTATTACCCGGCCTTTCCGGTCCCACCGTTATGGATGTTGCATCTGCGGAGAACCTTGTAGCTGTCCACGCAGTGGTGAACGAGGAACGGGTGTACTCCCTGATCAACTCGCTGAAACGGGCGGGCGCCCGTGATATTCTCGTGATGGCAATCCAAAGAATGATCCGTTGAGCTGTATGCGTATATTCCCCGCTGTTGATATTCTCGGAGGACGCTGTGTCCAGCTTATCCAGGGAAAGCGCGAAAGTGCAACGGAGTTTGGGGATCCGCTCGTCTGTGCAATGCGCTGGCTGGACCAGGGAGCTGATGCCCTTCATGTAGTGAACCTTGACGGTGCATTTGGGAACTGTTCGAAAAATGCCCGTCTCATAAAAGACCTTGTAAAAAAAACGGGTGTCGAGATAGAGCTCGGGGGGGGGATACGTTCAGTCGAAGATGCCTCTCATTGGCTGAATACCGGTGTCTCGCGGATTATCATGTCAACCCTTGCGACAAAAGAACCTGAGTGTATCCGTATAATTGCAGATGAATTCGGTAAAGAACGCGTTATGGCAGGCGTTGATGCAAAAGGCAGTCAGGTGGCTGTCCGGGGCTGGCAGGAACTGGCAGGGGATTATCTTGACTGGGCACGCCGCTTTGAGGACCTTGGTGCAGGATCCCTCCTCTACACAAACGTTGACGTGGAGGGACTCCAGCAGGGGATCCGACTTGAGCCCGTAAAGCGACTCATCGACAGCGTGCAGGTGCCCGTAGTCGTCGCCGGGGGGGTATCATCAAAACCAGATGTTGCTGCCCTGAGGGATGCCGGGGCATTCGGCGCAGTTCTCGGCTCTTCCCTTTACAGCGGAAAGATCACCTTAAAAGATGCATTAGAGGAATGTCAATGAGGAATGTAACGGTAAACCGGGAAACAAAAGAAACGAATATAACGATAACCCTGAATCCTGACGGTCACGGGCAGGCATCCGTGGACAGCGGAGTCCCGTTTTTTGATCATATGCTTACCGCGATGGCAAAGCATGGCAGGTTCGATATCGTCTGCACTGCAAAAGGAGATCTCGGGGTGGACTGCCACCATACCCTTGAAGACATCGGCATTGTGCTTGGCGATGCCGTGAANNGGAACTTTCGGAAACAGGACTCTTGGCACTATTCCCGTCGACATCTTTGAACATTTCTTCTATAGTTTGTGCACCCGGGCAGGAATTACCGCACACATCGTATTTACCGGGAAAAATGATCATCACCAGTGCGAAGCGGCTTTCAAAGCGTTCGGTGTTGCTCTCGGTCAGGCACTTTCCCTGAGCGGGGATAAAAACGTGATCCAGAGCACGAAGGGGAAGTATTGATCCCCCGGTTTTACCTACTATTTTTTTTACGATCTCCGGATCACGGCTGTTGAGAATCCGGGTTCATGGCTCAATGGAGGTTATGAAAAATCGTTTGGGAGGAGAGATTCCTGCATCAGAGCCTCTCCGAGGTATGGCGGGTCAGGAGGGTATTATTTTGCCGATGATCCGCTGTACAGAAGCCCATCGGGGCGACAGTATTTGGCAATGAACTGAAGGATTTGATAGAATATATCCCACTCGTTTCTCACTAATATGATTTTTACTAGGAAATACACAACTGGCCTGACTTCGGGAAAATGAAAAAAAGTCATCGTCTCCCTTGCCTTGCATATGTATATTAATATAATACTTTTAACTGATAATAATGGGAATTAAGCAGGATACGGGAAAAGGATTTCTTCTCATTTCATTGATATTTTTTTTAATTGTAATGGGGAACCAGCCCGTATCTGCTCTTACGGTATCTTCCCTGTCTGTTGATCCTTTTGGGACCCTGAACCCCGGTGATACGGTAAAAACATCATTCAATCTTGAGGACTACGGGGTTTTTCCAGAAGGTGAGATACAGTTCTTCTCTGACCTCGATAACCCGGCATGGAACTACACTATCATCGTAAATGGTGTGGAAAATCTCCGTCCCGTGATTGAAGGACATAATTTCACAATAAGTGGCTTTGAACTCAGCTACAAATCAAGTGATGTGGTATCAGTCCGGATGACTCTTGATGGGGTCGCACCTTCTGTGGATGAGAATACGTATAAAACCCTGATAAGGATTACAGAATATGATGCGAATGGCAAACCGGTAAACAGTACAATCTTTGAAAAAACTGCATTGGTTATTTCCCATGGAGGAGGGGATCTGATCAGCCAGGTCGGGGTATTCCGCCCGGCCAGCGGGAACTGGTACCTGGATTATAACAAATCCGGGGTTGTCGACAATGAGTTCCACTTTGGAACAACCGGAGATGTTCCGGTAACCGGGGACTGGGACGGAGACGGGATTTCTGATGTGGGTGTATTCCGCCCGGCAAACGGGAACTGGTACATGAATTATAACAAAACCGGGGTTAGTGACAAGGAGTTCCACTTCGGGACTACCGGGGATATTCCGGTCGTTGGTGACTGGGACGGCAACGGGATTTCCGACGTGGGTGTATTCCGTCCCGCCAACGGGAACTGGTATCTGGATACAACCAAAACCGGAGTCGTGAATACGACATTCCACTTCGGGACTTCCGGAGATGTACCGGTAACCGGGGACTGGGATGGAGATGTCGCAACGCCAGGCGAAGAAAAAATCGCTTTTACATCCAACCCGAACGGAAGTTATGATTATGAGATCTATGTGATGAATCCGGACGGGACGGGAAATATCCGGCTGACCAACAATCCCGCAGATGATGTTTATCCCTCCTGGTCTGCTGACGGATCGAAGATTGCATTCCAGTCCAATCGGGACGGTAATGACCAGATCTATGTGATGAATGCGGACGGAACGGGACAGACCCGCCTGACCAACAATACAGCATTTGATTGGCATCCCTCTTATTCACCCGATGGTTCGAAAATTGCCTTTGCATCTAATCGGGATGGAAATTTTGGGAATTATGAGATCTATTCGATGAATACAGATGGATCAGGTCAGACCCGGCTTACCAATAATTCAGATTTTGATGAGTATCCTTCATATTCGCCGGATGGCAGGAAGATTGCCTTCGGCTGCGTTCATGCTCCTTATTATCAGGTATGTGTAATGAACGCGGATGGTACGGGGCAGACCCTGATCACAAACAGTACGCCAAACAATAATATGCCGGTCTGGTCTCCTGACAGTACGAAGATTGCCTTTGAATCCCAACGGGATGGAGAAAATGAGATCTATGTAATGAATGCCGATGGATCAGGGCAGACCCGTCTCTCCAACACCACAGCCGAAGGCCCCTCCTGGTCTGCTGACGGATCGAAGATTGCTTTTGCCTCCTTACAAAACGGATTCAGCCGTCAGATCTATACAATGAACGCAGACGGGTCCGGGCAGACCCGCCTCACCAGCGACAGGGCAGATAATTTTTATCCTCACTGGGGGATAACCTCGCCCGAGATAACCCATAAAACCCGGATAGGGGTATTCCGTCCTTCCTCAGGAAACTGGTACCTGAATTACCATAACGATGGAAGAGTTGACAGGATATTCCACTTCGGGAGTAGCGGAGATGTTCCGGTTGTTGGTGACTGGGATGGAGACCTTGCAATGGACATAGGTGTATTCCGCCCGGCCAGCGGGAACTGGTATCTCGATACCACCAAAACCGGAGTAGTGAATACAACATTTCACTTCGGAACAAGGGGAGATATCCCGGTAGTAGGTGATTGGGATGGTAATGGTATTTCTGATGGGGGAGTGTTCCGTCCATCCAACGGGAACTGGTATCTGGACATAACCAAAACGGGAAAAGCCAGTACAGTATTTCACTTTGGAACCCCGGCAGATGTGCCGGTAGCCCGCAAATGGGTATAACAGCAGCTTTTTATTTTTAATAGTCACGTCATGGCCATGGGGCCTCGTTTTGGACTATTAACATACATTTTCACGATCATGAATGGTGTACGGCGTCGGAACAAAACCGCACCACAAAAACAATTCGGGAAAAACGTTTATCAGAAAATCACTGGTATAAGAAAAAGAGTTGATGTTATGACTTTGAAGCCAGGTCAACGTCTTCTTTCTTGATCGTCTTTCTGCCCGCGTGCTCGGCAAGCTTGTTGGCTTCCTTGGTCAGCTGGGCGATATA
>PMDE01000097.1 GCA_003154335.1 Methanoregula sp. | reverse complement strand
CCGTCTCCGTTGGTGTCACACCAGTTGTCACAAGCATCAATCTCCCGTTATATCTGCCATACTAATCTCATAGATCCTTATACCTTTCGCTGGAAAATTCATTATAAAACTTTGAAACATCCGGATTAAGAGAATACCCGGATTTCATTCGATTTGTAAAACTGCTCCTGTTTTGTACCGCTCTTATAGCATGCCACCTTTACAAATATTGTCCGGCTAAAAATTAGAAGAAGTATTTAAGACCGCAAACCTCTGCGTTCCCTGATAAAGTCACTATAACACACCAGAACGGGTGATAATATCTTCCTGGAAAAAGACATACAATGAATCCCCGGCGATCGTCCCTCAAGACCTCTCCGGTAAATTTTGATAAGCCAGGATCACATCTTTGGTGAATTCAAAAATGTGTTCCTTTCCAATCAGATCGATAAACTTGTCCCGCTCCAGCTGGCGCATGACAGGGTCTTCGACCGAGCTTATGACAAGCTCTATATCCCGTTTTTTAAGTTCCCAATAAAGGTGTTTTAACGCCTCGGAACCGGAAAAATCTATATCCTGTATCGATGTTGCAGACAGGCACAGCCATCTCAACCGGGGACTGGCGTTTTTCACAATTTCGAGAATTTCACTGGTGAAACGTGCTTCGTTCGCATAATACAGGTTAGCGCCGAACTGGTAAACCGCAAGTCCCGGTGCGGCCTGGTTCCCCGATTCAACAGGATTCAGCATCCACCCGCGTCCCGGGGATTCTACAAGGAGGAAGTTCAGGGGCCGGTAACTGTGGCGGAGATGGGCGATCACGGATAGCACGATTGCGAGGGCGATCCCCCACCCCACGCTGATAAATATCACCGTCAGTGCCGTGGCGAGCGCTACGGCAAATTCAACAGGACGACGGTAAAGGAGGTTTTTCATTCCGGTGAGATCGATGAGGTGAATCCCGATGGTGAATACAATGGTTGCCAGCACTGCAGCGGGCAGGTAGGAAAGCGGCCCGGTGATAAATAACAGCACGATGAATACCACTCCGGCCGTGACGATCTGGGCAATCTGGGATTTTCCCCCGGCACTATCTACCATCTCGGTTTTTGTCGGGCTCCCGTTGATAACAAATGTACCTGACATGCCGGCAGCCAGGTTGGAAAGTCCGAGACCGACAAGATCGACATTCTCATCAAATTTTTCTCCATATCGCACTGCATATGCCCGTGACGTTGCTGCGCTTTGGGCAAGAATTACAATGAAGCAGGCAGCGGCAACGTAAAAGAGGTTGGGGATCTGGTCGAGTGACACCGCAGGAAATGCTATCGGAGGAATGCCGCCGGGCACGGTGCCGATCGTTGTTACCCCGATGGCGGTAAAATTCAGTGCCCAGCTTGCGATGATTGTCCCGATTACCGCAAGGCTCGTCCAGGGGATTGTTTTCTTAAACCTGCTTCCGGCTACAATGATGGAGAGGACAAGGATTGAAAGGACAATTGTTACGGTATTTTTCAGGATTACATCAGGTGTGAACACGTATGCTATCTGAAGGATCGGGTACCCCTCTTTTGCTACCCCGAACATGCCGGGAACCTGGCCCAGCGCTACCTGAATTCCTACGCCGGTCAGGAACCCGATGAGGACTGAACGGGAGAGAAAATCTGCAATAAAGCCGAGCCTGAAGATACGGGCGAGAAGTAAAAAACCCGCGGCAATGAGGGCAACCATCCCGGCGAGAGCAACATAGTGGGAAGACTCGGGCAGGGCCATTGTGACGAGCGCAGCTGCGAGGATCGCTGCTGTTGCGGAATCTGCCCCGACAACGATGTGACGTGAAGACCCGAAAACAGCAAATAGTGCCAGGGGAATCAGCATCGTGTAAAGACCAGTTACTACCGGCATACCTGCAATTTTTGCGTATCCCATCACTTCGGGAATTGCAAGTGCTGCAAGGGTAATACCTGCAATGATATCCAGGGGTAACTCGGATTGGTTTACCGGACGGATTCCCTGGAAAAGAGGGAATTTTCCGGTTTTCTTTATGATTTCTTCGGGTTGTTCCATGATCCAGCGTTACCTGTTCGGCTGCAATCTTTCGTATTGCCAGTACTTTTTACCAGCTGCTTTTTAACGATATCGCTTATCCTCACGGCGATTCCCCAATTCGTTCATACCATTACCCGATACTATTTACCATTTCTTCCACCATTCCATGTGCAATGATCAATTCTGAACACGATGAACATCACAACTCCCCGGAATCATCAAAAACATGCAACCTGTGTTCGTCCGGCTATTGTCACGAATGTCACCCCTCTTTTTTAGGTATTTGTGAGAGATGCGGGTGGAAGATCCTGATAGTACTGGTCTGTGTTATGGTTGTATTCTCGTATATTGCATGGTTCGGTGTGTTCGGATAGTTTTCCTGACACCGCTCCCGAAAATATATTGTGCAGTAAAAGAACTGGTTACAATCCTTTTTTTGCAGAAACCCTAGGGCACCATATTATCACGTCATAATCCGAGCCGCAAAATCCTGAGCACGAGGAAGATGATCAAGAGAAGGCCCATGACGCCTATACACATCAGGTACACGTTTTTCCGGGTCAGGTTCAGCTTCGCTGAGTTTCTCGGGCCGACACCGAGGGCGAGGATTGCGATCAACATCCCTGCACAGAGCCCGAATATGTTGTTCAGGGTGAGTGCGAGAGCATCGAAAACCCGGTCAGGCAGCAGGACTATGGTTATTCCCGTCACGACAACCGGGGGGACAAGGGCGACCGAAATCCCGACCCCGATTATTGCCGAGATAAATCCCCTTTTGTGGGCAAAGATTGCGGTGATACCAAGGAGGATGGCGAGAATTGCAGAGACTTCCTGCTGTTCCAGCCTTGAGAGGATTTCCGGGGTTACCGGTAGCGTGGTGAAAAGAGTAAGGCATGCCGTGACAAGGGCGGATACAATGATCAGGACCACGACAAGAACTCCGAGTACTTTCATATGCTGGAAGAATTTCCTCACGCTGCCATTCGCCAGGAA
Source organism: Methanoregula sp. (assembly GCA_003154335.1). Taxonomy (GTDB): domain Archaea; phylum Halobacteriota; class Methanomicrobia; order Methanomicrobiales; family Methanospirillaceae; genus Methanoregula. The sequence continues at coordinate 7,837 of PMDE01000097.1, read as the reverse complement.
GACGGTGGCTGCATAGATGGGTTCCAGAAGCGGGGAGATCACCATCGCACCGATAATCACAGCCGGACTGTTCAGAAAGAGACCACCGAGAGCAACGAGGCCTGCGAGAACCGTCAGGACCACGAGCTGGAAATCGAGGATATCCGCTCTCGGTGCAAGGTCCAGGAGCTCCTGCAACAGGGTAACCTGGGCTGTTCTGGAGGAGCCTTCTTCCGGATCCGGTGATCTGTCCATAAGAATTGTCTCTTTTTTCCTAATGGCGACAGGAATTAAAAAAACCTCCGGCAGGAAATAGCAGTCTGACCGCCAGCCCGATTGTTTCAGATTTTGCAAAATCGGGGAATATGTATATACCTTTCTGCTCCATTTCAGCCTGTTTTGATAAGGGATTTAAAAATCGTACCAGTGAATGGAGTTGGAAGCGGAATGGATGACAAAACGATTATGGACGATGGCGCGTCAGTTACCGAGTTTGACGCTGAAAATGTGAAGACATCCAAAGAAAAAGCACGAGACAGGATGACCAGGGATGATATCCACAAAGCGAAGAAGGCGTGACAGATGCTCCCGATGATCGTGTGGGCGGCCCCTGCTACGAGCAGGACACAGTACAGATCCATTAAAACAGATGCGGGAGGCGATGGTGAACCCTGAGGAATTTCTGACCGTCGCGCTGATTGATGATACTCACAAGACGGATACCCCGGCAGGAATTGCTCTTCGTCGGATCATAGAAGGGCTGAAAGAATCCGGTATCAGGATTGAAGACATCGGTTCATCCGATGATACACAAAGTGCGCTTGCAAACCNNNATGGAAGATTCTCCTGAATTCATCGCCGGACGGATACGGGCAGCCTCTAAACGCTACCGGAACCTTCTCCTTCCGCCGTTTTTCGGCTCACTCGTAAAATTTTCACAGGACTTCGAATATTCCTGGCACACTCCCGGCCACGCCGGTGGAACGGCATTCCGGAAATCTGCTCCGGGACGGGAATTTTACGATTTTTTCGGAGAACAGGTGTTCAGGTCCGATCTTTCTATTTCTGTCGGAGAACTGGGATCCCTTCTTGATCACTCGGGTTCAATAGGCGATGCCGAGAAGTATGCGGCAAAAGTGTTCGGGGCTGACAGGACGTATTTTGTGACCAATGGCACATCGACAGCAAACAAGATTGTCTTCATGGGCTGCGTCACGACCGGGGATATCGTCCTTGTCGACAGGAACTGCCATAAGTCGATAGAGCACGCCGTTACCATGACCCATTCACTCCCGGTGTACCTCATCCCGACTCGGAACCGGTACGGGATAATCGGACCGATCCACCCGGATGAGATGCTGCCGGAGACGATATCGACAAAGATCGCGGCAAGTCCGCTGACCCGTTCGATAAAAAAACCTGACCCGACTCTCGCGGTCATCACCAATTCGACATACGATGGTCTCTGTTATCATGCCACCAGGGTCGAAGAGCTTCTCGGGAAGAGTGTCGATCGCATTCATTACGATGAGGCGTGGTATGCGTACGCCCGGTTCAATCCCCTGTACCACGACCGTTTCGCGATGCGGAAGGAAGCACAACAACNNTTGCGACACAGTCGACCCACAAACTTCTCGCAGCGTTCTCCCAGGCATCCATGGTTCATGTGCGGAACGGCCGCTCTCCCGTGGAGCACGAGCGCTTCAACGAAGCATTCATGATGAACACTTCGACCTCTCCGTTCTATCCCATCATCGCCTCGCTCGACGTCTCGTCGAAGATGATGGACGGGCCGTCGGGCACGATGCTGACAACCGAATGCATCGATGAGGCCATCCGGTTCCGCAGGATCATGGCAAGGATAGCCCGGGAACTCGGGAGCGGGAAAGGAAAGGGATCGAACGACTGGTGGTTCGGCATGTGGCAGCCGGATACCGTTCGCGATCCGGGGACCGGGAAGACCGTGCCCTTTGCCGATGCCCATCACGAGCTGCTGCGGGACGAACCTTCTGCATGGGTCCTGCACCCCGGTGATGCGTGGCACGGGTTCGATAGCCTCGAAGACGGGTACTGCATGCTTGACCCCATCAAGGTCACCGTCATTACTCCGGGAGTTGCGCCCGATGGATCTCTCGATGTGTGGGGGATCCCGGCAGCAATCGTTGTGAAATTCCTCGACACCCGGGGGATCATCAACGAGAAGTCCGGGGATTATATCATCCTGTTCCTTTTCTCGATGGGGATTACCAAGGGCAAGTGGGGGACGCTCGTTTCGGAACTCTTTGAATTCAAGCGTCATTATGACGAAAATTCCCCGCTCGATGAGATCTTCCCCGATCTCGAGCAGCGTTATCCTGGCCGGTACGGGAAGATGACCCTCCCTGAGCTTGTGGCGGAGATGCACACGTTCATGCGGGAAAACGGGCAGGGAATCCTGCTTGAGAAGGCATACGGCCTGCTGCCGGAACCGGCCATCTCGTTTGCTGACGCGTATAAGCACCTTGTGAAGGGGGAGGTTGAACAGGTACCGGTTGGGAAGATGGGCGGCCGGATCGTTGCTACCGGTGTAGTCCCGTATCCTCCGGGTATCCCTCTGCTCCTGCCAGGCGAGAGGACCGGAAGTACTGATGAGCCGGTCCTCCAGTACCTGCTGGCATTGCAGAATTTTGATGCCCGGTTCCCGGGTTTTTCCCATGATACTCATGGCGTCGAGTGCGTGAATGGCGAGTACAGGATTTTCTGCATTAAGGAGGATTTATGACCGAGGATAGTGGTGTAAAAACAAAAAACGCTGCCGGGACAAAAAAACCTGTCAGCATAAAAATACTGGGCGTCTTTGCCCTCGCGATGATCAACGTCGCCGCGGTGCTGAGTATCAGGAATTTCCCGTCGATGGCAGAGTTCGGGTGGTCGAGTATCGGGTGGTACCTCATCGGGACTATCCTGTTCCTCATCCCCATCTCCCTTGCCGGTGCTGAGCTTGCCACCGGGTGGCCCGAAGGCGGAGGTGTCTATAACTGGGTAAAGAAGGCGTTCGGAGAGAAAGGAGGATTTATCGCGATCTTCTGCGACTGGTCCAACAACCTTGTGTGGTTCCCGACGGTGCTTGCCTTCATCGCCTCGACTCTTGCCTTCGTGATCACGCCGGATCTTTCGAATAATCCGATCTACATGCTCAGCGTGATGATGATCGTGTTCTGGGGCACCACGGCCATTGCCTATTTTGGCCCCGATGTGACCGCAAAATTTTCCAATGTCGGCGTGATCCTGGGGAGTATCGTCCCGATCGTCATCATCATCCTTTTCGGAGTCTGGTGGGTAATTACCGGGGCCTCAACAGCACTTCCCGCTTTTTCGCCAGGGGCAATGATCCCGAAAATCGACTTTTCAACACTATCGTTCTTCGCCACGATCATTCTCATGTTTGCCGGAATGGAGATGGCCGGGTTCCATGCGCTTGAGACCAAAAATCCCCAGAAAGACTATCCCAAAGCGATTGCGTTCTCGGCAATCATTATTTTCCTCTGCTCGGTTCTCGGAACACTTGCCATCGCGTTCGTCATCCCGACCGCGAAACTCAGCCTCGCCTCCGGCGTCATGCAGGCAATCCAGTACTTCTTTGAAGCGGTGAATCTCCCCTGGCTGGTCGCACCAATGGCCGTCCTGGTAACGATCGGCGGTGTGATCCTTCTCGCTGCCTGGCTTATCGGCCCCGCAAAAGGTCTCGGTGTTGTTGCCCTTGACGGGAATATGCCCCCGATGTTCAACCGGCACAACAAGTATGGATCGCCCGTCGCAATCCTTGTCACCCAGGCACTCATCGGTTCTGCAATCTCACTCCTGTACATCATTCTGCCCTCGGTCAACCAGGCGTACTGGATCATGTCGGCAATGACCGTCGAACTGCTGTGTATCATGTACGTGCTGATATTCGCAGCCCTGATCAAGCTCCGGTACAGTAAGCCGGACCAGCCACGACCGTTTAAGATCCCCGGCGGAATGGCAGGGATATGGATTGTAGGAGGACTTGGAGGAATTGGGGTTGTGTTTGCATTTATCGTTGGTCTGATTCCCCCAGCAATTTTCCCGAATGCCCCTCTCTATGTCGGGTCTGTGCTGATCGGGACATTCCTGCTTGCGGTACCGCCGCTTGTCTTCATGAAATTTAAAAAACCGTCATGGGCTATAGCCGAAGACCAGGGGGATTGAAAAACCGGAATAAGGGAAAACGGCGATCCGGGATGGATCACGACAATAATTTTTCTCAGATTAACTCCAATCATACTAAATTCTGGAATACCCTGTACGAAAATGTGAGAAAGAGAGAATGGTTCCGAAATTGTACCAATTTTTTCATTCCATATAATCCCTGCAAAAATCAGGTTCACAAACTTGTCGGCAGATCAGTACCTCCTGAAGGCTCTCAAAAGTCGTGAGATACATATTTACTTTCCGGACGGTCAAGTCTGCGGAAAAATTACTGTTTTGTTGAACGGTTTCTCAAAATCAATGCGACAACCAGCACAATTATTGAAAGAATTAATATGTACCAATCATATTCGTAGAGATTCTGGTGGAGAGCAGTTCTTGCAATACTAATGAGGGTTATTACTGCAATTCCTGCCCAAAACCCAATTATCAAATTCCAGTGTATTTTCATCATAATGACGATCTCGAGTCGAATGTAGTACCCACAACTTTAATTATTTTGGCTCTGGAGAAAACCTATGAGAACCGACGTAATCTGTTGACCACAAAAGTAAGGTAAAATGCCCCTTACTTTGTTATGCGAATAACCAGCGAGGAGGCAAAATAAATGTCAGCAAACCGGTATATCGGTTTTTACGCTGCCAGGTTTCCGAATTAAAAACAAAATTACCTCGTGGTTGTTTCTTTTTGTTCATCTCCTGCCAGGTGCTGGTTTTCTACATATCTGTCAGCGGCTAAGGCGGCAACACTTACGATGGCAAAAACAAGACTGCCCCACAGGTATACTGTTTAACAATTGCAAACACGGCAGTGATAATTACTGCATAGAGAAGGGTGTTTGTTATATGCCTTTTGTACCTGTATTTCATCTCTTTTCACCACGTTTTTATTCTCAGTTACCTTTTATAAACGAATTTCCTTTCGGTTCTGCAGAAATCTCCCATATCTTCGAAGTAAACAACTTCCAAAAAAGCTAAAGTACGGTGTATCCCTGCCTTTTATCAGAGTATACATTGTAATGTGAAGTTAGCATGACGCAAAAGAAGCATAGCTTAATTTTGATGGTAGTCGGACTTTCGCTTCTGGAGGGACTGGTTATATACCTCAATATGGTGGTGCATCCTGACATTCAACCAGCCCTCACTATAGTTATCGTCATTCTTTTTGCAATCGCGACCGGACTCTCGGTATGGTATAGAACCAGAGTTCTGGGCATGACATATTCCTGACGAATGCAAGGATCTAATTAAAATGATTCTATCCACAATTTTAAGCGTCCCTCGCTACGAGGTTAGGAGACGCCGTACCTTAACTCGTTCTGATTCTATTTTTCTTCAGAGAATGCAAGGGTTTCTACAGAGCCATTATTTCTTCATTTTTACCTCCCAGTATGATCTGCCGACAACCTGACAGAACCCAAAACAAAAATACTTAACTATTTCGTGAACGGTAACTATGTCCATGACCTGATGTGAACGGGACTCCATCCGCAGGTAACCATGATCATGATACTGCACAACCCCGGTGAAATAAATGTTTGAAAAAGTTCTCTTCCCAACAGATTTTTCAGAGTTCGCGCAACAGATGCTCAGCTGCATCACTGAGATCCCCGGCATAAGGGACGTGGTCCTGCTCAACATCATCGATGCCACCCAGTATTCCATCCAAGGCTGGACCCATGAGCCGGAACGCGAGAATGCGAAACTCCTCATGGAGGAGAAAAAAACCTACCTGGAAGACCAAGGGCTGAACGTGGTTACCTATGTCGATGCGATTACCAGCGGAACAATGTCCCGGCGGATCCTTGAAGTCGCAGAGCGAGAACATGTCTCGCTCACGATCATGGGTACCCACCAGAAGACCTCGATCGATACCCTCCTGCATGGCAGCGTATCGTATGATTTGCTGCACCATATGAACACTCATGTTCTCATCGTGAGACAAAGCCTCCCGGGTAGTGATAGTGAAAACAAACTTGAGAACATATGCCCACACATTTTTTCGAAAATACTCGTGCCAGTGGATTTCACGGACCTTTCACAGGAGACGCTTTCCGTTGTCCAGGGAATGCAAGGGATCCGCGAAATTGTTCTCCTGCACGTGGTAACTGAAGGAGATACAAAACAGGAGATCGATCAGGAAATCCTCCACGCCCGTGATGAGCTTGAGAAGATCCAGAAGGATCTGGAACTGGCGGGTTTCCGTGGGGTAGTTCACGTCCGGGTTGCGGATCCGGTCGAAAAGATTGAATCTCTGGCTGAAGAGGAGAACGTGTCACTCATCCTTATGGCTGCTCACGAAAAGAACTGGATAGAGGGTTTCTTGCATGACAGTACCCCATTCTCGGTTGCGAAGGGGGCAAAGAGACCTGTTCTGATTCTGCGGATGGCGTGTGAGGCCGGGGAAAATTTCAGAAGACATTCAGGGCAACAGGATATGCTCCATCAATAGCAGGCAGCAGGGCCTGAAATTGAGTAATCGCGAATTATTGGACAATTGTTGCGATACCAGAAAGTGAAGCACCCCCTCAATTTATTTTCCGGGCTGGCTAGGGCGTTTCAGGATTTCGGATTCATTCATTTGGAATTTACAAAAAAAATGTGTCCTCAAAGGATAGCCAGGATTTTCTCACGAGACCCCGCCGGGACTAAAGTGCACGGTATAATTCCGCTATCGCAGTCATGGTCTTGTGGCCCTTTTCCGTGATAATGTAATCCCCTCTCTCATGGCGCTGGAGGATCATGCCGCTATCGGCGAGTTTTTTGATATGGAACAGGAGATTTCCGCCACGCAGCCCGGTCATCTTGGAGATGTCGGAGAATGTCCGCGTCTGGACGGTAAGAGCTTTGAGAATCTGGAAACGCTGAATATTCGCAACAGGCTCGAGGAGCTCCTTCACCACGGATTCATCCGGAATTTCTGCGATGGTATCTTCCGTTCCGGGACTTTTCTTATAGATACCGAGCGTCTGCATCAGCTCGACCTGTTTTTCGAAAAGCCGGCCGACCTCCCAAAAACAGGTGTCGCAGTGATCGTACGGGCCCTTTTTCCTGAGAGTCTTCATCTGCTTCCGGTACGACTGGATGAGCTCGTCCGAGATCTCGCCGTCCTTTATGTGCCGGGCGGAATTCTGTAAAAATTCCATGAACAACTCAAAGCAGTTTTCCCGCATCCCGCAGTCTTCGACCATGCGGGCGGAGAGATCGGTCTTCGCGGTGCCGACCTGGTGATCTGCGAACACACCGGCGTACTCCTTCTTCACATCACTGAGCACCATGTCGACGTGCTGCTGGTTTGCCCGCTCTACGAATCGTTTTAGATCGGTCCGTAGTCCGGTGATCTCCGTCTTCAATTCGCGGATCTCGGTCATTGTTCCCAGTGCTGCTCCCATAAATTTCTGATCCAGTTGTTGATTGGGTATGCTTATGACTATTCAGGTCATTTTTCTACACTAATGCCAATCTGTATATTTTTATGACCTCCAAGTATATATCTATAATAACACAATGGTTAGCCGGTGAAAGAATATGACCAAATCAGTTAAGGAACAAATCCATGCACAGATTTCCGGAGCTCTTGCGGCAGCGAAGTTCCCGATCAAAACCCCGGCAGATCTTATTGCAGCGTTTCCGAACGGTGCAGCTACAAC
>PMDE01000010.1:1505-6016 GCA_003154335.1 Methanoregula sp. | reverse complement strand
GTCGTTGCAGGTGTAGGAACGGGAGGTACCATTACTGGTATTGCAGACGTGATAAAACAAAGAAAACCTTTGTTTCGCGCAATCGCGGTCGAACCCGAAGAATCGCCAGTCCTCTCAGGGGGATCGGCCGGGGCCCACCGGATCCAGGGTATCGGGGCAGGTTTTGTGCCCACAGTGTACCGGAGTGATCTGATCGATGAGATTGTCCGTGTGAAAAATGAGGACGCATTCGAAACTACCCGAAGACTTGCAAGAGAAGAAGGCATCCTCGCCGGGATCTCCAGCGGTGCGTCGACATTTGCGGCACTTGCCATAGCAGCACGTCCCGAAAATCAGGGTAAAATGATTGTTGTAATTCTTCCGGACACCGGCGAACGATACTTAAGTATCCCTGACCTCTTTGATGTATAAGAGAGATCTCTATGACCTTTGATAACTTCAGAGAAGATATCCATGCGATTTTCTTAAAAGATCCCGCTGCCCGTTCCACCATGGAGATCCTCCTCTGCTACCCCGGCCTGCACGCCCTCTGGTTCCACCGCCGTGCGCGCTGGCTCTGGACTCACCGGTTGAAATTATCTGCACGGTTCCTTTCCCATATCAGCAGATTTTTGACCGGCATCGAGATCCACCCCGGGGCGACTATAGGCCGCAGAGTATTCATCGATCATGGTATGGGTGTCGTGATCGGGGAAACTGCGGAAGTGGGGGATGACGTATTAATCTACATGGGAGTCGTACTAGGAGGAACAGCTCTCGAAAATGTCAAGCGTCATCCCACAATTGAGGATGGAGTAATTATTGGATCCGGTGCCATCGTGCTCGGACCGATACGGATTGGCAGGAGTGCAAAAATTGGTGCAGGATCTGTAGTTGTTAGATCTGTACCCCCCGGGGCCACTGTTGTTGGCGTTCCAGGCAGGATCGCCGGGCCGGAGTGTGGGGTAAAATTGGCAGACGAACCAGAAGCCATGCCTGACCCGATGCTCAGGGTCGTAAGCAGGTTGCTTGACCGCCAGAACCGACTCGAAGACCGTATCCGTATAATGGAACAATCCCTCCCGACACCAGAGGCGGCGGCCCTGCGGGAAAGTTCTGTCTGTGAAACCCAGATTCGTGAGGCTTTGAAAGAAGTGATCGATCCGGAAGTGGGAATTGACATTGTTGACCTCGGCCTGATTAAAGAGATACGGGTTCATGAAAACAGTGTCCATATTGACATGATTCTCACCAGCAAGACCTGCCCGCTTGTCGATCACCTGTCTGAACAGGTGAAACGAAAAGTTCTCGGTGTATGCGGGATCGAAAATGTCGAGATTTCAGTGCTTGATGAACCATGGAACTGGGACCGCTTTGTCAAGCAACGGGGAACTCTCAAAGAAATTTAACCTTTTCACAATTCGTTTCGAAAAATTTTCCTTTGTCTGGCGGCTTTTTCGGATTTTTTTTAATTTTTATCGAACAGGGCTTTCCGTATCATGTTATTGCAGTCGGATCCGGAATACAAAGATCGAAATACTTAACAATTGTGAAGTCGTACCTTTTTTTGGTGATCCACTATGAGGTATCGTTTTTGTCGCAAATACCAACGCCAATGATGTAAGAACAGCACGGATCGGGCACCTGCCGCCATCGGTAAAGCTCGTATACAAAGTTCTGGAGACCACAGGACAGCTCACTCAGAAGGATCTCATCCGCGAGACTTCGTTGCCGTCACGGACCGTACGATATGCACTCAGCAGGTTAAAAGAGGAGAACGTTCTTGTCAAGAACCATTATCTCACGGACGCCCGGCAGAGCCTGTATGGCCTGAACAGACCGGTTTTGGAGGTGATGGCGACATGAAGAACCCTCCCATGGGTTCTCGCTACAGAATCTTCCTTTTTCTTCAGATGCAGTGTTAAAACTGCTTTATCAGGATTATTTTCTTTTTTCGTGCCGGGAAAAATGCCTCACTAATCAAAAAGTGATCCGAACGCCATGCATGACGGCGTGAAGTGTCTGAGTATGGGGAGCATACGCAGACTTTAGCTCAGGATTGTACTACACCATCCGCAGGATTGCGAGAAAAAGTGTACCGATAGCTGAACCGGAAAAGTCCACCGTCTTTTCAGAATTAACTGCCTCTGGGGATTTTTGAAAATCCCGGATTGTCAATAACTCCGAAATTTTTCGCAGTCAGATAAAATCATAAATACGCATTCTGCCTACTTACGTAGCAGTAAGAAAATCGAGAGGTATTATGAATTCTGCTACATGCATTCTCATTTCCTGTATTGTCTGTCTTCTCGCGGTTGCAGTTGCTTTCGCGGGATGCACGGGCACAGAAAAACCCGCAAACCAGACAACGCAGCCGACACCGGTCGGGACAGCAGTACCGGCAGGTTACTTTGTTGTAACCGAGGAGCAGAACAACGCCACCATATCGGTAAACCAGAGCAACGTCATCACGGTAAAATTACAGGAAAATCCCTCGACCGGATACAAATGGAACCTTACTACTACTCCCGGACTGAAGGTGATGAGCGATATCTACGTGCCATCAGACACGACGGGGAAAGTAGTTGGATCCGGAGGAACCCATATCTGGGATATCTCTGCCATTGCAAAGGGAGGGCAGAAGATTGAAGGAGTCTACAACCGCTCGTGGGAACCATTGACCGGAAACGAGACCAGATTTTCGATGACCATCGTTGTTAACTAAAAAACATTTTTTTAAAAGATCCATTCTGGTTTTATCATGTTATTTTTGTGTGCCCGAGGAAGCCCGACTTCGGGGGACGTGATCCCCGCAGCAAGGGTCCCCGAGCTGTCGTTGATCGTTGTGTTGCACCTCCTGCCTGGTGCGCTCGGCGTGGCGGCCTATATACTCCTCGCCGGGCCCGTGAAGGAAGCTGGGTATCCGGGTCTGGCTGCATTCCTCCTCGCCGCGGGTCTCGTCATCCTGCCGGTCGAGCTCGGAATCCTGTGGTTGGCGCACGGTCGCGCACGTGCCACAGGCGAGACGCTCATCCCGTATCGGGAGCCCCTTCCGTGGCACTCATGGGCGTGGCTCGTCCCGGTACTACTCGTCGCTGCCATTCTTCTGAGCGTGATCATGGCCACGGTCGACGGGATCATGGGGCAAGGACTCTCGGCGTGGTTACCGGCGTGGCACGCGATCGGGGATGGCCTCCAACCGCTAGCCGGCAAGCCAATCGACGTCGTCACCTTCGGCTTCTACTCGACCTCGGCGTGGACCATCACCCTCGGCGCCTACATGTTTCTGAACGGCGTCGCCGAGCCCATCGTCGAGGAGCTCTACTTCCGGGGTTGGCTCCTGCCCCGCCTGGGTAGGCTCGGACGATGGGCGCCCCTCGCAAATGTCTTCCTCTTCAGCCTCTACCACTTCTGGCTTCCCGCGCAGCTCTTCTCGCGGCTCGCCGCGATCCTCCCCGTCGCGTACGCGGTGCGATGGCGCCGAAACGTGTACCTCGGCATGGTCGTACACATCGCCTTGAACTCCGTCGCCGGCTTGCTCGTCATTGCAGCCATCGCCCCGCATCTTTGAGGATGCGATTAGGGGGTTGGATCGCGGGCTGGCACCGGGCCCCAAGGTTGAATCGACCGGGTTACGATCGCGGGCGGACGAACCTGCGGTCAAATCGTCAACGCACGTCCGGCACATTGATCGGCCGGAGCCTTTGGACATTCCGGTATGTCGGTGCGAGACCAGCCCATGACGGGAGTCCACATGATGACGCCGGGTGGCGGGAACGGCGCCCCGGCCGAGCACGAACCGCGGCAGACGGCCGGGTCTGCTGATTAGAACGGATGTTCATGGTTATGGCGAGAGGAATCACGCTCTCTCTGTTCCGGTTCAACTGCACCTCAGGATCGATCTCAATGGCATGGGGGTCGGACAAAAAGCCCCTGTCTTTCGAATTCCTGCCTTGTGACTCCCGCTTTTTTCTGGTACCATGCAATTTTTGCTCCCGCGAGAAGGAGAGGTGGCGACGAATGAATGATCCTCAGTGCCGCTGGAATATCTCCCAATTACCCCGTCGAAAAGCCGGCGGTAATGGGGACGGGTATACCGGTCTTCTGTTCCCGGCAACCTGGACAGGGTTTTCACAGGTTCCCTGTTGGTATTTTTACTATTCATAATGACAACAGAGTCAACGGTTTTTTGCCGCAATAATGCTGTCAATGAGGACTTTGATCTTCTGTCCATCCTCTATCTCTTTTCTGTTGAACACGAACTGCCCGACAACAATCACACCTTTTCCTTCAAGGGCTTTTTTCAGTATAGGGAGAGTATCTTTTGCCGAGCTTCCACAGGTTGCAAAGATAACTGCTTTTTTCCCGTTACATCCCCTGAGCGATGCGATTGCCCCGTTGATCGCCGGCGTTGCTTTGAATGCCCATACGGGGGTACCAATCACAACCAGATCCGATGCGGACACATCGATTGATTCCGGTGTGATCGCGTCGCTCTCCTCCTTCATCGCACGATAACATCCAAGAGTATA
>PMDE01000010.1:0-1490 GCA_003154335.1 Methanoregula sp. | reverse complement strand
GCCTTGTGGCTTATATGCTTTTTATAATTTTTGCCAGTGGATTATAGTTAAGTTTTTGAGAGAATACAAAAGGGTGCGATGTGCAGCGATTCTGCGACGGAGTATTCAGCTATGATCCCATAAAGGAAAAGAATACGCTCAAATTATAAAAAAAGTGAGAAATTCATCTGATTTTGCCTAGACTTTTTGCAGCGAACACGATTCCCAGCAGTATCAGGAATATTCCGATGATATAAGGCCAGAGATTTACAGGTGACCAGATAATGCTGATCCCGATGACAACCAGGAATATTCCAATCAGCAGGGAAATATAGTTGTGGTGCCCGCTGTGGGGTGCGGCTGAATCCGGCGAAGTACCAGCGACCGGCCTGATCAGAGCCTGGATAAGGAAACCAAGCCCGAGCCCGATAAGTATCCCCGGCCCGGGGTAACCGGCAATAAGTCCAATACCAAGTCCCATGAGGACTCCAGCAGGAATGAAAAAATGCCGTTCATGCCTTTCGCGCGGTCGCCGTTGCTCCTGCTCTTCAATCGGTGTCATACAATGGAATTTTACTCCAGCGGATATTAAGTTTGGGACGTCCCGCGGACTTGAAAATGACGTATGGAATATTTTTGGCTGAACTAATGAAAGCTCTCATTCATGGGATTGCCGTGTTCCTGCGGGGGTAAAGGCCACAACTGTCCGGAATGAGTGCTGGTGCCCAATGGCGGGAGGTAAGGCTACATTATAATCAGAGGGTGAGCTCCTGCCGTTCCGGACATCTGTCATTCATTTCAAGATTCGTTCAAATTTCAGAATTATGTCAGGCTTAAGAAGATTGATCTGGCTCACCTTCAGTCACTCACGGGTCATGGAAACCTTCAGGAAAAATAGTAAAAAATGCTGGATTTCACACCCCAAACGATTATTAAAAATACACGAGAGTGAGACTGCAATTGGAGACAGAATTTTGGTTAAAAATCAAATTGCGTTAATTAAAATGAAAAAATTAAAAAAGAAAAATAAATATATATGAAAACACAANNTTCAAAAGAGCGAAATTCTGGTTCTGGCCGATTGTTTTTGGGGGTACCATTTTTTTTGGGTTCTTTGATGGAATCAAAGGGGCATTTGTCGGCTTCCTGTATGGTGTAGTCGGAGGTTTGTTCCTCCTTCATGAGAGTTTGCGGGCTGATAAAAAGTAAGATTTCCTTTCCAGTAAAATTCTCAAAAAAAGTTTCGGGAAAAACATAGCGAAAAGCTCCGTGAATCACGCAACGAACTCCGCATTGGGCGAGATATTGCTTATACTTTCACATTGGCTGCATTGCAATTCCGTGCAGGTCACAAAAAAATTATCTTTTAGAGAATTTTCAAGTTGTAAGTATCAGTAAGGATACACATAACTAAAGATTCGGAATCCTGACCACATTTCTCCCGAACTTTTTCTTCGCTTCCACCAGCTTTTTATATATCGATCTGACAGGATCATGTATGGCAGACACGG
>PMDE01000124.1 GCA_003154335.1 Methanoregula sp. | reverse complement strand
GACGACGAAAAAGACCGTCCGCAACCTCGCCTTGACCGTATGCGTGGAAAAGGAATGACTGTATCGGTAGGCAGGCTTCGGGAAGGCATTAGGTTTGTTGCGATGGGTCATAATACGATTCGCGGTGCCGCCGGGGCAAGTATACTGAATGCAGAGCTGATAACGAAAAAGAAATATCTATAACCTGGGGAACATACAATGCAACAGCAGAAAGAGAATACAGTATTCGTGGGTAACAAACCCGTTATGAACTACGTCCTTGCAGTTATCACGCAGTTTAACAACGGGGCTGAGGAGGTTGCAATCAAAGCGAGAGGAAAGGCAATATCACGTGCTGTTGATACCGCAGAGATAGCTCTTAACCGATTTCTTGACGGAGTGACGAAAAAAGAAATTATTACTTCAACCGAAATTATTGATACTGATTCGGGGAAAACAAATGTTTCTTCGATCGAAATTGTTCTTGCAAATAACAAATAATCCTTTTTTCAATCTCTTTTGAGAGAGAATTTAAACAAACTGTGTAAATATTCGGAAAAATTAAGGATATAACCCAAAACAATTTATGGGGCGTTCACAAAAGTACCCTATAATGAGAATTTCTGCTGTTGTGTTGTTTTTTCTTCTTATTGTCGGCATGGCGGCCCCTGTTATTGCTGCGCAGGAGGAGCGGTATAGTTATATTACTGTTCAGGATGTCAGGATTAAACTCGATAATGAAAGTGCTATTATTCATGTAAATTACAAAGTAGACGAAGGGACACGTTTCATTTTCTTTCTCCTGGGAAAGCAGGATCTCAAGAATAAGCTAATGAAGATTCTTAATTATAATGATGCACAAATGAATCGTATCGATCTTTCCAGTGCCGATTTTACAGTTGAAAATGCTGCCGTTTCTTATGGAAATGGAATCTTCTGGTACCCGTCTCACACGTTTAATGTGGCAATTCCCCTTCTTTCTGTCACGACACCCCAGGCAACAAGAAATTTTACCACCGCAAAAGAGTTTCCCGGAGGAATGGGATATTTCGCAACGGATTCCCGGGTTTTGCAGGAAACCGCAAAGGCAAATGTAGTTTCCGAAAGAAAAACTATCAGATAATCTCAGTTACCGGATTTCATAAGTTCTGGTAAAGTCAATTTAATTTTTTTTCAGATATGTATTCATAATAGAAAAATTCTCCAATGAGTGAGAAATTCACACCGATTGGATTGACGGATATCAGATTATACACATTTTTGCAAAAACGACATGGGGTTAAGAGGTAAAAGACCATTCTGTCTCCGATAAAGGGATATATACCGAGAATATCAAATTTTCTGCAGAATTCTGATTTTTTTCTGGTCTATTGGATTGGTTTTGTGAAGCGAATTCATAAGGATTAGTCATGAGTTCAGGACCAGTCATTCAGCTGGGGATCTGCAAGGAGCTGGCTCCAGAAAATTGATCGGGGAAATTTATTGTTCAGAAAAAGATTGAGGGAGGAATAACATAGTGAAATTATTTTCCCGAAAAGTTACATAACTTCTATAATTTCCTGTTTGCGAAGTTCCGTTATCTTTCTGTTGATAAAAAATTGCACAATTACACCAACAATTGCCGATACTATACCGATGATGGTAGAATAGAGGATCGTGTTGGTCGTGACATCCGCGGATAGAGGTGAATCGGGTACTCCGCCACTTAATGCCATAATAATAAAAACACTTGCACTGTAGAGGATGAGACCTACAGCAATAACAAAAAACGGGAAAACGATCACTTTGCCGAGCCCTTCACGTTCATTTGCATACACATCGATGATAACACCAATTGAGGTAACCAGACCTGCTATAATTAACCATTCAATTGCCCCGTACAGGAATGTCGCAAGGTACAGGAGAATCCCCAGACTACTGTCCGCTGAATAAAATTTCAGAACATTAATAAAACCGATGACAAATCCGATGATAATGAGAAGAATCGTGGTTGTGTAGGTGACAAATGAGAATCTTCCTCTGGATAAAGATATCCGGAGTGCATCGATAATACTGTGAAATATTTCATCAAAACCAAATCCCCGGTAAAGCAGATAACATCCGATTACACCAACAACAATGATCGTCGCGACACCCGGATAATCAAGGAGGTATGCGGTGGCATAAAGCATCATCGCAAGTCCGATGGGGATAAATACCATACGGGAAACCTTAGGGTCATCCAAAAATTTTTTCAGAATATAATAGGTGCCTTCCAGATTGGGCATCTGGTTTACTATGACCCTGCGGATACTTGATACAGGGAGTTTAGATTGAATAATAGGAATAACATATTCATCTTCCGCCCCATCTGTCACCAGAATACAATTTGTTGCCAGGGTCTCCTGGATTACCTGTTCAAGTGACGATGCAATCCTGCGGTCACCTTCGATCATATGGAGATGGTTTCCCGCAATTACTGCTATTGCTGTGTCCTCTCCTTTCTCAGTCAACTCGTCGAAAATCTTGACTGCAGAAAAAATAGCATTAACATCTGAATCCTCGGGATCGGCGAGAGCCAGGGTATTTGCAGCTTTCAGGCATGCAGCCCGACCTATCACCGGACTTTCAACTTTTGCTTTCCACCCGATATCATCGTCCCTGTCAACACTCAGGACTAATGTGCGACCCATAGTCATTATCAGAATTGTCTCCCCAATAATTGTAGATTCACCCAAAATACTTTTTTTGCAAAAATTTTCACCGATAAAGGTTATCCAATCCAGCCTTGCTGCTAATGATTTAATTGTTGGTTAAATCTGGATATAAAACCACTGACAAAATAATAGAATATCTGGGGGCCAATGCTTAATGCTCATTAACGGAAAAAATACGAACACTGCAAATTAAAAAAAATATCAGATAAGTTTTGAACGCTGGAGGAGCAGTATGTCATCGGTCGTGAGTTTTTCTCCCGCCCTGAAGTTCTTAAAGAGGCTTTCTGCTTCTTTTCGTACCGCTTTTTGTTCTTTTGTTACCTTGACTTTCTTCGTCTTCTTACGCAGTCCTGAAATTACCTTATCGTAATCACGGAGTTCTTTCTGGCAGGAAATAAAGGACTTGTGTTCGGAATCAGCAGATTCCTGAGCCTCAACAAAACTCTTGTGTGCTGCATCGGCTGCTTCACGGGATTTGTCTGCTTTCCGGTAGGATTCAACCATAAGATCGTGGTGTTTTTGGGCAAGTTCGGCGAACTCAGTTACTTTTGCGTGAATATCGGATGCGAGCTTCCGAAAATCACGGGCTTCCGTCACCTTTGTCCGCATCTCCTTGTTCTGCTCAAGTTCTGCTTCCTGTTCCCGCACCTGGCTCATCATCTGCTTGATTTTCTCAATCAGCTCCCGCTCTTTATCAGTAGTAAAGACTTCAGTTTGCTGGCGGTACTCCATATATTCAATCTGCTTCTGAAGTTCCTTGATGCCCCGGTTTTTCAGGGTACCATGTTCTTTTTTAAATCCTTCGATATCTTCAAAAAGGACATTTGCCTTATCATTCAGCTCATTACGCTGTGCCTTTAAATCAAGAACATCCTGATTAGATTTATCACGGAGATCTTTGTTTTTTTGTGCATCTTCCACAAATTCCCGCGTTTGATTGTTAAGGGTATTTCGTTCACGTGCAAACTTACTTGCTGAAGCATTCAGTTCATTGCGGCGGTTTTTATGTTCTTCAGACTCGGCAAGTATCTTCTTTCTTTTTTCCATCAGGTCGTTCAACATGCGTTACCACACCTCATCGATTCCAATGCAGGGAGCAGGATATCGTGTGTTGGAGTAAAACGTTCGAAAAGAGTTTTGTATTGACTCTTTGATCTCTCACAGGACAACTCTGCATACAGGATGCAGGACGGAAAACACCAGAAAAGGAGACAAGCGCGGAATTCTGATAAGACTCCGGAAAGGAGGCTTTGTTCAACACACTGTTCATGATGTTCAACTCCCGGTACCGGGAGACACCAGTTCCCATGGTGTCGTCCCCATCCTCCCAACGAAGGATTGGTCGAATGTACTATATTTTAAAGGCGGGTAGGATTATTAAGCGTTTCGCCGTTGAATTCGATAAAAATATTTTGTAAACAATCCGCTCTAGAATAATTAACCAGAATATATTTGGAAAATCTGACAAAAAGGGGTTTGCTTTAAGGAGTTCCCTTTAACTCCCTGAATGAATCTTTTCTTAGTTTATGATGACCGCTGGTTTTGGAAAATTCAACATTCCCTGGATCAGCGGAATTACCTTTTAGGAAGGTTTATTGTGATTTTGAAAGTTTCGATCGAGATTTAACCGACCCATTCCAGGACTCCACCACCGCTGGGCTGGTCCTTGCCGCTTCTTCTGTTCTGGGGCATCTCAACTGCCTTTGGATTTGAACGCTTGTTCTCAATGTCAGCAATCATCGTTTTGTATGACTGGCGAGTTCCCAGAATCTGTGCACTTTTTACACCGGTCATGATTGCGAGAACCCGGATCTTGCCTTCCATATCATTCCTGACACGTGCGCCCCATATCACATCTGCGTGCGGATCGAGTTCATAAGTAAGTGACGTTGCTACCTCTTCTGCATCCTGAAGCGTAAGATCAGTTCCTCCAGTGATGTGGATCAGGCTTCCGGTTGCACCACGGTAATCAATGTCCAGCATGGGATTACTCAGGCATTCACGAACAACGCTTTCTGCCTTGTTCTGCTGTTTGCTTTCACCAACTAGCATGACCGCGACGCCGCCCTTCGACATTATCGCCCGGACATCGGCGTAATCAATGTTAATCAGCGAGGGTTCCGTAATTGTTTCTGAAATACCCTTAACGGTTTCACCAATAAGTTGATCCATAACTGAAAATGCCTGCCCAAGCGGGAGGTTCGGGACAAAATTCTTCAACCGGTTGTTATCAAGGACAATTACCGAATCTGAAGCTGATGCCAGTGCCTCAAGACCTTCTTCAGCACGGATCAATCGCGCTTTTTCAACCTGGAACGGATAACTTACCATTCCGACAACGATCGCACCCTGCTCCTTTGCAATCGATGCTACGACAGGTGCAGAACCAGTTCCTGTACCTCCTCCCATACCTGCTGTGATAAAAACCAGATCGGCTGATTCAAGGACTGCTTCGAGTGTTGGCCGTGCCATCTCGGCAGCCCTTTTGCCGACGTCTGGGTAACCCCCGGCTCCGAGACCTTTTGTCAGGGATTTGCCAATCAGGATACGTTTGTCTGCCTGAATCATATCCAGGTGCTGCTTGTCAGTGTTGATTGCAATTGTTTCTGCCCCGGAAACTCCCATATGGTGGATTCGGTTTACGGTATTATTACCGGCACCACCGCAACCAACGATAACAATTCTCGGCTGACCGACAAAGTCATCTTCCATTGCATTTGCTGAACCTGGTTTGTTCAGCTCTTTTTCGAGTTCGGCGTTTTTTAACGCATCATTAATTATGCTCTGCATGTAAACCCTCTCATACCTTGAATGAAACCTGGTCGCTATCCTTCATGACACGGCTTGCACGTTTTTCAACTAATTCACGGACCGCAGCGCGTACAGCTTCTGATAAATTTGGGTATTCACCCGAGTCTACCATCTGCTGGAGCCAGTTGATTTGCTGTTCGGGCAATCGGAGTGTGATTCGTTGCATCATCGTTTGTTCTCCAATTTTCTGACATATGTCTGACATTTGTCACTCATATGTCAGACAAAGAGAATGCTTGTGTCTGACTAAACCAGATGCATCAAAATAAAACATTAATCTATAAAAACCTTCTTGTTTGTTTGTCTGACACGTTCAAAACACATTTAAAACATCTAATCCAAATATTTCAGAGAAATAGGGATTATTTTGGTCACTGGTTTTCCACAACGCGAGGTTCATGGGGGCACCGGTAAGCGGGAGCACGAAAAATCCAGAAAAAAAGTACTTGATTTCAGCGCGAGCATTAATCCATTTCCACCTTTCTTCGAATGGAATTGTGATCCTGAGTACCTGGCATTCTATCCTGACGATAGATATGATGAATTAAAAGGGAAAATTGCGACAACTTTCCACCGGACTCCTGAGGAGATATGCGTCGGTAATGGATCCATTGAACTAATCAGGGTTTTCTGTTCGGTTTTTCTTAAAGGCTGTAAAAAAAAGTTTTTTACCGAAACTCCAACATTTGGTGAATATGAACTATCCTCTAACCTGGCCGGGGCGGAAAGGGTTGGAAATTTTCACGATGCGGATGTAATATTTAAGTGCAACCCCAATAACCCGACAGGGATTTTGCAGAAAAAAAGTGAGATAGAGGATCTTCTTGAGGAAATAACATTGCAGGATGGGTTGCTTTTTTGTGATGAAGCTTTTATAGAATTATCTGATCCTGCACAGAGTATGGTAGATGTCGACGATCCACATCTTTTTGTACTTCATTCACTTACCAAGAGTTTTGCAATTCCCGGAATCAGATTCGGATACGGTTTTGGTGATCCTGATCTTATTGACATGATCGAAGTCGCCCGCCCCCCATGGAGTGTAAATGCCTTTGCCGAAGCCTACGCGATGGAGGCTTTCGATCATCTTGGCGAACTTGTTCAATCGAGGGCTGCAATCGCCCGGGAACGGGAATGGCTTTCATCTGAAGTCGACCATCTTGGCCTCTTCTGTAACCCGTCTTCCGCTAATTATATTCTTGTAGATTGTGGAAAGAATGTCGCATCACTCTGTTCCTCACTGTCATCCGGAAATATACTTGTACGCAACTGCTCTTCTTTCGGTCTGCCATCATGTATTCGGATAGCCGTACGGACACGGGATGAAAACCGGGTTCTTCTTGAGGCACTGACAGCATGCTTGCTTTAATCATGGCAGGAGGCCGGGGGACCCGGCTTAATAAAGGTGAAAAACCACTGGTTTCGATTTACGGTGCACCAATGATTTCCTATGTCCACCGTGCCTTGACTGCAGCTCGACTTGATCCAGTTGTTGTGACTTCACCCCAGACTCCGATGACATTTGAATGGTGCAAGGCGAATGGAATCGAACGCTGCCATGCAGATGGAAGAGGATTTATTGAAGATACGATTCAAGCGGTTCAAACCCTTGGTGAACATCACCCGGTTTTTGTTTGCGTATCTGACATACCCTGTGTAACCTGCAAAAGTATCCAGTTCATTGCTGAATCATATCGTTTGTCGGGAAAAGAAGCATGCTCCTCGTGGGTTCCCTCCTATCTTTTTCCCGGATTCAGTCGGGACTTGCCATATCTTGGAACAATCGACGGAATTGAGGCTTATCCGGCTGGAGTGAACATCCTCCGGGGGGATATAATAAAGCAGCCTCAACAGGAAGTATGTCTCCTCATCCATGATCCCGGCCTTGCTCTGAATGTAAATACCCGTGCTGATCTGGCCGCAGCTGAAGATTTTTTAAAAAGAAAAAATAATAATTCACCGGAATGAGAACATAAAAATCTGGATCTGACCCGCTGTCAAACCTCCCATTTTATGCCCGTAGTATTCAATTCAAGCGCGATTCTGCCAATATTGGGCAGGAATGCATATTAAGGGGCATCACCCAAGATCAGTATATTATGGGCGAATCGCAGGAGATAGAGCTTAAGGGTCATATCATCGATTCCGGTGTTATGACCCAGCTCTTTGACAGGGTCATGGACATGGGGGGGAATTTCGAGATTCTCGTATTCGATATTGGTAAGAAAAAAACCGACCCCAGTTATGCCCGCCTCCGTATTGCCGCATCCAGCAGGGAAAAACTTCTTTCGATCTTATCAGAACTACACCGGCTCGGAGCCAGACCTGTTGAAATAAAAGATGTCTGTCTTGTTCCGGCAGAATGGGATCGCGTCGTACCCCGGGGCTTCTACACAACAAGCAACAACCCCACCCAGGTGAAATTTGACGGGAAATGGCTCCCGGTCTTCCCAATTGAGATGGATTTTCTGATTGTTGTCGATCCGGTAAATAAGATTGCCCGGTCAGTGGCGCTTGGAAAAATAAAGAAAGATGAGTTAGTCGTTGTTGGAGAGCAGGGAGTGAGTGTCAGTTATCCTGAACGCCCGAGAGAAAGTAGCACCTTTGAATTCATGCATGGTACTGTTTCCCCTGAACGCCCAAGCGAGACATTAATTGCGCAGATCGCACGGGAAATACTTGATGTCCGCAGGAAAGGAGGGAGGATTGCCATTGTTGGAGGACCTGCCATAATTCATACCGGGGCGGATACTGCGCTTGCTGAAATGATCCGCAAAGGATACATTGATGTCCTGTTTGCAGGAAATGCTCTCGCGACGCACGATATTGAATACAATCTCTATGGAACATCTTTAGGGATGGATATCTCTACAGGGAAACCAGTCATGGGAGGCCACAAACATCACCTTTACGCGATCAGCGAAATTTTACGTGCCGGTTCTATAAAAAAAGCAGTGGAAAAAGGTGTAATTAAAGGAGGCATTATGTATGAATGCATCATGAATAATGTCCCGTTTGTTCTTGCGGGTTCAATTCGAGATGACGGTCCGCTCCCCGATGTTATAACAGATGTTATGGAAGCGCAGGATACCATGAGAGTTCATATCGAAGGCTGCAGCATGGTGCTTATGATTGCGACGCTCCTGCATTCTATCGCAGTAGGCAACTGCCTGCCTTCAAATGTAAAAACAGTCTGTGTTGATATTAATCCGACTTCCCTTACCAAACTTATGGATCGTGGTACGACCCAGGCTATTGGCATTGTATCTGATGCGGGAACATTTCTCCCCCTTTTGGTAAAACAACTTGAGCTTCAATGCAAAACAGCAAAAAAATAAAATTTTCTTCCCTGCACCACTAAACCGGTGTCAGGACATGATGGTTAAATTAACTCAAAATACTGCTACTTTACAATACAATGGCTTTGTTAAATGATTTACTACCGCAAATCAGCATTCTCAGGAGTGCAACAACACAATATTCCGATCTCACAAAACACGATAAATTTCCCGATCAAACGGTCAGGATCCTGTAAAAACAGAGACTGGTTATCTATCATCGGGATGAATCAGTTTCATTACCTTTCATAGGGTCAATGGCAAGCAATAATTTTTTTCTGACGAGAGAACATATTCCCATTCTTTTTTACAATTACACGGAATTTCAAGCATGGTCCGGATCAGGTCACGGTCCGCGTTAAGAGAATAGTCACGGATAGCTTTGACAATCTCATAATCACATTTGCCACAGTTATGAGGTCCCCGTTTCTGACCTCCCCCCAGAGGATCGCAGGTAATATGAACAGGAGCATCCATAAGCAGAGAGAGTACACTCCAGAGATAAGGTGGACGATACGCACCTCGTTTCCAGTAATATTCCAGTTCAGTATAACGCTGGACAGTACAAGGGTTCATGGAAATGATATCTGCGTAGGTCATCGCTTCCTTTATAGAAATTTTCATATCGATCATGGCTTCTGATTCAGTTAAAAAAAGCGGTTTGAAGAGGAGATATGCCTTGACTCCAGCGCCTGCTGAATGTAATATTTCGGCAGATTTTATAAAATCAGAAAAAGTAAAACCTTTGTTGATACTCTTTTCCCTGATGCGGTCATTACTTGTTTCGAGTCCGATCGCGCAATAAAGGGGTATTTTCCAGTTACCATTATCAATTGTATCAATAAAACGCGAAATGACTTCAGTTTCGATAAATTCAGGACGTGTTTCTGCGATAATCAGCTTTCCTTTGAAGGTTTTTGCTACCTCATAAAGAAACCCGGGGGGTATTTCTTGAGGATCGAAAAAACTCCCGGAAGTAAAGATCTTAACCATCTGGTATTCTTCGAAGTTATAATGGTTCAACACCCAGGACAGTTGGGCACTGAGGTACCTGGAGAGAATATCTGCAGGTTGTTGACCTGAATATCGTTCGTGACGATAACTGCACATCCTGCATTTTGACCATGAACAGCCACCACTCTTAAAAATAATAGTCAGACTTTCCAGTAATTCATTGCCATACCGTTCCTGTCCTCTCCAGTGCGCAATGGGACGTTCTGTCATTTCAGAAATCATTAACATCATACTAGTTGAACGTATATAGATGAAAAAGTTCGTCCTGCTGTTGATGGGACTTCTCTTTCTCTCGGGATTAGCCTCAGCATACCAGGTAAACATTAACGCTCCGGATACACTTCCCGTAGGAAAACCCCTCATAGTGAATGGGACGACCACATTTGGTATCGGAACTCCAATTGATATAGTGCTCTATTACCAGCTGACAACGACGACCGAGATCCAACGTAAAATCGTTTATGTGCAGTCTGATTATACGTTCAGGACGGTCTTTGATACTACCGGACTGAAAACCGGTATGTATAAAGTTGAAGTTCCTACCAACGGCAATGGTAATTCCGTCACTATGCGGGTCGTAAACCTGATTGATCGTTCTGAGGACCTCCAGCTGAGTTCTTCACTCTCACAAAATTTCAACGGGAAGATTTTGATTGCCGGCATGATTAAAGGCGACGAAAATTCCGGGGTTCAGGTAGAGGTATTTGGCCCTGACAACATAGCTATTTTCGGCCCTCAATATGTAAACACGAATTACCAGGGAAGTTTTTCAATAGATGTACCGGTTACTGATTCAGGAGATTACGAGGTAAGTTTTACTGATGCGACAGGGTATGTCGGAAACCGAATCATTACGGTTACCGGACCCCAGTATTTTACGACAGGGCCAACCGCTTCATTAACAAAGAGTTCCATCGTTTCCGCTCATACCAAAGCTTCGCAGGTGAATCCTGCATATTTTGCAATAAAAACCGGATATGGACAGGTTAACATTCAAACATCGTCTTCGGTTGACTGGATAATTGAGTACGTCGATGATAACGGTACCATACGAAGTGTAAATAACCAGATGGATAAGAATCCCGAAAAAATTCAGATATTGGGAACCGGGAAAACAATCTATATAAAGGTTTACCCATACCGGACCGATGTGAACAGCGAAGTTTTCGTTTATGCAGAAAATGCCAGTTCGATCGTTTTAAGTCCGGCGGTACCTCTTCCCTTTGCCTCTGCTACTCCCCCTACACCGACAAAAACACCTCAGGCTTCGATCATGCCGGTACTTGGTGTTATAGCGGTGTCGATCATACTTGCAATTAGGAACAGAAAATAAATAACAAGGATATTCAATCTCTTTTGAATAAAGAAGACTTTTTTATATCGAACACCCAACCTATAGAACATTGCCGGGGTAGTCTAGTCCGGGAAGGCGGTAGCCTTGAAAGCTACTGGTGCCCTGCACCTCAAGAGTTCAAATCTCTTCCCCGGCGTAAGAAAAGTCCTCCGCAGTTTTCTGTTAAGGAACCTGACGAAGAGATACGGGTTGATGTAGTTAAGAGTATTGCGCTATTCCAGCCACCAATTTTTTTCAGAATCAATAAAACAAATTGTCAAAGACGTTCCCTGGAGGCTGCGCTTTCAAATTGACCTGTCGTAACCTTCAGGTCCGGGAAATAACAGCAATCGTTCTTTAGTCCGGGCTAATTCATTTTAGTAAGTGTTCTGACAAGGAGGATTCACGAATCACTCTTTAAAATTTCGAGACACTGAAGAAAACAGAACCCCGGGACCTGCTTGCAGCGTGTTGGCATCTCGTGATTTCCCCATAGCTAACGGGTTGGCTATTCCACAGGTTTTCCTTGGTTCAGGTATCGCATCATTATTTTTATGTGTTCCGAATGACAACAGTACAGGTTAGTCAAGAGTGTGAACCATCGATGTGCGTTGCAATTCCTGCGGAAGTGCTGGAGATAAAAGAGGGAAATGTGGGTGTTGTGGACTATGGCGATCTCAGACAAGAAGTCAGACTCGATCTCGTTGATGTGAAAATCGGTGAATTTGTTCTGGTGCATGTAGGTTTTGCAATCCAGAAACTTTCCCGTGAGGAAGGACTCGAGACACGGGAATTGTTTAAACAGGTCTACGCTGCAATGGAGGGATGATGCACGAGTACGCCATTGCCTATGACTTATACGCAACATCCCGGAAAGCAGCAATAGAGAATAATGCAAGCCATGTTAAAAAAATTAGCGTCGAAGTCGGAAAGATGGCAATGGTGAATCCGGAGCAGGTAGTTTTTCTTTTTGATACCCTTAAGGAAGATGACCCCCTTTTTAAGACCGCGATACTCAAATGCACCGAGATACCGCCACAAACTAACTGTCCGTGTGGTTATACCGGATGTGAAATTTTTGTTTGCCCGAAATGTGGTTCGCTTCCCGAGCTGATCAAAGGCAGGGAGATTGTTGTTACCAGCGTAGAAATCGAGGTTGACGACTAATATGAAGGTCAACATGATGCATGGTGCCGGAGGGGAAGTCATGGCAGAGCTCCTTCAGACACTGACAAAATTCAAGCACAACAATGCCGGAGGGATCGGGCTTGAAGCAATGGACGATGGGGCTGTAATCCCGTTGAACGGTGAAAACGTCGTTTTTACGACAGATTCACACATTGTCCGCCCTATTTTTTTCCCCGGAGGGGATATTGGGAGGATAGCAATCTGTGGGACCATCAACGATCTTGCAATGATGGGGGGGAAACCGCTGGCGTTATCTTGTGGTATGATCATTGAGGAAGGATTCGAAATTGATGATCTCGCAAGAATTGTTGCTTCCATGGATGATGCCCTCGGTGAAGCCGGTGCAAATCTTGTTACTGGTGACACCAAAGTAATGGAAAAAGGAGCAATTGACGGTATTGCCATTAATACCTCAGGTATTGGCATTGCAAAAAAGGTTGTCCGTGACAACGGTCTTATGCCGGGTGATATGATTATTGTTTCAGGAACGATCGGAGATCACGGATTAGCGATCATGGCACATCGTGAAGGATTCGACCTTGGCGAACAGATTAAATCTGATGTTGCTCCNNGATCCGACCCGGGGGGGATTTGCCAGTGCCATCAACGAGATGGCAAGAAAAAGCAGAGTGTCTGTCCGGATCCAGGAAGAAAAACTTCCGATCCGGAAAAGCGTAAGGAGCGCGGCAGCTATGCTTGGTATCGACCCGCTTGAAGTGGCAAACGAGGGAAAAGTCGTTATGGGAGTGCCACCTGCGTATGTGAATGACATTCTTTCCGCGTTGCGATTGCACAGATACGGGCAGGACGCGGCCGTAGTCGGAAGGGTTACACCGGGTGCGCATGTGGTTATGGAAACGACGATCGGTGGCGAAAGATATATCGAACCACCGATGGGAGACCCGGTTCCCCGGGTATGCTGATCCAAGGCTAAGGGGTGAGTCAAACGAGAGGACAGGCATTTGCCTCCTTGATTATTAACCTGTTTTTTACTTTTGACTGATCTAAATAACGTGAAGCTTTTGAATCCGGGACCAGTTATTTTAGTAATTTTCCCGTGTTAATACAGAACAATTCTGTGGTTAAAATGGAGCTCTTGATCTAGACTTAACCAAATCTTTTTTGCCAATAAGCAAACAGCAATTTATCATAAAAAGTTGAAATTTCGTCGTCCCTAAGGCTAAGATCATCATAAGTCAGTCAGGTCTGGATGATTTGAATGAAATATCAGGGATTCTTTGCCAAATAAAAAAATGAGAGTATAGTCCCATTCTAGCGACTAAAAAAAATATCGTTTTTGTTGAATGATCTTAATCACTCGTACGCTCCTGGGGACTTCGCCTTCGGCTTGTCCCCGCCGCTGTAGCGTCCCAAAATTGCGATTGAACGGACACAATAAAAAATTCTATATTCACTTTAATTTGCTGGAGTGATTCACTTTTTTGAGATTTATTCTGGTCATTCAATTATCCAATATTTTCGTCGAGATTTTTGAAAAAGTTGGTAGTTGAAATGACAATATACCCAAAAATAATAAGCGCCCTTGGAACGTCAACGCAGAGTGCTCCGACAGCCAATTGAAGTAAAATAAAGGAAAGATGTTAGAGTTTAAATTAATGCATCGAGTCCCCAACACGTAAGGAAACCTGCTAATACAAGTCCTTCATTAGATAGGGGGAAAACCTTTGCAACAGATAACACAATCACAATCACTCCAACGATTACTGCTAATATCCTTGCCAATTTAGTTATTTTTGTCATACTTATTCTCCACTGGTTGGCGTGCTCCAACAATCACCTCAATGTCCTCCTTCTTTTTATCCTCTTCTATCGATTATAAAAATTATAATGTAAAGACCGATCATTTTTGATCTCGGCTCTACAACCTTCGAAGATTTGCAATTTTCCATACGAGAACCACGAGTATCGCGAAGAACGCAGTTATACGGATTATTACGATTGAGAGCCGCTGTTACATCTGTAAATAAACAACGACAATTTAATTAGAGAAGGGTTTTGATGTGAAAAGCGGAGCCCCTCCCGCCGTGGTTGTACTATCAGTACAACATTTTTAGAACAGGAATCAGACTGTCAGTGAAAGTGCTGCTATGGGGATTCGAACCCCAGTCGCGGGCGTGAAAGGCCCGCATGATTGGCCGGACTACACTATAGCAGCGCGTTGCTTTATCTAATTTCTCGGCACCTCATAAATAGATTATGGAAAAGGATATCCCTGAGGGTGATACTATCTTGACAAAAATTATTTCTCTATAGGATAACCTTCGGTTTCAGTTACTGTTTTGAACGCAGCCATCAGCTGCCGAGTTACAGGACCTGGTTTGCCAGTACCGATAGTTCGTCCATCCACCCAGGTAATCGGTGCAACCTCCGCGGCAGTTCCCGTACATATCAGTTCATCTGCTGAATAAAGGTCGAAGTACCCCATATTTTGTTCTTTTACTGAGATGCCAAGGGAATTTGCAAGTTCCAAAAGGACCATGCGCGTAATTCCCCGGAGGTTGTTGATTGTCGGGGGGGTTATTATCTCTCCATTCTTAACAACATACAGGTTGTCTCCAGACCCTTCCGAAACGTACCCGTTGGTATCAAAGAAGATAGCTTCATCTCCGCCCTTATAATTTGCTTCAATCTTTGCTAGAATATTATTGAGATAGTTCAGGCTTTTTACGTTCGGAGGGAGTGCATCAGCAGGATTCCTTCTCACGGAAACCGTGACGGCTTTCAGACCTTTCTCGTAAAGATCTCCATACATCGCGCCCCAGGAAGTGGCAATGACAATAAATGCAGGTTTCGGACACTTGCGGGGATCAAGTCCGAGATCTCCGACTCCCCTGCTGATAATAGGCCGGATATAGGCATTGGTTAATTTATTCCTTTTTAGTACTTCGCAGATAATCTCGGTCATCTCCTCCTTGGAAACCGGTGGCTGCAGGTCAATCGTTTTTGCCGAATCGAACAATCGGTCAAGGTGCTCCTTTAATCGGAAAATTTTGCCGTTATAGGCACGGATACCCTCAAAAACGCCATCTCCATAGAGAAAACCGTGATCAAAAACCGAGATTTTTGCCTCCTCATCGGGAAGGTACTGACCGTCAATGTAAATTATCATAGTTTTTCATGGGGTGTTCAGGGTTTAGTAGTTTTTTCTTTTATCCGACTATTTTTATGGTCGCTTGGAAGAGCGGAATGAATCTGTCTTTTGCGTGTAATTGCTTTTATTCCACCAATCCGCTGGATTGAGAATATATTTCCCTCCCGGATTCCTTTCAAAAAGATGGCTCTTAAAAAAACATCTGTTCTGGAAAAATGTGCTTTCAATGCCGGGCCAGATCCCGGCACAGGTCAGTAAAATGCCGGAACATTCCGGCACTTGCTACCGGGTGCAGATGAGTGTAGCTCCCGAGTGTGTTATGGATGACCGCACCATCAAGATTGTCATGCATGCCAACCCCGCGGGACAGCCTGTAGGCGTATTGGGTATCCGGTGCGAGTTTTACCTCCGAATAATGAAATTCGTGACCCCGGAATGCGGCATTTCCCAAGGGACAGTTACCCGAGCTCGTGCCTACGACATAACTGACGACCCGTTTTGACGGCATTTGTGTCTCACCGGAAAAAACCCCGCACATCTCGAATGACTGATCTGCCGGTGCCCCCTGCCAGTCCTTTTTAATGTTCATCTGATCGGTAAGATACATGAGCCCGCCACACTCCCCATAAATTGGCAGACCATCCCGCGAAACCTCCNNGGGAGCCGGTCATGCACTGGACTAAAAGGGATGTACTCCGCACCTGCCGAATGAAGAATATCAAAAAGATCGGCATAATAAAAATTGAACGCTTCATCCAACGCGATACCAATCCTTACATCCCGGCTAATCTCATAATCAAGGAGTGTTTTTCCCCGGGGGACCTCGGGAACGTCTTTCATTATTTCAAGAAATTGGGTGAGGTCTACGTATTTCCCGATTAATTGGGTGATCATGGCGATGCGGGAATCAAAGTCCCCGCGTCCGGCTCCTTCACGGTAAGGCACCAGCCCAAGATGCCTCATGGCAAGCTGCATCTCTTCCATGCGGGGTATTGCCCCGATAACGGGCACGTTACAATAGTGCTCAATGGCGGTGACAGCCTTCTCTCGGTGAGAACCGCTTTTTATGTTATTGAGGATAACAGCGACTATATTGATCCCATCGTCAAATTCCTGGAATCCTTTTACCAGAGCGGCGGCACTCCGGGTTATGCTCTGTGCAGAAACTACGAGAACTACGGGCAGATCGAGTATTTTTGCAACCGATGCGGTACTTCCACAGTCAGTAAGCGCTTCCGCCCCTTCAAATAAGCCCCGGACCCCTTCGACAAGTGCTATTCCGGCATCCCGGCACCCGTACTGAAATATATCCTTTATCTGGTCTTCTGAAAGTGTGAAACTGTCCAGATTCCGGCATGGACGACCGGAAACCGCTGAAAGGTACGAAGGATCGATGTAATCCATCCCCACCTTAAAAGTCTGGACCCGGTTGTTTTTCGCAAGGAGTCCCGCCAGTGCGAGGGTAATGCTTGTTTTTCCACTCCCTGATCGATCGCCGGATATCAGGACCTGCTTCATGCAAGACTCCTGATGATCGCACCAAATTCGCTCTCAACAATGTCCCGCACACCGAGTGTTTTGGGATGAAGATCGATTTCCACGATTACATGCTTGTGCCCGATGGCTCGAAGCGGACCTACCTGGCGGGGTCCATTGGTCACCGAGAAACATTCGATACCCTTAGTATATTCCGGAGGGATTGCATGGGGGACACCGGCAATCAGAGCAAATGCAGGAGAGGTTTCCTGCAACTTCTTCCCCAGCAGTTCGCCATTCGCTCCGTACTCATCCAGAGCGCCGATTGTTTCAATTTTTACACCGCGGCTCGTGATCTCATGGTGAATCCGCTGTGCATCAATCCGTGTCTTGGGTAGTCCACGCTGCTCCAGATTTGCGATGTACGTGATATCGGCATCCGGACATACATCATGAAGAGCGATCAGTTCATCAGCAAACATATATGCTGTCTCTTTTTTGGCATTCAGGATGGCAACACCTTTTTCCCCCTTTCGCGAGAGTTCTATCAGACGCTGTGCCGTGGTATGTTTCAGATCACCCCGCGAGGGTTCAATATATGCCTGGCTGGCTGCGCCTCTCAGACGCTCCACTTCATTTGCTTTCTCCATTATATACCGTTGGCGGATAAGTTCATCTTCAGAGATCCAGCCGGCTTCACATGCAGATTCAAGTGTTGCGATTACCCCTGCGATATTCTCCAGGAATCCTGCGTGAATATCGATCGCAATTGTTGGGATTGTTACTCCGGCACCATCAATCGCTGACTGAAGATCTTCTCCAATAATCATCGAAACACAGGTTCCAATGACTGCCATCCTCTTTGGGGCAAAATGATTCTCTGCATAACGCAAAACGTCTTCAAGGGGTTTCTGGCCGCCAAAAATAAATTCATTATCAGCAAGCGATGTTGTCAGCACACGCATTCCGTCCTCTTCAAGAAGACGGGCATGCTTGAACGAACAACCAGAAGGACCGTGAAGGATCGCAACGTCGACTTTTAAATCGCGCGCTGTATAAAGTGCAGCAACAATTGAACTGGGGCGCGGGTGCATGAATTTCATGGTTAGTCGTTATCTCCATGTTTTAACAGAAAGTATGATTGATCCGGTATCGGTACTCTGGAGAGCAATTTCATATGCTTCTTCGAGTGTCGCTGCCCGGGCTGATATTTCTGGTGCCAGCTGATCGGGAATTGATATTTTTTTTGCGGGAAATGGTCCTACCCAGATGGTCCGGGAAGGATTTATCAGACTGATCGCAGTCCTGATCTGATCATAAGAAAAACCCTCACAAACTGCCCCATCACCTTCTTCCTGTCCAATAACGAGTGTAAGAGACAGGTTTTTTGTGTTATTCCGGGCGTACTGCGCTGCTTCAACGGTTGAAGCAATATTGGTTCCGCTGTTTGCATTGTCGATAATTAGCAGACCATTTTCATACGACACCGACATCCTGCCAGGAATCGCGGTGAACGAAGACAATGGTTCAGGATTGATTCCCAGGATCATCGCTGCAGCCGCTGCAAGAATGAGAGGAGTATGGTATCCGGGCAACAAAAGAAGAGGATTTGAAAACCTGGCGGTTTTACCCTTAAATGTCAGACAGCATTCGTTACTGTCACAAGAGGCAATATCTTCTATATGGAAGACATTTTCCCGGTCAACCTCCTCAATATTTTCCGCAAGAAGACAATATTTACTCTTTTTTGTCGAGGCAACTTTTGTCAAAAGAGCGGATTTTTTTCCGGCCGCAAAAAAATAGTCGGTGGATGAGGTAATAAGGGAAAGCAATCCGATGCCAGTGACACCCAGAGATTCCTCGGCGATCAGCCAACCTCCCGTTTCACGTGCCATTTTTATTGCTGCGATTAACGATCCCGGAGTTATACTTGACTTCGATATTAACTTCTTTTCCGGGAACCTGTAAGTACCGGTCGATGTATGCAGGATTCCCTTTCCTCCCATAAGCGAAGCGAGTGCGTGGGCGGTTGTTGTCTTTCCCCGTGCCCCGGTGATCTCGATCATAGGTTCTGGCCGATCCTCTCCGGCAAGCAGGTAAACTGCCTCGTGATGGGAAATGACAGGTGCAGGAGAGAATTTGAGGAGAGGATGGTCAGGGTCCAGATGAACCGGGGCTGTAATCAGGTCATACTCTTTTGTCAGCGCAGTCGTTATATCGACAATGCTTTCACCCCGGTACACGTCAACGCAATCAACAGGATCTCCCCGCTGGGAAAAAGCTTCACCTATTGCATTTCCCCCATGGATAGTATCCAGGACAAGGATGCGCATAAAAAAAATTAAAGAAGAGAGAGCGCTTTTGTCGCATTCTTAACCATGAGGTCTGCAAGCAGGGGATCACTCCCGATAGGATCTGCATAGACAAGAGGTACTGACCTGCCATTTAATGCAAATATTCCCCGTTTTGTGCCTTCCGCCAGTCCAATCTCTCCGGGGATATCTTTTTCGATATGAACGCCTTTTGCGAGAAACAGCGGGACAACCACCATTGCATCTATAGGTTCATGCCGGAATTCATTGAGTGATTCTCTGATTGTCGGAGTATTAATATTCATAAAACCGCATTTTACAATAAAATCCATGTTTTGTTCCTTAATCAAAGACGCCGTTTTCTCAACAAGTTCCTTATTGTAAGGCATTGTACTACCATGCCCGACAAGTAACATTCCCTTCTTACCCATATAACAAATAGTATTACTCCCACTATTAAAAATTCTTACCAATCGCTTTTTGAAAATGAATCATTCAAGGGTAAACATAAAAATGAGTTTGTGATATGGCGGTATATATTTCCATCAAATCTGTTTTTGGGATTTCACTGCACTATTTTCAGATATACCTGTTTTTTGTAATAAATCTCCGGACTCAATAATATCTTGAGGAAATCGTTCAGGGAATAATATCAATCAGACAAATGCAAAGTAATTAGGCAGATAAGTCTCAACAGATAAGAATCTATGATGGATGCCTTCGAGCGTTACGGGCTGCGGTTGAACAACCGTGTTGTGCGAACACCAGTTGCAATTGCATCGATGGCCGGGATAGTTGATGCAGCATATATTCTCGAGCGTGCTGAACATATCGGTGCTGCGTTCATTGGCGGGTATGCAATCGATCAGCCGACCCTGGATGCATCGAAGGAAATAGCTTTAGATGGGAATCGTAAGGAATTTTTATATGATGACCCGGTAACAGAACTCAAAAAACAAATGGCACTCGCTGAAAAAAGTTCTGTGGTTCTTGGACTCAATCTCCGGGGCAGTGCACCTGAATCTTACAAAGGTGTTGCAGAATCGCTTGGCGATGGTGTCATATACGAAATCGATGCCCACTGCCGGCAACCGGCAATGATTGCTGCCGGTTGTGGGGAATATTATCTCAGGAAACCCGAAGAACTGATGGCGGTTATCAGGGCACTAAAATCTGAAGGTGTGACGGTGTCAGTAAAATTTCGTGCCGGTGTAGCATCAGATGATCGTCTCCTTGCAAAAAAACTGTGGGAATCAGGATCAGATATCCTTCATATTGACCTTATGGATGCGGGTTCGGCAAAGCTCAGGCAGATCCGGAACAGCTGTCCCCTCATGCTTATAGCCAATAACTCAATTAACTCGTTTGACAGGATGAGGGAAATGTTATCACATGGAGCTGATATGGTTTCACTGGCAAGAAAATCCGATATGCGAACATTATCCGGACTGGATGCAGCAATTAACCGGTTTGCCTCTGAAGAAGGATGGTATAATTCGCCAAAACAGCTCTGCCGGGGTGGCGACATCCGCGCACTCACCTTTTGTTGTATGCCGGTCAAAGAGTGCCCCCTTGTCCCGACACTTACCCGGATTGGTATGGCCAAAGACGAATATATCCGGATGAAACTTGACACCGTAAAAAACACTCCACTTGAAGAGGGTAAACAGACTTGTTTTGGGAGTCTTACCTGGTGCTGCAAAACATCTTCTCCCTGTATGTTCCGCGATATGACCCTTCAGCAGATGGGACTTTCAAGGAAAGAATATATGCGCCTCAAGCGCGAGCTGTCAGGTAAGATAATGAGCCGTGTATTCCATGACATGCCTTCTTATGAAAGTAGTTGAAAGGGCGCAGCTGGCAATGATGCTGGAAGTCTGTGCATACCCAAAACCAGGGAATGTGGACCGTTGCCATGATTACCCTGACACACGGCTTGAGCATTTCCTTGCTTCAACAATTTTTGCCCGGGGTGCTTTTGAAGAAGCTGACACCGGGACCGGGAGAATAGGCGAGATCATCAAACATGCCGTCCGGGACACGAATTGCCATGAAGGTGGAAATACCCATTTTGGTGCATTCATCCTTCTTATCCCCCTGATATATGGAAAGGGTATTTCCGGCGCATTGAACGCAATAGAAAAGACAGATGTTTCAGATGCCGTGGCATTTTACAAAGCTTTTGCTATGACAAAAGTTAAGATAAACGATAAGGATGAGCTGGATGTGAACAATCCTCACACGCTGACCCTTATAAGAAACCGTGATATGACCCTCCTCGACATTATGAAGCATTCAGCTGCAAACGATATGGTCGCACGGGAATGGGTGACCGGATTTCCTCTTACGCGACGGGGAGCAGATCATCTTAAACAATTCGGGTCGGGCAGAGAGGCAATTGTCAAAACTTTTCTCACACTTCTTGCTTCTGAACCGGATACCTTCATCATTAAGAAACACGGTTCCGCGGCAGCTCTGGAGACCATGAACAAAGCTCGTGAAGTCATGGATAATCAACGCTCTCTGGAGGATTTTGATGCGGAATGTATTGAAAGGGATATCAACCCGGGTTCAATCGCCGATCTTACGATCTCCTCAATTTTTATCGCTCTCGGGGAGGGGTGGCAATGGGACTTATAGGCGGTGGAATAAACGAAGTGATTGCTACAACTTTTTTTAATGCTGCACCAATGGGTATTCATTACCGGGAAGGGAAAGCAAGTGTTGTGCTTTTTTCCGGAAGCCATACTGCACAAAATGTTGAGCGGGACGGATGTCTTGTTGCCAATTTTGTGCACGATCCACTCCTCTACGTCAAAACAGCATTTGAAGATCTTCCTGATAATTTTTTTATTAAAGAACCTGTTGCCGGTAAGATAATGTTTAGATTAACGGGGGCCGATGCGTGGGCAGCCTTTTCGGCAACCATTATAAATAAGACTCATGGATCGATGTTGGTCAGTCTCAAGCTGGAAAAAGAGATCATCGAGGAAATTTCAGTACACCCGTTAAACCGGGGATTTAACAGCATCATCGACGCAACCGTGCACGCAACACGGTTTTTGATTACAAAAGATCCCCAACTCAGGAACCTGATTGATTATCACGAGTCCATTGTGCGGAGATGTGGGGGAAAACGGGAACTGGAAGCTCTCGAATTATTAAACCAGCATATAGGAACCAATGGCATAGAGACAAAAGATCCGTGATAAGGAAAAAAAAGGTCTCATGGCATTTTAACCCCCAGAATTGTTCTGTATTAACGAGAGAAAATTACTAAATAACATGTCCCAAATTTATCGTGAAAAAAATTCACGTTACCGGATCAGTCAAAAGTAAAAAACGGGTTAATAATCAAGGAGACAAAATGCCTGTCCCTCCCTGCCCGGACCACGATCCGGGATAACTCTAATACCTGCCTGGTGATTTTGTCGATCGCTTTCAATTTCCCTTAATGGGATTGTCGCAATTTTGGGACCTCGAAATGGCGGGGATGAACCATGACGAGTTTCCCGGCGCGTAGAAGCAAGCAGGTATCATTAAAATAACGAATATTTTTTAGTCGCTGGAATGGAGATATCCCTAATAAATTAGTTAAAAAAAAGATCATTGTTTTCCTGGTTTTCAACTTATCGAACTACCGTTGACTGCGGGCACTGTTTTCAAATCAACCTGAACTTCGACTATCCCCTTTGGAGTGCCGGTGGATTCACGCCTTACCATTACGCCGTTTTTATACACTTCAAGGACGATTTTATCCGCGGAACCGTCTTTTTTCTGGAGGACTGCAGCTACAGTCCCATCGATAGTAGATACCTGATAAAAATGATCGCCGGTGTCGGTTACTTCAATCTGGTTCCCCGGTGTACCAATCAACCCGATGTACGTGCCATTATACAACGCTCTCACCCATACACCGGTTTGTGGTATCAGTATCTGGGTCGGGGTTGGTTCCGGGATTGTTGTTATCACCGTGGGAGGAGAAGTTTGAGTGGGTAAGGCTGTTGTTATTACAACGGTATTCGTTACAGGAATGGTCGTGGTTACCCCGGGCACGCCTCCCGGTCCCGGGAGAAGATTTGCCACTACCAACAGACCCCCGATAACCGCCAGGATTGCGAGGGCAAGAATTCCGATAGCAAGATAATTCGGTTGTTTTAACGGGGGGGGTTGCGAGGAAAGTGGAGGGGGGAAGCCACCCGGTTCTGAGGAGGCGGATTCATTGGGACCTGATGCCGGGGCTTCGGTCTTTTGGAGTACCGGCCAGATCACTGCAGGTGTTTGAACTGGCTGTTGTTCCGGGGGAGCTGATTCAGCAGGGGGTTGAGATGGCTGTTTCTGGAAAAGCGGTGAAGGATATGTCCGTGGCACTGAGTCTTCAATCAGCGGTTCAATGGAATGGATTATCTGCTCAATAGGGCGGCCTTGTCTTTCTGAAAGGGACCCCACAGAGGGAGGGACAGGAATCTGAACCTGAGGAACAACGGATTTTTGAGCGGCACCATTCACGGGTTTATGGGTAATCGGTATACCGCAGTGGTTACAGAACAAGGATTCAAAAGGAACACGATTACCGCATCGTGAGCAAAATGTCCCGGAAGGGAGAGAGGAAGTCTCCACAGGAACGGGGGATACAGGTTTGTCCTCTCTGATCTTTCCCAGAGGACGGGCAATTTCTATCTTCTTTTTTTCAGGACGGGTTATAGTGCTGTTGAAAGGGGCAGGTATCGTCGATCCCCGGAGGGGTAAAGGACTCTCGTCAGGTACCGGAATTTCAACAGGAGGAGCCTCCGAAAATGTAGAGGGGATGAAGCTGATTAAGTTCTTTGCCCACTCATTGCACTCCCGTTTTCTTTCACCGCCGGACTGACGTAAGAATGTGAGGACAATGTCATGTTTCCCGTCAGTCTCCGTCATTACGGTCAGAATTAAAAAATTGTCACGAATGGCATTTTCCCCGGTTTCAACGTTGAGGATTGTCCCCAGACTGATCTCCTGTGAGGGAATATCATCCTTTTTCCTGTCAAAAAGAATAATGCGCCGGTAAGTTAAGATCGCATCAAACAGGATAGATTTAAATTTAATATTGCGCGTTTCCAGAATAATGGACTCTTCACGCTCAAGATCAGGATAAGCCATAATACACCTTTCTTAACTATACTTGCGTTAGCAACAGCAAATAAGTATTTGTTAACGATTCGGATACTAATCAGGCTGTTGAAAAATCAGAGATATTCCCTGTCATTCATGTAGGGGCGGAGTAGTCGGGGGATTTCCACCGAACCGGTCTCATCCTGGCAGTTCTCGAGAATTGCACGAATAACCCGCGATGTGGCAATTAACGTAGAATTAAGCGTATGGACATGCCGTTTCAATTCAAAGTTACTCTTATCACGAACTTTAACGTTAAGCCGTACTGCCTGGTAGGATGTACAATTTGAGCAGGAAACAACTTCCTTATAAGCATTCTCGCGTGGCATCCAGGCTTCAATATCATATTTTTTTGCAGCAACGGTCCCGATGTCTCCGGTGCAGATATTTACGATCCGGTAGGGAATCTCCAGCTTTTGGAATACTTCTTCAGCATTGGTTAACAACTCCTCATGCAGTTGCCATGATTCTTCTGGTCTGCAGAAAATAAACTGTTCAACTTTTGTGAACTGGTGGACACGGAACAAACCTTTGGTATCAAGGCCATGAGCTCCAATTTCACGCCTGAAACAGGAAGATATGCCAGCTAAACGGAGCGGGAGGTCATGATCCTCAAAGATCTCGTCTCTGTACATTGCAGCAAGAGGGTGCTCGCTTGTCGCGATCAGGTAGGCATCATCCCCTTCAATTTTATACATCACCTTCTCAAAATCACCGAGATCGGTGACGCATTCATACGATGAACGGTTGATCATGTAGGGGGGTATTATCGGGATATAACCTTTTTGTACCAGGAGATCCAATGCAAACCGCTGAAGGGCCATATCCAGGAGGACGAGGCTTCCTTTCAGGAAGTAAAACCCTGCACCGGAGATTTTTGTTGCCCGCTCGAAATCAGCCCATCCTTTTTCTACCGCCAGCTGACCATGATTCTTTAATTCAAAATCGTATTTTTTTATCGTGCCTGCGGACTTAATTTCGACATTCTCTGTATCATCCTTACCGGCAGGAACACTTTCATGCAGAATATTGGGTAAACGCATCAGGTAAGCATGTATTGTTTCAGAAATTTTTTCCTGTTCCTCATCATTATCCTTAATTTTTAAGGGGAGGCTTGCAGCTTCTGCCATAAGAGCGGTTGTATCCAGTCCGGATTTCCGGGCTGCGTTAATCTCCCTGGCTATCACATTGCGACGCTGCCGCAGGATATCATCTTCAATTTTAAGTTCACGCGACCGGGCATCTTCCCTCAACAGATCGTCTATCCATACAAGCTTCTCAGTCTCATTGCGTTTTAGTAAATCTGCCCGGATTATATCCGGGCTCGATCGGATAAGCCTGATGTCCAACATTGAAGTACCTTCCCGGTAAAAGTCTCTGTATACTAATTAACAAATATACATCATAATGTATCGCCTTTACTCTCTTAGTCCGAATAATATTCAAGGGAAAAAAAGATTTTTTTCTCCACAATTATGCATTCATTGCGAAAATTTGGTTATCTGAAGAGGGATATATAAACAAATCCGATAGGTAATAAATTATTCTCGTTTCAAAAAAAAAAATGTCGGTCGGGAAGTGGATAATTCGTTTCAGCATATTTTCAAAGAAACTGGCCAATACCGGAAACCCAACCATTAAGACGTTGGAAAGAAACCGGGATCAGTATGTCTCCGGAAAGGACTCTCCTGTTTGTGTTTAACATCAATACCGGTAACCTTTCAGGAAGGACGGATTACCATCAGAGTCCGGGAACCACCAAAGAACCCCGTTGTCATCTCTTTGAACTGATTTTCAGTCCCGTAGGAATGAAAAAAGGATGGAAGCGCTTTCTGAATGAGCTCCCGCTGCCGTCGAGATTACTCTTTCTTGATGAGTTCCAGGTAGAGTTCGGGATTGCTAGACCGTCAGTTCCGGTCGTATATCTCCAGTCTGCAAAATCTCTCCAGGAGCTGATTACGACTGATGAACTACAACAAATACCATCAACTGACCTTCTTATTGACCTTGTAACCAGACGACTCCACGATGCCCTCCACTATGAAAATGGGTGACTGCTTCCCCGCAGTATGAACAGATCACGTAAATCAGATGGCAACGGGAAGTTTTTGAATCTCATCGCGGAATACACCTTTAACGTGTGAGAAACAAACCATCCGGGAAGAGAGAATAGGATTCAATGACGAAGAATTCAACTATATGGGATGAGGAATATGCCCGGAAGGGTAAACTCTGGGCGGGTATGACTTGCACCCTTCCTGAAATTCCCAAAGGTTCACGGATTCTTGAACTTGGCTGTGGCAACGGGAAAATGCTCCCCCTAATGATTCGACGTAAATGGGACGTGACTGCGATAGATTTTTCCCGCCGCGCAGCAGGATTGAGCAAAGAGGTAACGGAAGGTGCATCTTCGGTAAAGGTTATGGTGGCTGATGCCGGATNNCCCGTGAAATCGTGCGCACGCTCAACACTGGGGGTACTATCCAGTTTTCTGGTTTTACAACCGATGATTTCCGATTTGGGAAGGGAAATGAAACCGAACCTGGGACTTTCAGACGGGGAAATGGCATTGACACCCACTACTTCACCAAGTGCGAAGTGAGTGATCTCTTTTCAAATCTCAACCATATTTCAACCGATAATCACCAATGGCCGATGAGAGTGCGGGGAAAAAATCTTATCAGATCTGAAATCATCGGACTCTTTAAAAAATGATCTTTTTTGTCCATTTTCACAATAAAGAAAGGCAGATAAAGAGGTCCGGGCATGATATTGTTATCATATCATGCATTTTTCCGATTTGA
This sequence comes from Methanoregula sp., assembly GCA_003154335.1. GTDB lineage: Archaea > Halobacteriota > Methanomicrobia > Methanomicrobiales > Methanospirillaceae > Methanoregula. The sequence continues at coordinate 39,706 of PMDE01000124.1, read as the reverse complement.
TGGTTGCTATCAGAACAGTTGCCTGCCACGAATCCCATAAGAGAAAACCGGGGAGATGGAATTTAAAAAAAGACAAGGACCGGTAAAGAAGGGATAAGACTTAATTATTAGCCAGTTCAGGGAAAATCCTGAAAAATATGGCGAAAAACGGTTCTGAAGAAAAGAACATGAAGGCATACGGTTCACCCCGGAATAGCGAACATCATCAAAGTCAATTCGTGGATGCACCTTGTTTCATGGCTTCTCCGCAACGCTTGGGGGGCGGAAAGTTTGTGGTAAATTTCTTATGGGTCTTCAATCAGCCATACAGTGCCTCCGTCGGGCGGTGAAGTCTCCCGTTTAGGAGTTCAGGTGTCTCAACTCCAGTTACCCTGCATAACGAGACGATTTTTGAAGAAATCCTGTTTTAATATTTTTTTACCTTCCATATTTGGGGACCCCTCCCACTCTCATGGGCGAAGGAGGTTCTCCAGAAATACCGGAATCGTAGGAGCGATTATATCGGCATTTCTAAGAGAGCCCTGGAAACATTGAACGAAAATACAGGAATTTTCTACCGGTTTTGTTATTTTATCTCAATTAATGAAGTCTACCTTAAAGTGCTATTATCTCTGGAAAAAATATGAACTCAAAAATTATTTTTCTCGACTGATTTTCAATCCTTTATTGTCAACTTTTGTAACAATTGCAATGGTCAGTCCAAGGGGTTTGAGAATTTTTTCAAGCCTTTTTTTATCAAGATTGGTAACTACTGCGATAGAAGGTCCAACCGAACTCATTCCCACAAATTCGAGTTTTGCTTCGCGGAGTTTACTCATATAGTGATAAATCTCAAAGCTGTGGTGTTCGACCTCTGCCCGTTTTGAACCGCGGAATTCAATCTCCCAGATGATATCTCCCGCCTTTTTTACATCTTCCTGTTCAAGTGCAGGTATGAGATCCATTAAGAAAAGGTAGGCTTTTAGTTCACGGTCCCGGTAATCGAGTGTTCGCGCCTTGTTCATCAGGAGATCAAATTCCTGCGTTCCTGCTGAAGAAATCCCCGTAGGAGGAATGACAACATATACGTTTTTTTCCGCCGCGAACGAGTGATGGTAGACCAGGGTAAGCTCATCACCAAGTACGGCCATGCCTCCATAGAGGCTGACTGCAGGACCAACGCCGGTTTCAAATCCGAAGGCAATATTGCCATCGGCAGTTTCCTCGACATAATTATGTCCTATAAGTTTTCTCAACTGGTTATTTGTCAATGGTTTACCCAGTGCTTCATTCATTGCTGTAGCAACAGCAATCATGACAGTACTTGTGGAACCGAGTCCGACATGTTTATGCTGGTGGTCAGTGGCTTTGATTTTAAAACCCCCCGGATATCCAACAGTTTTTTTGAAGACCTCGACAAAATTTTCGACTATTGAGAAGCGGCTGTAATCTATCTCGTTATCCTTTTTGGTACACTCAACTTCTGCGGTGCAATAGCACTGGATTGCAAACCCAATTCCACCCCCCCCGGGATGATCAGGTGCAAAACGGTTCATATCAAGAACACTCAGGTGTATACGGGCAGGAGCTTTTACGATTATTTTTCCCTTCACGGGTTTTAACAGGTACTTCTCTTTTTCATACCCGAGTGTTTTAAGATTCTGGCCAGGCGGAAATGAATTGAATTCATACTCAACAAGATCGAGATCCCCGCCACGGATTTTCATAGTCGGCATAGGTATCAATTGCTGTTATGGTTGATGTTCCATTATATCTTCTGATTGACATTGATTGGCGTACCGGAAAAAAAATCCGTTGATCGTTCCGGTAACACGCATTGCATCGTTGCCTCGCCAGACTTTATTATTTTACAACTCAGGCAATGACTGAGGAAGACTCCGACGACGCCGCAGGGCATTCTTGTTACGATCCAATATGCCATAAAGGAGGTGATTAAAAAATCAAGACGAAAAAATCATGGGAAAACCGAGCCCCTTTTTTTAATATGGTAATCTCTCTGTCATTAAACTGGCAGAGTAAATCTGGGAAGACGAACTCTTTGGGGAAGGGAATGTGACTTTTTAGATTCCATGATATCAGCGNNAGCGTCCCGTATTGTTTGTAACGGCGCATGGAAAAACCAACGCTGATCCTGCCATCAAAAACAACTTTGCCTTCGTCTCTCATGCGCAGGGCGATCTCAAGATCATCGCCGGCATCAATACAGCGGTACATCCCGGCTTTAATAAATGCGTTTTTCCGGAATGCCGTGTTGCATCCCAGAGTATAGTAAAACGTCCTGCTGTAGTAGCCGATCCGGGAGAAGGTGTTGGCAAGCATCAGGGATAGTTTATTTCCTGATCCTTCCTCGATCGGATAAACAGGCCCGTAAACCTGGACCATATCCTCATCTTCAAAATCCTTTTTTATGATCTCTATCCAGTTGGGAGGGGGAATACAATCTGCATCAGTCGTGGCTACAATATCCCCTTTCGCTACCATTATCCCGTCGTTGCGAGCTCCACCAACTTTTTTTGAAGTCTGGATAAAAACAGAGTCCGCATATTTTCTCGCTATCTCGCAGCTTGCATCCTTTGAACCGCCATCCACAACAATAATTTCATACTCTGTCCGGGGGACGGTCTGATGGGAGAGAGAGACAAGACACTGAGCGATATTCTCTTCTTCATTGAACGTCGGGATGATGACAGAAATCATGGGAATAAAACTCCTGTACAGTGTTTAAGCTCGCGGATAATAAGTTAGATGGACACTCCAAATGCATGATGCAATTTATGAAGCTGCCACGTAATCCATAACACTTCGTATACAACCATCCATATTCAGGTACTCAAACTGAGCAAACCTGCCCACAAGGGCTATTCCTGTTTCACTGCAAAACTTTCTTATGATAGCAATATTTTTCTTATATTCACAATCATAAACCACATAAGCAAAAGGCATCCGCTCAACAGAAGAGAAAACAACTTGATCCTTATTCAGGATCTGCATTTCCTGAAGCATTTCCAGGACTTCCCGAAGGATTTCGTAGTCCGGAAGGGTAGCAACTTCATCACCGGGCTGGTGAGTGATCTCAGCAACGATAGCGCTGCAACCGTCAGGAGCAACATGACAACTGTAACCGGAAGGAAAGGAGATCCTGTTGGTTCTTCCGACGTGGTGCTCCGGTATATACAACCAGGATATATCCGGAACCGGTCCTTTTATCCCGATAGTGACGCATAGTAATGAGTTGTATTTCAACGCATCTGCCGCATTCCTGACCGTTGCCGGAACACTTCTGATGCAGGGTAACAGGTGCTGAATCGGCATTGTACAGATACAGCGGTCTGCCTGAATAACCTCATCCCCATTGCTTATCATCCACCGGGAGCCGGTTTTTGTTATAGCGTTTACTCTGAACCCGGTTCTGATGAATTTTTCAATGGGCTTTGCGATAGAATGAACCAGGGCCTCGATTCCGCCATCAAGAGGATAAGAAAAAATGGCCTGATGGGTGTAACCCTCAGTTGATATACCAATTGCAGATTTGATGATGTCTTCAACCGGAGGACGGGGGATCCGCCCCTCAACCCATTGGCAGGACATCAGATCGGTCGGAAATTTCCAGATCTTTTCATTATATGGAATCATGTAGCATTCAGCAATTCCTGTTCCGAACGTGTAATAGATCCATTCGCGAAAATTTGAAGGGGCTGTCTTCTCACCTTTTTCAACCGCAATCATCATTTTTACAAACCCGTTGACGCAGGCGAACCGGTCCTCCGGGGGTAAATCGGACAGACCGTTCTCAAATGGATATTTGACGTACTTCCCTTTATAGAAAATCTTGGTATTACGGTTATTGCGCTGTTCATTTCCTGCAATCATCCGTCGCATAAATTCAAGCACTTCTGAATCCCGGGAAAAGATGATATGCGAACCACCGGTATCGAACGTAAATCCCTGGCTGGTTTTTGATCTGCAGAGCCCTCCAACCTCAGATTCTGCCTCGAGAACAACGATGTCATCCCCTTTTTCATGGAGGAGTCTTGCAAGCGTCAGTCCTGAAAGTCCGCCCCCGAGTATTGCTGTTTTCACAGCTCATTACATTGGCGCTGATGATTAATATGATTTCACCGTCAGGATAAAAAAAATTAGAGTTTTGAGATATACCAGCCGGTCTGGGTATCATCGAGGACTTTCTCACTCGTCTTTTTTGTCAGCAGGCTAACAATAACCATTGCCAGGATTGCAATGATAAATGAGTACGCAGAGAAATGCAGGGGAATTGTACCAAAGTTAATTCCCAGAACCGTGGCCTTGATATAATTGAGCATCCCGAATGTCAGGGACGAAACCAGACCGAGAGTCATGGCGGTGAGAGCACCTTCCCGGGTGGCACCCCGCCAGTAGAGTCCTGCAAGAAGCGGGACAGCAAACGTGGAAAGCATTACGCCGATTCCCATCCATATAAGGATAGCAAGCATTTCCGGCGGATTTATAGCAAGGAGCATAGTTCCGAGTGCAGAAAGAACGACGACGATCTTTGAGAGGAGCAGGACGGTTTTGTCATCAGCATCGGGCTTGAGTACCTTCTTATAGATATCCCATGAGAACATCGCTCCAATCGTCAGCATCAGCCGATCAGTTGTTGACATGACCGCAGCAAGAACAATGACTGCAAAGACGGCCCAGAGCGCCATGATCGGCATCGCGTACTGGATACCGTACAGGATAACAAAATCCCCGGCATTAGGAACATTGGGGAGGGTGAAGACCCCTTCTTTTACCATCACAGCACCTGCGAACCCGGTGAACTTGAGCAGGAACATAGCTATGGTATAGATAATGAATGCAATAAGAGGGGCCCACTTGAAGTATTTCACGTCTTTAATTGCAAGTACGTTATTGATGACATGGGGCGCGCAGGAGAGTCCGACCATCAGGAGAACTGCGAAAGACACGAGATAAGCCGGAGCAAAAGCACCGCTCGGCATCCATGGCATAACAAGGTTAGGATTTACATTCGACAGGAATTCATTCACGTGCGTAAACCCACCGGCGTAGAAAATAATTACCGGAGCCATTATGACTACGCCAATAATGAGAATCACGGACTGGATGAGGGATGCCCAGGCAACCGCATAAAGACCTCCGATAGCCGTGTATATTGTCGTTACCAGTGTCGCTATCACCAATGCAAGCCAGAGCGGAATCTGGAACAGCCACATAAGTACAATAGCAATTGCGGTGTACTGGCCGACAAGATAAATCAGCGAAACAATGATTCCCGCAACAGCAGAAAGCGAACGAAGTGCGACAGGACTTTCGTATCGTTGTGCAAGATAGTCCTGGACAGTAACGTACCCGGCAGTCTTTGCCACATTGTGGAGCTTGACACCGAAAAATATGATACAGAACCCGATAGAAAGGGGAACAAAGATCTGTTCCCAGATGGTAGGCCACCCGGCTTTGAACCCTAGTCCTGAAACCCCGAGGAGAGACATTCCCGAAGCTACAGTCCCTATCATCAGGAGGATAAATACCCAGAACCCGAGTGAACGCCCGGCAACGAGATAGTCCTCAGTATTTTTGATTTTCTTTGATGCCCATGCACCAATGGCTAACATTCCAAGGAAATAGAGCGATACAACACTGATGGTGATCAGATCTGCTGCCATTTAGTCGTGCCCCTTGAAGGTTATTCCCCAATACAACAGTGCTGCGATGACAACAATGACGGTCGCACCAACAACAATAATGGTAATATCCGGCAATCCAAACATGCTATCAATAAGTTTGTGGTATGCTAACATATAACAAAATCGTAATTTTACCTGAAAAATAATGAAAATATACAAAACAAAAAATAAGTTAATACTGATGAATTTTTTTTGATCAATACCATTTCGCATTAAATGATTGCAGAATTGCTGATATTTTTTTTGATCTGAAAAACACGACTACCCTGTTTTTGATCCTGCTGCAAAGAAAAACGGTCCTCAAGGACAAAATGGTGGAAGCAGATTATTTCCGGAGCTTCTTTTTTTGGCCACCAGACACAAATCGGGGGCAAAAACAATCAATTCATATATTCTCTCAACAAAAGCAGATACGTTGAGTTATGGATCGGGCAAAATTATTGATCGTGGAAGATGAACCCGAGGTGGCCGGGACTCTGGAAATTAAACTAAAAAAATTCGGCTACAGCATTGTCGGGCGCGAGAGCAACGCTGAGGGTGCAATTCAGAAAGCTGGCGAGCTGCACCCGGATATTGTCCTGATGGACATCCAGCTTTCCGGAGAGATGGATGGTATCCAGGCTGCAGAGGTTATAAGGAAAAAATATCACATCCCGGTAATATATATTACTGCAATCTGTGATACCCAGACCCTGCAGCGGGTTGGTGCAAGCATTCCCTACGGGTATATCCTGAAACCATTCAAAGACGACGAACTACGAACATCGATAGAAATAGCTCTCGAAACAATTGCAAAAAAAGGGTAATTTCCTCTTCCTGTTTTTTTATAGCTATTAAAAGTACTCCAAAAATACCGCTCTGTTGAAATGTTCATATGAGTGCTCAAACACACGTGTCGCTTCAGTAGTGTTTCACTCCTGACGCGATGGCATCACCCAGCGTGCAAAAAATGCAGAAGGTTTTAAAAAACCTTTGTAAGAAAAGTTGCTTTATAAGGGAGATGATGGGGACATCCATTTTTTCCGCTCTTTTTCAGGGTTTTTTATTGCGTTCCTGAGGTTATTCCAATTGTGGGGGATGCCGGGTGGCGGGAGAAAAGAACAATCCGCTGGCTCCTAGTTAAGACCCTTTGTTTCCAGAAAATTTGAATATCCCAGCTATTTTTTCATGGGTAGTATCATTCCGGCACCAGAAAAATTCTCATTTTTGTTGAGTGACACAACCCTGCACCGACGTTCCTGTTGACTCGCCATTGGCTTTTTCCCACTGTTTTAGCGTACCCAAATTTCGATATAACCATTATAAGGAAAAAAGGAAGTAATCGACAGAATCACCTGTCAGTTAATAACAGAATTATCCTAAGCGCAGGGTAGTTTAAGGAAGAGAACAGATTGTCGTCTCCCTGATTATTGACTGTTTTTTTAGTTTTGGTTGGTATAATACTGTAAACTTTTTTCAGGATGAATCCCGGAATATCGGTTAGACAATTTTCCCTCGCACATGCTGTGCAATTCCGGGAGTTATAATAGTACTGCACCCTCATCTTTTCTTTCTAAAAAAATTCATATAATATTGTAGAAAAAAAATCACCCGGGTTTTTATTTTCCACTCGTTACCGTCTTTGATCCACGGAGAATTCCGACGGTCCCTGTCCGCACGAATTCCTTGATCCCATACTGCCGCAGTAGTTTTTCCATTGCATCGATCTTCTCCGTATCACCGATGACCTGGAGAATCAATGACTTCGCCCCGACGTCAACAATCTGCGCCCGGAATATTGACGCTATCTGCATTATCTCGGCGCGGGAAGAACCTTGTTCAGCGGTAACTTTGATAAGGGCAAGTTCACGTTCCACCCGCTCATTTTCGGTTAAATCGGAGACTTTGATAATATCTATGAGCTTGTTCAGTTGTTTCATTATCTGTTCGACTTTCTCGTCATCGCCGATCACTACGATAGTGATTCTGCTCATGCCCGGTTCCTCGCAAGGACCGACTGCGAGGCTCTCGATGTTAAAACCGCGTCGTGAGAACAAGCCGGTAACTCTTGACAACACACCTGCCCTGTTCTCGACCAGTATGGAAAGGGTATGGGGTTTCATCGCGGGTGTCCCCCAATCATCTCATTAATCGCTGCACCCGCAGGTACCATCGGGAATACGTTCTCTTCGCGTTCGATTCTGAAATCCATAACAAACGGGCCGTTGCAGTCAAGAGCGTCCTTAAGGGCAGGCATCACCTCATCAGCAGACTCAACCTTAATGCCGTCAATACCATACGCATTGGCTATCTTGACAAAGTCAACCGAGGGGAGCTCCGTATAGGAGTACCGGTGGTCGAAGAAGAGTTCCTGCCATTGGCGGACCATGCCGAGATACATGTTATTGAGGATTGCGATCTTGACCGGGATCTTGTACTGGGCGACTGTCCCAAGCTCTTGGATATTCATCTGGATACTGCCGTCACCTGCGACATCGAAAACCGGCAGGTCCGGCCGGGCAAAGTGCGCTCCGATTGCTGCCGGGAACCCATATCCCATCGTCCCAAGACCGCCGGAGGTGATCCATGATCTCGGCCTGCGGAACCCGAAGTACTGAGCAGTCCACATCTGGTTCTGCCCGACTTCCGAGACAATAGTAGCATCTCCCTTGAGGAGCTCGTTCATCCGCTGGAGGATGTACTGCGGGTGAAGTTTCCCGTCATCCGGGTATTTCAGGGGATGGTGTTCCCGCCAGTACTGTATCTTCTTCCGCCAAGCGTCGTGGATGCCTTTTTTCTTTATTGAATTGAGCATGTCGTTTAGGACAGCCTTTACATCCCCTACTATCGGCACATCGACACGTTTGTTCTTCCCGATCTCTGCAGGGTCGATATCGATGTGAACGATTTTTGCATGGGGGGCAAAGGTATCGATCTTGCCGGTGACCCGGTCGTCGAACCGGGCGCCAATGGCGATAAGGAGGTCGCTCTCCGTGACCGCGAAGTTCGCATACTCGGTGCCATGCATGCCGAGCATCCCGAGATTGAGCGGATTATCGCAGGGGATACACCCGAGACCCATAAGTGTCGTCGTGACCGGGATGCCGAGCTGGGTCGCAAGTGCGATCAGTTCTTCCGACGCGTTTGATGAGATCACCCCTCCACCTGCATAGATCAGAGGCCGTTCCGCTTCAAGGATGAGGGCGATGACCTTGTCTATCTGCCGGGTGTGACCCTTGTAGGTCGGGTTGTATCCCCGGAGGACAACTTTGTCGAGGCGCGGACTATCCCGAGCAGTCCCGGTCTGGGTGTCTTTCGGGAGATCGATCAGGACCGGTCCTGGACGACCAGTCCCGGCAACATAAAACGCCTCCTGGACAACACTGCTGATCTCGTCGGTCTTCTTCACGAGGTAACTGTGCTTCGTGACCGGCATCGTGATGCCCGTAATGTCGGACTCCTGGAAGGCATCGTTACCGAGCATCGTTGTCGGAACCTGCCCGGTGATCGCGACGATCGGGACAGAGTCCATGTATGCAGTGGCGATCCCGGTAACAAGGTTACACGCTCCCGGCCCTGAGGTCGCGAGGCATACACCTACACGACCGCTCGCCCGTGCATAACCGTCTGCGGCATGCGCTGCTGCCTGTTCGTGCCGTACAAGAATGTGCCGGAGCGAAGAATCATAGAGTTCATCGTAGACCGGCAGTATCTGCCCGCCGGGGTAGCCGAATATTGTCTCGACCCCCTCGCGCTGCAGTGATTCAACGAGGATTTTTGCCCCGGTTTTCATGCTCATCCCTCAAAAGTCTGTTCATTCCGGCGATCATCGCTTCGACACTGGCCATGATGATGTCTGTACGGGCGCCGCGTGAAGTAATTATCTTCCCATCTTTACTTAATCTTACTGTAACGTCGACCAGTGCATCGGTCCCGCCACGTATGGCGTCTACATGATATTCTTCGAGACGAATATCAGCCACATCAGCTACACACCTGCGCAGGACTTCCATAGCCGCATCAACGGGCCCATCCCCGGTTGCAGCACCGGTCATTTCCTGGCCGTTTACTACCAGGGTAACTGAAGCGGTCGGTATCATATTGCTCCCAGAAACTGCGGTAAATTGTCTCATCGTAATGATCGGTCTGCATTCTATTGCAAGAACGGCATCCGCTATTGCCATAAGATCAGCATCCGTCACCCTTTTGCCCGCATCGCCAAGCTGTTTGATCCTCTTTACGATCTCTTTCACCTGGTTTTCATCGGCATGGTAGTTCATTTCAGCCAGTGCAGATTCAACTGAAGCCGAGCCGGAATGTTTGCCCAGAACGATACGGCGTTTTCGCCCGATCATCTCCGGTTTTACGGACTCATAGGTTGACGGCTCACGTATTACTCCATGCGCATGAATCCCACTCTCNNAGCACCTCGAGCGCCATAACAATCTCTTCAAAAGGGGTATTGCCCGCCCTTTCACCAAGACCATTGACCGTAACATGAGCACAAGAAGCACCGGATTTCAGGGCAGCCATGGTATTGGTGACAGCAAAGCCGAGATCATCATGGCAGTGGATTGACAGGGGAGCAATCTTTGTAAGGGGCGGGATATATCGTTCGACATGCTCCGGGGTAAGTACTCCTACGGTATCACAAAAGCAAATCCGGTCAGCTCCCCGTCGGACACCTTCGGAAAATATCTCCTGGAGGAATGCCGGATCAGCCCGGGAAGCGTCTTCTCCCGATAGCTCGACAACCAAACCCCGGCTTTTCGCATATTCGACCGCTTCATAGGCCATGGCGCATACCTCCTCGCGGGTTCTGCGCATTTTTTTTGTGATATGCAGGTCACTTACCGGTATGACAAGGTGGACTGAATCGGCTCCATTATCTGCAGCAAAATCAATATCCTGACGTATAGCACGGACATAAGTACATATTTCCACGTTCAGCCCGGCTTCTGAGATAATCCTGATTGCATCGCGTTCTCCTTCGGATGCAGCAGCAGACCCTACTTCAATAACATCGATGCCGATTGCAGCAAGCCTGGTCGCAATCTCAAGTTTTTGTTCCGGATTGAACGATATACCCGGGGTCTGTTCCCCGTCCCGTAGGGTGGTATCTAAAAAACGCAGGTTTTCAACAAATAAAACACTCACTCATGGAACTCCACCATAACTACGCATAGGAAAGAAGAATATAAAAATTTTCGGGATAATTATACAATGAATCCAGAAAGGATGTGATGGGAATATTTCTTATAATAACCGCACAAAGGGTCCCGATGTAATGCCAGATCATCAAAATAAAGTAAAGAATTCCACGGACTGCGGAATGATTGCACAGCAGTGCCGGGAGTTGAAAAAGGCAAAAACCCGGGGAGAACTGGGCGAGCATATTTCCTCGCTGGTGCTGTGCCATTCTCCCGTAGATATCCTGCAGATGAAACAAAATTTTAATCACAGGATACAGGATATTGATCCCGGATACAGGGATCGCCTCTGCGAAAAGGTCACTGAACATCTCGTCGGCACCTGGCAGCGGATACGTAGAGCACATCAGCAGGGTACCTTCGGGACACTGCAGGATCCCATAACGGAGCAGGAGAGGAAATACTGGGATATGGTTGCAGATCAATGCAGGGAATGTGTCGGGAATGAGAGCCCGGCTCTCCGGTTTTTGAAATACCTTCTATCGGGGTACAGTATGTTCGTTTTATATGAACCGGGTCATCCTGCAGGCACCCCATTCCCGGGAGGTGATTCTGTCCGGTTATCCGAAGGTATTTACTACTGCCCGGTACGGGAAAAAGCTGATGATGTGGATGCAGCACTCTGTCCGTTCTGCCCTGCTCTCCAGACACCGGAAGTCGGGTATCTCAAGCCTCCGGTTGATCCGAGTATGCACCGGAAGCAGGATTTTATCGAACATTGCCATAAATATCACAACTTTAACGGGTGAACGGGAAACCAGCTGGAAATCATTAATTTTTTTATGCCCCTGATTGGTGGAGTTTTTCTCCTTTTTCCGGCGCTATTTTCCAGGAAGAATATATTTTATTATACCATGCATCCTTAATGACACTATGCCGGGCGCATATGATAATAATGACACCATGTTTGTGGGGTATCAATCATGAAATCAGTTTCTCCCCCTGCTGACAACTCTTCTTTCTTTATCAATCGCGAACTCAGCTGGATACGGTTCAACCGGCATGTGCTTGACGAAGCACAGGATCAGGGCCACCCATTACTGGAACGGGTTAAATTTCTTGCCATTTTTGCCAATAACCTCGATGAATTTTTCATGATACGCGTTTCCGGACTCCAGCGTCAGGTCGTCCAGGGGGTATTGAAATCACCACCCGATGGCATGACTCCCTCCCAGCAGCTGGACGCTATCCGGCAGATGCTTATACCCGAACTCGAGGCCCAGTCCGGCATATGGCATCAGGAAATTCTGCCCAAGCTGGATGATGCCGGTATCCATATTCATCAATATTCCGAGCTTTCCGATGAACAAAAAAAGATCATGCATACGTTCTTTGTAAACGAGGTTTTCCCGGTTTTAACCCCCCTGGCTTTTGACAGTGCCCATCCATTCCCCTTTATCTCCAACCTTTCCCTAAATCTTGCCATCATAATCCGGGATCCTGCAAACAAAGAATATTTTGCACGGGTCAAAGTGCCAACAAACCTTTTTTCCCGCCTTGTCCGGATCCCGGAAACAGCCGGGAGCTTGCGTGGCAATGATTCTGAAGTACATCTGGTCTATCTTGAAGAATTGATTGCAGCTCACCTTGATATGCTCTTCCCTGGTCTCGATGTGATCGCATCGTTTCCGTTCCGGATAACAAGGGATGCAGACCTGGAGATTGAAGTTGATGAAGCGTCCGACCTCCTGACAACCGTAGAGGAGATCATGGAACAACGGGCAAAGGGAAAACCTGTACGCATCGAACTTGACTGTTCCATGCATGAGAATATCTGTCATATGCTTGAAAAGAAACTGGGTGTCACTTCATACATGCTTTACCCCGTCAGCCAGCCGGTTGGCATGGCAGATCTGATGCAGCTTATGTCCCTCGATCGCCCGGATCTCAAAGACACGCCTTTTCTTCCGTCTACGCCTGGAGAACTGGCCGAGGGAAAAGACATATTTTCCGCCATCCGTCGGAGGGATATCCTGCTTTATCATCCCTATGACAGCTTCACGCCGGTAGTAAATTTTATCCGGCAGGCAGCGCATGACCCGGATGTACTGGCTATTAAAATTACCCTGTACCGTGTCGGATCCAATTCCCCTATCGTCAATGCACTTCTGGAAGCCCGGGAAAACGGCAAGGCTGTAGCAGCCCTCATCGAACTTAAAGCCCGTTTTGATGAAGAGAACAATATCGGCTGGGCACGTGCCCTTGAACATGCCGGTGTTCATGTTGTTTATGGCGTTGTGGGGCTCAAGGTCCATGCCAAACTCTGCATGGTCGTACGAAGAGAAAAAGACGGGATCCGCAGCTATGTGCACCTTGGCACGGGAAATTACAATGCTACAACCAGCCGGATCTATACTGATTTCGGTTTTTTTACCTGCGACCGCCCGATCAGCGAAGATGTTGCCCATTTATTCAATTTTCTCACCGGGTACGCACGCATTGAAAGATACCAGAAACTGCTTGTGGCCCCGGTGACATTACGGAACGGGATTATTGATCGCATCGACCGCGAGATTGCCGGGCAAAGCGAATGCGGGACGGGCCATATTATTTTCAAGATGAATGCACTGGTAGATCCCATTTGTATAGCTGCGCTGTACCGTGCTTCACAGGCAGGTGTGAAAGTTGAGTTGCAGGTCCGGGGTATCTGTTGCCTGCGTCCGGGAATTCCCGGCATCAGTGAGAATATCACGGTAAGCAGTATTGTCGGCAGATTTTTAGAACATGCCCGGATCTATTATTTCAATAATCGCGGGTCCGATGAGGTTTTTCTTGGCAGTGCCGATCTTATGCCCCGTAATCTTGACCGGAGAGTGGAAGTTCTCTACCCGGTGGAAAACCCCTCACTGCGCATAGCGATTGTATCGACGATTCTCCCGGTACAACTGAACGATACCGTCAAGCTTCATGTATTGAAACGCGATGGCACGTATGAACACCGCAAATCTTCCGACGAGCAGCCGTCACTTAATGCACAAAACTGGCTGGTCGATCACCGGGGAATCTGGTATAATGACATTAACTGAGGGACCAGAACATTTACGGGAGGAATGCATTTACGGCATTCAGCGCCTTCTTCCACTCCTGGAAGCATTTTCACTGGAGATCGATGGAGTAAAAACAGATCATGACATCGAACATATCCACCGGATGCGGGTAGCATCACGGAGACTTCGCGCAGCGCTTCCCCTGTTTGTTTCCTGTATCCCCGAAAAAAAATACCGGCAATGGATGATGGAGATACAAAGGATAACACGGGCTTTGGGTGATGCCCGGGATACTGATGTCCAGATTGCATATATCGCCAGACTCATAAAAAAAAGAGCAAACGGAAGGAGGGCAAATAACCAAGCCGTTTCTACTCTGACGGTTTCAGAGGGGGATGTGGAAACGATCCTCCTTCTGCAGTTGCAGAAAAAACGCTCAAAACTCCAGGCTGTGGTTATATCAGCGCTTGAGAGACTGGAAAAGAGTGGCATTATTGGTGAGATGAGAATTTTTTTTCAGGAGCAGACAGACCGAACGAAAAGGGCCCGTAAAAAATTGCACCCCTGGGGTATCCCGCCGGTCGCTGCCCAACGGATTTCCCTCCGTCTCAATGCACTGCTCGCCTATGAACCATGGGTTCACAATCCGGATGCTGTTACCCAGCACCATTCGATGCGGATTGCAGCAAAAAAACTCAGGTACACGATAGAAGTATATGCTCCAGTCTACCGCCTCAGCCTGAAAAAGTTTCATGTCCGGATAAAGAAGATACAGGAAATTCTCGGGGATATGCATGACTGCGATGTCTGGATTGACACCGTAATGGTCATGATATTGAAGGAACGATCGACGGTCCCAAATGAGGGCGCATCCGGACATCAGCAGGTACGCCTGATGAGTGGTTACCGTCACTTTTTATCCGAACGGGAAACAGAACGAAAAAAGCTTCACCAAAGATACGTGAGATACTGGAATTCACTCGTGCGGGCCCGGATATGGGACGAACTTAAACAAACCCTGACCGAAGGAAGAAAACAGAAATTCAGACTGTTAATTCAATCTGAGGATGCCGTCCGTTCTTCCGTTTCAACTCTTGCCAGCCAGTTTTCTGAGGGGATCGGGCATAGCCAAAAAGTTACGGCTCTTGCTCTCATGATTTTTGACGATCTCGTTCATCTTCACCGGTTAGGCGCACATGAGCGTTTCCTCCTTGAATGCGCCTGCTCACTCCACGATATCGGCTGGAAATTCGGACAAAAAGGACATGCAAAGAATAGTGCTATAATGATTTTATCTGATGAAAACCTTCTCCTCGATGTTATTGACCGGGGAATTATCGCGATGATTTCAGAAGCCCACCGGGGAAAAGTGCATGTTGATTCCGATGGCATGTACTCACTCCTTAAACCGGAAGAACGCGATACCGTTATGATGCTCTCAGCGTTAATCCGTATTGCTGACGGTCTGGATTATTCCCATAGCGGATCAATCGACTCCGCTCACTGCACCATGTATCCGGATGAAGTAATGATTGAAATCTCAGCGATACGGGATGCATTGGCAGAAATTGATCGGGCACGGCAAAAAGGAGATCTGTTTACCCAGGTATTTAATCGAAGACTGGTGATCGGGTGAAAATTAACAATGTCGGACCAAATGGCCGGGTTGTATCTTTCATCGACATAGGAACCAACTCGGTTCGCCTTCTCGTTGTAAGGCTTAACCCCAATCACTCATACAGTATTCTCTCGCAACAAAAACAACAGGTTCGGCTCGGGGAAGGAGAGTTTGAGGAAGAAGAAATCCTGCCTGATGCAATTGAGCGACTGGTTATCGTATGCAAAAAATTAACAGAACTTGCCCTGACTTTTCATACCGATGAATTTGTTGCTGTTGCAACGTCTGCCATGCGGGAGGCGGTCAACCAGCAGGATATACTTCACCTTCTCAGGCAGGAAGCCTCCCTGGATGTCCACGTAATTTCCGGACAGGAGGAAGCACGTCTCATATATCTTGGCGTTTCAAGGGGTGTTCACCTTGGTGACAGGCAGGCTTTTTTTATTGATATAGGTGGCGGGAGTACAGAAATTGCTCTTGGTGGTGAACAAAACTACTACTATCTTGAAAGTTTCAAACTTGGCGCGATCCGCCTGTCGAACCTTTACATATCAGGTAATGTCAGCGAGCCGGTATCCCCGGACCGGTATAAAAAAGTCCAGCAGCATATAAAAGATACCATTATCCATTCGGTTCAGAAGATTCGCGAACAAAAACCGGATCTTGCCATTGGAAGTTCCGGAACAATTGTGAATCTTTCAGAAATTGTGCAAAAAACTATTCATCCGAACGGAAATTCCGGAGAAACGGTCCTGAGCTACAAAGATTTACAGAAAACCATTGAGCTGCTGTGTTCTCTACCCCTGGCGCAGCGAAAGAAAATACCGGGTATGAATCCTGACCGTGCAGATATCATCATACCTGGTGCAGCGATTCTTGATGTATTTATGAAAGAGCTTTCACTTGAGGGAATCACGATTACCAGTCGGGGGTTGCAGGACGGCCTGCTGGTTGATTACCTCTCGAGGATGGATGCCTTTCCTCTGTTTGGTGAGCTCTCACCCCGCCAGCGCAGTGTTCTTCAGCTCGGAAGGTCATGTGGGATCAATGAGATCCATGCCCGCACGGTAGCAAGTCTGGTCCTTGAGCTCTTCGACTCTGCTAAAACGTTGAAGCTCCATAATTTCGGGGACTCTGAACGCGAATTGCTTGAATATGCAACATTTCTCCATGATATCGGATCGTTCATATCCTATACCAATCATCATGCACACTCCTACTATATCATAAAAAATTCAGAACTTCTCGGTTTCGATCAAAAAGAAGTTAGTTTCATGGCTAATATTGCACGGTTTCACCGGAAAAAAACTCCAAAGAAAAAAGATCCTGAAATTCTCGATCTTGATACACGCGAACGCGAAACACTGCGGATACTCACAACATTCACCCGCCTCGGTGAAAGTCTCGACCGGAGTCATACAGCACTGGTTCAGCATGTACGGTTCTCTGGCATTGACAAGGACACGGTATCTCTGGAAATCGTTGCCCGGGGAGACTGTCAGCTGGAGATTTGGGGCGTTGAAGCCGAGAAAAAGGCTTTTGAAAAAATATTTGAAAAAAAGCTGGTGCTCGTGAGCAGCCAGATAAGTTAATTCCAGTCCGGGGTAATATAACCTGAATTTTTTTTAGGCGATCGACTTTATTCAGACAATAAGATCAACGAACCTGATTTAATATCGTGATCGAGCAGTCGCGACAAAAAACGTCGCGCCCTAGTGGTTGAGATTTTTAGTAAAATGAAACTCCTCACACGGTTCTGGAAAAATCCTGTTTTAATAATTTTTTCCCACAATATCATGAGCGTTTCTCCACCGGTGAGGAACAGCCTCTGAAGGAGCATCTCCCTGCCCCAGCATATTCTGTAACCTTTTCTTACCAAAGGTTTTACAGTCCTGTTGGTGTCTATCGCGCATTGGGTGATACCCCCGGTGGCGATGGTGGGGGCACCTCAAACCCGAGAAGATTTTTGGAGATCTTTTATCAGCATTTCACATGAGCCTAAAACACGGAATTTTTATGAAAGGATCACTCCAGAATTTTTCATTTACGACGGAGGCGCGATACAATGGTTAATAAGGGTACAAAGAACAGTCTCTGACAATGATTTCAAAAAAAATCGCAGTCGTCGTGGTCGCAGGAGCTATGATCCTTGCAGGTGGTTTGCTTCTCTTTGCAGATCAGGGGATGCGGTTCGGGATACCCTCCGGAGGGGCCACTGCACTTCAGAATGCTGAGGTAAGAATGTATGAGGGAAAGGATCTGTCATCGATCAATGACTTTCGTGAAAACTCAATAAAGGGCCCCCAGTATATTAATATTTCCGATTACCGGCTGACGGTAACGGGTCTTACCAATACTACCAACGTTTATACCTACTCCGGTGTCCTGGAAAGATTTCCGCATTATTCCAAGATGGTCACCCTCTTCTGCGTCGAAGGATGGGATGTATCGATCCTTTGGGAAGGGGTACAGGTCCGCGATATTATACGGGAGGCAGGAATCAATCCCCGGGCAAATACAGTAATATTTACTGCTCACGATGGGTATACAACCTCGTTTCCGCTTGACTACCTGATGAAGAACGATATCATCATGGCGTATAAGATGAACAATGTCACATTGCCTGTCGAACGCGGATACCCTTTTGAGCTGGTGGCACAGGACAAATGGGGGTATAAGTGGATCAAGTGGATTGAAAAGATCGAGTTGACCGATGATCCTGCCTACCGGGGCTATTGGGAGCAGCGGGGATATTCCAATACTGGTAACCTGACGGAAAATTTCTTTTCCCCGTAATTTTTTTTACATATTTTTTTCCTGCAGGAAAAATCCACTCCATTTCAAGATGATGACACCAGTACGTGGAAGGCTCAAAACGACTTCGATAAACCAAAGATACGTCATTTTGGGCTCCGTGGAAGTCCTACAGAGCACCAGAAAATCCACTTTTTGGGGCTCTTATCAATGGTACTTCCGTTCCCGCAGCCCGGGCCCCCAATTTTACGATGCCTCTACAAATTGTCGATTAAAATACTGGGGAAAAAGGGGGGGAAAATGGGTGCTCCGCCCGGGTGCATCCCTGCTGATGGGCGAGGCACCCACGAGGTTGTCATGGAGATAAAGATATTACAGGAAAAAGGATTTCAACAAAGCCTATTTTGCATAGAATTGCAAGGGTCCGGTTCCCTATTTTTTAATAAGCGGAATTCCTTTTGTCCTGCCCTTCCTGGAACATCAGGAAAAAAAGGTAAAGTTTTTGTACCACCGGGTATCCAGGCCCATCTGCTACGAGCGGGAAGTATCCTCATACAACCCGTCTGATGTTAATTGGATAGTATCATTCCTCCGGAAAATAAACCATCGATCAGCGTATTTTTGTTCCTGGATCTACTTGTTTTAACGGGGTGAGAAGGGAGGCTGAGTCCCCGGCTGCAAGGATCATGCCGTTGCTTTCTGTACCGAATATTTTTGCCGGGGCAAGGTTCGTGACAACGATGACATCCCTGCCAACAAGTTCTTCAGGTTTGTAGAACTGCTGCATGCCAGCCACAATCTGCCGGGTCTCGCCACCGATATCTACCTGGATTTTTAAAAGTTTCTTCGACTTTTTTACCGGTTCTGCGGAAAGCACCCTTCCTGTCCTGAGATCCATCTTCTGAAATTCCTCAATGGAAAGAACAGGAATTCTCTCTTTTTTTCTGTCTGCTTCATGAACACGTTTCTGTAAAAGGGCTTCGAGCTCCGCGATCTGGGGTTCTTCCAGCCGGGAAAAGAGCGGGCCAGGCACTTTTGTGCATGCCACTTCGATATCAACCGCTGCCTCGTTGACCGCATGGTTTGAGACCATATCGTCATATCCCAGCATGGTCCAGCACTCCTGGGCCTTGGAGGGCATCACCGGCTCGATGAGAAGGGTAATCGCTTTTACGATCTGGATACAGTTCTTGATCACCCGTTCAGCTCCTGTACGATCGGTTTTGATCAGCTTCCAGGGAGCATTGGTCTGGATATAGGTATTGCCAAACGCAGCAAGCGCCATGATCTGGTCCACAGCGCCTTTGAATTCATAGTCCTGCATGAACCTGTCCACACTCGTGAGAGTCTTCTCAATCTCAATAATAATGGCAGGATCGACCGGGCAGGCAGGAATATCATTGAATTCTTTATGGGAAAAGAAAAGGGTACGGTATACGAAGTTTCCAAAAATATTGACAACTTCGTTATTGATCCTTTCTCCAAAAATCTTCCAGGAGAAATTCAGTTCCTTGGTGTGGCTCGTGTAGGCAAGCAGATAATAGCGCAGATAATCCGCGTGGAGGCCCTTGTCAAGGTAATCATCATTGGTCCAGACAACATAACCCCGTGATTTTGAGAATTTGTGGTCGTCAACTTTTACCATACCGCTTGCAACAATTGCATGCGGGACACCATATCCGGCTCCTTTCAAAAGTGCCGGCCAGAAGATACTATGGTGATAGATAATATCGCCCCCGATAAAGTGGGTGACCCGGTTTTCACCGCACCAGAACCGCTTCCAGTCCTGCCCGGCTTTCCTGGCCCATTCTTCGGTAAAGGCAATATATCCTATCGGGGCATCAACCCAGACATATACAACAAGATCATCGCGGCCGGGGAACTTCACCCCCCATTCGAGAGTGCGGGTGATACACCAGTCGTGAAGATCCTCTTTGATCCACCCGATGGCATAGTTCTTCGCGTTGCTCGTTCCTTCGACATTCTCAAGGAAGGGAAGCAGGAAGTCCTTAAATTCGGACAGCCTGAAGAAATAATGTTCCTGGTCCCGGAACTCTGCCTTTGTCCTGCAGACTTTGCAGACCGGATCCCTGATTTCCCCGGGCTCAAGGTGTTTGCCGCATCCCTGATCGCATTCATCCCCGCGGGCAGCAGTTCCGCAATGCGGGCAGGTACCCTCAACATAACGGTCCGGAAGGAAACGCTGGCACCGGGTGCAATACGCCTGGTGCACGACCTGTTTATAGACGTATCCGTTCCTGATAAGTTCGGATACAATCGATCTCGTCCGGTGATGAGTTGCAGGATCATCGGTCATGCCGAACTGGTCGAATATCACATTCATCCTTTTGAATGTCTCGGAGAAATGCCGGTGATAACGTTCAGACAGTGAACGGGGAGATACACCCTGTTCCTCCGCTGAAACCACAATAGGCGTCCCATGATTATCCGAACCGCAGANNCCCGCAGGTGACCAGCAGCGGTGGCGGATTCATCAGTACTTTTTAGATGCTTATGAGTATTAAGATCTGTATATGAAAAAACGGCTGAACCTGGCTACACGGGCGTTCGGGGCTGAACCCGGGGACCCAGATGGAGCCGTGCTTGCAGCATGGATCGCCAGTCATCGTGGAATTACTGCCGATCTCATAACGTACCTCCTTGACCAGTCACTTGCACCACAAATATCCGCGGGAATTGATTTTCCCTGTGCCGGCGGAAAATTTTATAAAAAACGGATTATTGAGTCAATTACCGGGGTAGAGGAAGGGAAGACAACCGGCGAAATCAGCCTGAATGATCAGGCAATCGTGGAAGATGCGGCCGGAATCATCGTGCAGAAAAAAAGTGCGTGGTTTGCCTTGCCCACTCCCCATGGACTCGGCATCTCCGACAGGTATTATCATGATGACTCAGAATGGAACGATGCGATCACGAAAACCTACCGGGTACTGATGCGATCGATGAGGGATACCGGTATCAGCGGACATGTTCTGGTCTCGGATACTCTGTATGAGCCGGAGATGATATCGCTTATAAACCAGAAAGCATTCTTCTTCTTACTAAAACCCGACCGGAAAAGTCTTGCGTGCCTCTTGGAACAACAGCCCATGTTAGCCNNCCGGGGGATATTGCACCGCCGGATGCAATGATTACTGGAAAAGTCTTGCAGAATCGGCGGTTTTTACCAAATGATAATTTCAGGAACCGGCTGAATAAAAAAACAGGGATTTTCACTATCCGGAAAAATCAGAAGGTTTCGGCAATTTTCATGAATTCACTGAAGTGCCGGCTCTTCTTAAACAGCCACCAGGTGAAACGCTCCAAAAAGGAAAAGTTGAATGAACCTCCCGAAGCATGAGGATGTCCCCCTCCCCCGAATTCCCGTGCGATCATGTGGCTGATCGGAGGAACTGATCGGATCGAGAACTTGCCGTCTTTACTGATGATGACTTCAATATCGGTCTTCTTTTGGTCTCGGATGAAATGGGCCGTTTCGCTCGGGTACCCATAGAGCGGGGCAAATGCCACGCGGTATTTGCTGCCGGTTATGGTCGAATTTTTTAAACTCTGAACCATCATGGAATCCATTTCAGCCTTAATCTCCCCGTATTCCTGTTCGATCAGAGTATCAGTGAACCTGCCGGTAACAAGGCAGTCCCGGACATGGTCCCTGTTTTTCTTGCGCTGGAGTACCTGTCCAAGGACCGCGGACCGCTGATCTGCATGCTTCCAGAGATCATAATCGCAGACAACCCTGGCAACATCTGTGGCAACCGGGTTTTCCGGTGCAAGATCCCGGGCAACAATCCCACATGCACAGGCGGTTGTATCGATACGGAGCAACCCGACTACTTTTTCCATTTTTACTATTTCTTCTTCACGCCAGCGGTGATGATCACGCCACTCGACATTCCAGCCATTTGCCCGTGCCTTTCCGGCAATTGCTTCACTGTCCTTCTGGTAACCAAGATCCGAAATTGAAAGTAAATCACCTTTCCCCGGAGATGAAGCGACCAGAGAAAACAGGGCGCCAAATTTTCCCACTGAGCACCAGATTGTAAAAACACCCTCATTTCCAAATTTCATACGGTGAATTGCATCTGCTCCGACAGCATCAAGATCATTATGGGTAAGGTGAACAACATGCACCGAACGGTTTTTCAACGCATTTGCCAGCCCTTTATCTTCACCACTGGCGCGTTTACCCGGTTGTGGCATCTTGTTATTACTCTCACGGCAGCATATAAAAAAGGACGTTATGCCACATCTGCGGGGAAAGAGAGCATATCATTTATTAGTGACAAGAGACAACAATTGTACTCCTGCCCTAGTAGCTCAGCTTGGGAGAGCGCCAGACTGAAGATCTGGTTGTCGCCTGTTCAAATCAGGCCTGGGGCATTTTCTGTTTTTTTATAAGAACTCTCGTATTCAATCCGGGCATTTNNATGGTGCATTTTGGAAAGGAATAATATCTCCCCGTTCCTTTTTCTTAATATACTTCAGGAGATTGGTGCATGACCGGTGAATATGATCGGGCATTCCGTGAATCTGTTTCTGAACCAGAACGCTTCTGGGGGGATGCCGCAGCAAAAGTCCAGTGGTACCGCACCTGTGACCGGGTACTTAATTGCGAAAACCCTCCATTTTTTCGCTGGTTTGAGGGGGGAGAGGTAAATTCATGTTATAATGCCCTGGACTATCACGTCGGAAACGGGCTTAAAGATCACACGGCTTTGATTTATGACAGCCCGGTTACGAAAACAATCAAAAAGTATACTTATGGCGAACTGAGGGATCTTGTAGCATATTGTGCCGGCGGATTGCGGAGGACAGGAATCCGGAAAGGGGATCGGGTCGTCATCTACATGCCGATGATTCCCGAAGCAGTGATTGCCATGCTGGCCTGTGCACGAATCGGGGCAGTTCACTCAGTTGTCTTCGGGGGATTTGCTGCACGGGAGCTTGCTGCACGGATTGAGGATGCGAGGCCCCGCTTAGTGATATCTGCTTCCTGCGGGATTGAAGTCAACCGGATCATCGCCTACATGCCACTGCTGGAATCTGCGCTCGGGCTGTGCAGTCATAAACCTTCGGCATGCGTCATCGTGCAGCGCCCCGAGATGAATGCCGTTTTTCCTGACAGCAACTATATCTCCTGGGATGCACTGATGGATGCAGAACCGGCAGAGTGTGTCCCGTTAGCTGCGACAGATCCCCTATATCTCCTGTATACATCAGGTACGACCGGAAAGCCCAAGGGAGTATTGAGGGATAACGGGGGACATCTCGTGGCGCTGATGTGGAGTATGAAAAACATTTATGACGTCCGTCCCGGTGAAGTTTTCTGGGCTGCATCAGATATCGGGTGGGTAGTGGGACATTCGTATATTGTCTACGGGCCACTTTTTTACGGCTGCACTTCCATCCTGTATGAAGGAAAATCCATCGGGACGCCGGATCCCGGGGCTTTCTGGCGTGTAATAGATGAGCACAAGGTAGCTGTCCTGTTTTGTGCCCCGACAGCGTTCCGTGCCATCCGCAAAGAAGATCCCAAAGGGGAGTATATTAGAAAATATGATCTCACGAAATTCCGGATGCTTTTTCTGGCTGGTGAACGATGTGACCCTGACACCCTGCTCTGGGCTGAACAACAACTGGGTGTGCCGGTCATCGATCACTGGTGGCAGACGGAGACCGGGTGGGCAATTGGTGCAGACTGTGCAGGCCTCGAACTTCTCCCGGTAAAACCGGGTTCCTGTACAAAACCGGTACCAGGATATGACATCCGCGTGCTGGACGCACAGGGAAATGAGCTTCCCCCAGGAAAAACCGGAAATGTTGTTATCAGGTCACCGCTTCCCCCTGGTTGTTTCACCACACTCTGGGAGAATGACAAGGATTTTATCAATACTTATTTTTCCGCGTATCCCGGGTACTACCTGACGTCGGATGCAGGATACATTGATACAGACGGGTATCTCTGGATAATGGGCAGGACCGATGATATCATCAATATCGCGGGCCACCGGCTCTCTACTGGGGCAATGGAGGAGGTCCTTTCATCACACCCCGATGTTGCCGAATGCGCAGTTGCCGGGGTCCGCGACCCGGTGAAAGGGGAAGTACCACTGGGATTTGTGGTTCTTAAAGCGGGAGTGACCAAAGATCAGGAGGCAATTGCATCCGAGCTGATCGCTCTTGTGCGGCAGAAGATCGGCCCGATTGCATCCTTCAAAGCTGCGGCGGTGGTAAAACGTCTGCCGAAAACCCGTTCCGGAAAAATTTTAAGAGGAACCATTAAAAAGATTGCCGATGGGGTTCCCTGTCAGGTCCCGGCAACGATCGATGATCCATTGATCCTTGATGAAATTACCGATACATTACACGGACTGGGATACCCAAGGCAATAAGGGGATTTGACTTTATGATCCTTTCCTGACCATTGGTGTACCGGACAACAAACAGAACGATACCTGAACTCCTGTTGATTATATTTACCTTGACCATGACTGACACGGTTCTCTACCCCAAAAAACCCTATGATTTCCATCTGAGCGCCATGATCTTTGCTTCAGGGGACCCCTGGATAAGGAGGTATAACCGGGGCATATTCCGCCAGGTTCTGGAAATCGGTGAAACACCTGCGCTTGTCACTGTTTTTTCTAAGGGCACAACTGAGGAACCCCGGTTACATATCTCTGTCATTACGCAAGAACCGCATTCGGAGAGCATGATACGAGCAGCCTGCACTATTGTCTCATCATTGTTCAATCTTTCAGAAGACCTGACCCCATTTTACCGGGCAATGAAGAAGGATGCGGTTATGGCAGGTCTGGTACGCCGGCTGAGGGGCCTGAAAGCCCCAACAACACCGACTATCTTTGAGGCACTTGTTGATTCGGTCATTGAACCACAGATCTCACTTAAAGCGGCGCACAGTATTGAAAACAGGCTGATACGGGCGACGGGAACGGCACTTACACTCGACGGGAATACCTATTATGGGTACCCTTCACCGTACAATCTAGAGAAAACACCAGATTCTACATTCCGGGCCTGCGGTCTCACCGTGCGAAAAGGTGAATATATACGGGAAATTTCACGGAAAATCCTTGAAGGTACGCTGGACCTGGAACGGTTTAAGACCTTTCCTGACACTGAACCAATCATCAGCGAGCTGATGAAGGTCCGGGGCATTGGCAGGTGGACAGCAGAGCTCACTATCCTTCGGGGGCTGCACCGTCCGGATGCCTTCCCGGCTGATGATGTGGGAGTGCGCCGGTTCATATCAAACGTTTACCACAACGGCGAAAAGATCTCCCCGGCCGATGCACGGTTATTTGCCCATCAATGGGGCGACTGGAAAGGGTTTGCTGCATACTATCTTGAGATAGCGGACCTTATGGGATTTTTCCGGGAAAATAAAAAAACAAAACCGCCTGATCCTGAGTCCGGCATCCTAGAGAGAAATAAAAAACCATAGGGAAATAGGGGGATATAATACTCCCGGTCCGTCCGGATAAATTGTAGTTCCCGCTTCCCGGACAGCTCATTTTTTCTCCGGGAAAGGCAGGTCGTTAAAAAAGGGTGTTTTTATAAATCTAAAAAGGGTTTTAATATAATCCACGTATTAGATCACACGTATGGAAACGTTCACGATCAATGATGATCTGAAACTTGGGCTCCTCGTTATTCTGATTTTTATCGTTGCGGTCATCGCATTCTGGCCGCTTATGACGGTTTTTATCTGGGCGATCGCAGTTGCAGTTGCCCTTTTGCCAATTCATAAACGTCTCTGCCGTATCGTAAAACCTTCGGTTTCAGCTACTTTTACTACTATCTGGGTACTGCTCCTCATCGTGCTGGTCATGTCGCTTGCGGCAAGTGTCCTGATCAATAACGAAAAACATATCGTAGAAATGGCATTATCCATGCTGAACGGTTTAAAAACCACCCCGTTATCCGGGTTCCTGCCATCATTTTCCGATGCACAACTTTCGAATTTTGACGTAACTCTTAAAGACCTTATCGTAAAAACCATCCTGTCCCTGACCGGAAATGTGATGCAGACATTGCTCTCGATTGTTATTTTCTTCCTCTCACTATCAATGCTGCTTTATTACGGTGAAGATATCTGGTTCACGATTACCAGTGCCCTCTCCCCAAAACTATTATGCGGGATAGACAAACTTGCTGAAATTTCCGGAAACACCATTTATGCCCTTATTATCGTACAGATCTCAGCGGCAATAATTTCATTTATGCTTGCGATCCCGTTCTTCTATTTCCTGGGTTACGGCGATGTACTCCTTTTTTCAACCATGATCGGCTTTGCCATGCTGATCCCACTCATCGGCGCCCAGATCATGATCATCGGACTGGCCCTCTATTTTTTGGGAATCGGGGATATAAGGGGAACGGCGCTAATGCTTTTCGTTGGATATCCCCTGCTGAGCGGATGGCTTGATTTTTATTATCGCCCGGTTATGATGGGAAAAAGGGTTGCGGTTCACCCGGTAATCATGATGATAGGCATTTTTGCCGGAGTCCCCTTCATGGGAATAGTCGGCTTCATTATCGGACCAGTCCTGATCGCCCTTGTTGTTATAGGTGCACAATTAATCGCAAAGGAGTATTGCGATCCTGATTTGTGATCCTCACCCGGCAATTTTTGTCCGGTAAATAAACATGATAACGAATCCTGAAGTAAGAAGGAGATTTTACGGTTCGGTCGCAAATGGATTGTTTTTTTCCTGCACTGCGCAAGGGAAATAATGGGTCACTCTATATTTTGCAACAACGGATAAGATTTTTATAGAGATCCCCGCTATATACCGTTTGTCCTGATATGAGTTGCAAAAATCATTAGTATCACAAAGATTTCAAAAAATATCATGTCAGGTAAAGGAGATGTAGTATAAATGGCAGAAAAAATGAAAGACCTTACGAATCCAAAAACCGATAGTCTGAAGTTCCAGACAGCTGACGCACTTGAGGAGGCAGCCCGCAGGTTGAGGACAGTTGACCTGTCTGAAAAAACTGACGATGTCATGAATATCCTGCAGGAAGCAGAGGAAAGGATGAACCGCTTTCGGAATGAAACGGGGGTTGAGTTTGAAAAAATTGCGGATGAATACCATAAAAAAGTTGAGCCCGTAGAAAATATCATAACTGATCACCCGATTCCTGCAGTCCTCATCGCAGCCGGTATCGGACTCCTTATCGGTGCCCTGATCAGCCGGGGCCGTGATTAACGGGTGGATTGAATGGAAGAAACATCCGGTACTGGGGACCCTTCAATCGAATTCGAGTTTGTGAGGACTTTCAAATATATCGATATTTACCTTCAGCAGAAAACGGACCTGTTTCTGCAGCACTACGTGTTCGAGCCTGTTGACTTTCTTTTCAAACGGATCATGTTCCTTTCTGTCATCATTACATTACTGGCAGCCGGTACCCTTATTCTCCTGGGGGGCGTGATTCTTTTTATTGCTACTCTGGTCCCTCTTTGGGCTGCACTCCTGATCACAGGTGTAATAATTTTTGTAGTAGGAGGGGTTATTGCCTATGCAGTATTGTCGGACAAAATTATTCTGGTCACACCGGTTGCGGNNACAGAAGCATTAATCGCCGAATCCTATGGCCAGCTGAAAAAGTCCGTTATCCAGATACCTTCCCGGGCTCTCGGGTCTGTCCGTGAAACAATCACCAGGCACCCGTTTGCTGCTGCTGGCACCGCCGTCGGAGCAGGTTTAGCCGCATATTGGCTTTTTAAAATGATTACCCCCCATGCCGTTTCCAAAGAACCAGACCGTGAAACAAATCAGAGATCCGGAAGCGGGAGCCGCCACCCGGACTATCTGATGAAGGTTATATCCCTTATTATTCCACTGGTAATTCCATTCGTCACCGGTTACCTGAAAAAATACATAGAAGGGATCTTACAGGGAGCCGGGGATTAACATACCCCGGTATCAAACAGTATCTTTAGTCATCAAACAACATACCAGGGGCTTTTCATGCAGGAGAGCATTCCTGGTCTTTTCTATTTTNNCCCTTCAATCGTTGTTTCCGGGAGTAACCACAAAAATGCAGCGATCGTCTCCCGAAGAATAGCAGCGTTGCTCAACGACAGTAACCTGACTTTTGAGGTGATGCGAGAAGATAGCAGTGAGCACTCCGGTATCGAATACACAGGCGCCATGGCCGGTGACAGGCAGGTCCTCGCATTCAAAACAACCCCTGACCTCCAGGGTAAGCGGGGTGGTCCCGGCAAGGGTAATCTCACCAAGGCCATGTACCTGCCAGAAAGCGTTCATTTTTTTTACTACGTCTTCTATGGTCCCGGCAGCCACCCGGGGAACAAGGGCCCTGCCAACCTCTTCACCGGTCCTCTGCAGTACCGGATCGATGTTTATACCCAGGACCATAGCCTGCGTCCGGAAGACCAGCACACAATAGCGGAAGAAAGAAACAATGTCATCATCGATGAACGGCTGTTCTCCCCCGGCACTGTGCTGATAAGAGTGTGGGACCGCGATGTTCCGGTCTGAGTTCGTCAGTCTGCCAATTGCATCAGATGAAAGCATAATAGTCCGCCTCCGCCGGTCACCGGGCTCCGGGTGCGAGATGATAAGTCCTGAACGTTCGAGGTCACGGATGTGCACCGAAATCGTTGACTTGGCTTTATGGGAGCGTTTTACTATACTATCAAACGGGATCGGACCTGCTGCAGCCAGCTCAAGGATCAATACTTTGATCGGGCTGTCAACGGCAACTACGGTATTCTGTGTTGAGAAAAGACAGACAACATCTCTCTTCCTTTCTGGTGCCCAGGCCTGATTTGATTTCACTATTCAAATGTGCACCGCAATGTTCATAAATATTGTTCGCACACAATAGAACATTCGTATGGTTACGAACNNACCCTTGAAGGGACGTCATATAACTGTTACCTTGTCTTTGGCGAAAAGGTCGCCCTTATCGACAATGTGTACCCGGGCCACTCGGCCCAGATGTGGGCACGTATTGCCGACGCATTTGCAATGGAAGGGAGGAAGGAAGAGATCGATTTTATCGTCCAGAACCATGTTGAGAAGGATCACTCGGGTGCGCTCATCGAAATTCATAAGCAGTTCCCGTTGGCACCGATCTATTGTACCGAGATTGCGGAGAAAGGACTTCTCCGACATTTCCCGCAGCTCCAGGATGGAGTATTCAGGCATGTAAAGACGGGAGATACACTCGATCTTGGCAAAAAGACTCTGGCGTTTGTACAGGCACCGCTCCTGCATTGGCCCGACTCGATGTTCACTTTTTACGCAGAAAAGGGCATCCTCTTCCCGAATGATGCTTTTGGCCAGCACATCTGCTGTGCACAGCGGTTTGACAAAGATATTCCCGATCACATTCTCATGGATGCGACGCAGAAGTTCTATGCAAACCTGATCGTGCCGCTGACGCCCCTTTTCTTAAAAAAAGCCGAAGAGCTGACGGGGCTTGGCCTCATTGAGAAGGTGAAGATGATTGCTCCCGCACATGGCCAGATCTGGACCGATCCCATGAAAGTAATCGGTGCATATGTGGGCTGGGCTTCGGGCACATCCCGGAAGAACAAGGTAACCATCATTTACGATACCATGCACGGGTCGACAAAGATGCTCGCCCATGGTCTTGCGGAAGGGGTTATTGACGGTGGATGCGATGTGAAGATGTTCAACCTTCATGACGACGAACGCTCAGAGATTGTCAAGCACATCCTGGATTCGAAAGCCATCATGGTGGGTGTTCCCACCATCAACGACATGCCATACCCGAGTATTGGGGACCTCCTCTATTATCTCAAAGGCCTGCACTTCAACCGGACCGGCGAACGTTTTGCATTAACATTCGGTTCCATGGGTGGCAAGGGCGGGGCCGTGAAGATAGTCGCTGATGAGCTGAAGACTGCCGGATTTACCGTTGTTGATTCAAGAGAGGTTCTGTATGTGCCGGATGCCGCTGAGATGGAAGGAGCGTTTGAGGCAGGAAAAGCTATGGCGCAACGAATTACCGGATAAATATTTTTACTAAAATTACTTCAATCAGAGCTGAATCGCTTCGGATGAATGGAGTTATGAAATCCAGATTTTCTTTAAAAGTGGAGAAAACGGGTAACCTTTTTTGTATTTATGCTGAGGAAAAAAACTATCTGGTCGATCCCTTCACTCGTTTAAATTTTCGGATGGCTTTTTGGAATTAGTGTCGCAGATCCGGTAAATTCTGGCACAAAAAAATCCTTTCCGGGATTCTGTCGCACTATTTTCCTTAGGAAGCGTATTTTCATTGAGGCCAAGTGATATCTGGATTATCACAAAATTCCGGGTAAGGGGATTTCCCAAAAGAGTTCATCTGTAAAAAAGACCAATATCCGGTTAAGACATGGAATACAACAATACCGATCCCATTACAACAGAAGCGATGTCCGCGAGGGTCCGGACATTTATGCCTGATGTTATTGGGGATCTCAAAAAACTCATCTCAATCGCATCTGTGGCATTTCCTGGATATCCCCCAAAGCCGGTCCAGCTGATGGCAGCCCGGACAGTAGACCTGCTGATACGTTACGGATTGCCGGATGCCAGGCTCCTCGATATCCCCGGGGGGTACCCGGCTGTTTTTGGTGAGATCCCGGCCCCGCCCGGGGCACCGACAGTACTTCTGTATGCCCATTATGATGTCCAGCCTGCGCAAAAGGAAGATGGCTGGGGGACCGATCCGTGGACAGCAGTTATCAAAGACGCGCGCCTGTACGGTAGGGGCTCAGCCGATAACAAGTCGGGAATTATGACTATTGCTGCAACCATCAGAGCCCTTGCCGGAGAATACCCGGTAGGCATAAAGGTGGTAATCGAAGGCGAAGAGGAAACAAAAAGCCACCTTGAACAGTTTGTAATGACCTGCCCGGATCTGTTCCGGTGCGACCTGTTCATAATCACGGATATGGGAAAAATAGTAGCAGGTGAACCGGTGCTAAGCACGACACTGAGGGGGGAAGTATCCTGTACTGTCACGGTAAGGACACTTGCCCGTGCAGTCCATTCAGGAGTTTTCGGTGGCCCGGCACCCGACGCCCTGGTCGCTCTTATCAGGATGCTCGCAACCCTTCATGATGGGAATGGTGATACAGCCATCCCGGGTCTCTCTGTGTACCCCTGGTCGGGGGAAAACTACCCTGAAGAACTCTACCGGCGTTTATCCGGCCTGCTCAATGGTGTGGATACTATTGGTACGGGCACGATCGGTTCCCGGCTCTGGTCAAAACCCTCCGTGACTGTCATCGGGATCGACGCGCCCGCGGTCAGGGAGGCGGCAAACATCCTCATACCGCAGGCCCGGGCCAGGATCAGCATGCGCATTGCGCCGCAGGCAGACCCCCAGCAGGAAGCAGGGCTCCTCGCAGATCACCTCCGGGCAGCTGCCCCCTGGCATGTTCTGGCGGAGGTCAGCGATGTCCATTATTCATCCGGTTTCATCTGCCCGACAGGCGGACCCTGGTATAAAGCGGCCAGGAAGGTCCTTGGAGCGGTATACCAACAACCGGTCCACGAGGCCGGAGGCGGCGGTTCCATCCCGCTTATGAATGTGCTGAAACAGGTCGTCCCGGCAGCTGAATTCGTACTCTGGGGGTGCGAGGACAATGAACGATCCGGGATCCATGGTCCTGATGAAAGTGTTGACCTCGGTGAACTGGAACGGATGATCATTACCCAGGCGCTTTTGCTGAAGGAATTGGGGAAACCACACGGTCCTCCCCGGTAAAAGGAGGCATACTCATCCCTAACGTACGGTTATCATCGCTGACTGTTACCGAAACGTGGAGAATATCTAATCCTGTTGTCCAAAAACGACTTCACTGTCAAAAACTCTCTTCCTATAAAAAGGTCCTGTGGTCCCAATATCAAACCATGTTCATGAAAAAACAGCATTTTTTTAGAGAAATGCACCTGACTTACAGCCGTTTTGATCCGGCATTACCGGACGCCAAAAATAACCGATCTGGTACATTTTTTTAAAAAAAACTGACCTCTGCCGGACTGCCTCCTGGCCGTGTCTGCCTTTTTGGTCAATTGAATACAAACCCAATCTGCAATGCTTCCTGAATAGATTTACCCGGGAATGGGTGAGTTATATGAATCCCGGGGCGAAAGATGTTTTTGATAAGGTGACAAAAAAGGCCATTTCGGGTATAGAGTTCTCACCGGGTGAAGACTATCTTGGTGAAGGTGTATCGTACGGGATTGCACGCGGGATCCTTGTTTTTGTCGACGGCAGGAATATCACCGGGGAAGGAATGGGTATCGGTGCAGTCGCCTTAAAGAGCCCCTCTTTCTCCTTTTTCGCCCGTAATTGTTCGACAACCATCATCACACCGGGAGTTATAGAAAAGACCTTTCTTGTCGATTCCCGGTTACTCTGGGGCCGGGCGGATTCCCCTTCGATTCTTCTTACGATGGTTCTTGAAAAGATAATGGAATGGTACATGCGATGGCCTGCCTTCCAGTTTCTCCTTCCCTGCGGATCACGGGTAAGGCGTGCCCTGGGCCTGAAACCTTTTTTCGATCCTGTACCCCCGGTGGCCGAGGCGAGGTTCACCTACCGGATA
Organism: Methanoregula sp.; assembly: GCA_003154335.1. Lineage (GTDB taxonomy): Archaea > Halobacteriota > Methanomicrobia > Methanomicrobiales > Methanospirillaceae > Methanoregula. Next base: position 6,827 of record PMDE01000124.1, on the reverse strand, counting down.
GAAAAAAATAAGATTACTGTATCCTGCACGATCCGGCCCCTCGGAGGGGGTTTCGCTTCAGTTTTTATCCTCAACGAACTTGCCGCCGATTCCTTCACGCATGGATTTTTTAAGGGGAAAGTTATACGCCCTCCTTCCGGATGGGTACGATTTGAACCGGGAAACGATTTATTTGACCCGCAGGCCCGGATCAGGTTTTGCTTTTCCTACCATTCCCGTGAGGGGTCAATCCCGGGGAAGGTCTGGTGGGGCAGGGAATATACNNCGGGTAAAAGCTCTGCGTTTGATTAAAACCTCATTAGCGTGTAAAACCCGCTGAAAATAGAGATTTTACCGGATCTCCCTGCAGCAATCCGGCCAACCCGAAAAAGAAGCAGTTATTCCAACTCACCCGGCATCTCAACCCATTGCGAAAGGGTTCCGATCCGCCTGAAAGCCTCCAGCAGGGGAAGGCCGATGCCAGAACGACGGGCACTGCAGACGAACCTCCACCTGTCCTGCAGCCTCGGCCCACCCTTCCCTTTTCGTGACTGGAGATAATCGAGCGTCTCGCGCTCCTTTTTCATCCACAGGAAACGGGCCAGAACCGATCTCGTATAGCGTTCATAATCCGGCAAGGAATCGGCAAATATTTTCGCACATTCAAGAGAAAAGACGATCCCTTCTCCCGTGAATGGCGATACAGTCCCGATCGACTCACCAACACCGGCAATCACCTGGGGCGTAGTACCGTTCCTGCTCTTCTGCGAATAAAAGGGTGTGGAATAAAACGGGGACGTGACCCTGACAACTCCTGTGCAGGAACAGATTGTAGTGAACGAATATTCAGCAGACATGTCCTTGTAAAAACGGTCCAGCAGAGTGTCGAGCCGTGCAAGACCAATACCGCCAATACCGATATGATAGTGATCGTCGCCCAGCGGAAAAACCCACAGGTAACCAAGTCCGGGGATCCGGTTCCCGTATACTCCCGCTTCGAGACGTTTGCTCCCCCGGGATTCTACTCTTACCCGGTGCTGCAGGGTCGGCAGCGTCAGATCAGACCTGCAGGGGGGCAGGAGGGCCCGTGAGATCCCGGTAGCGTCCACAACAATATCATAGTCCCCGGCCTCCTCAAGATCCAGGTTCTGCCGTTTCACCCAAGTTCCCCGGGTAAGATCCCGTATCAGCCGGGGCTTATCGAGCGTGCAGAGTGGTGTCGTTGCCACGAGACCGTCAAAATTCATTGAGGACATGGGTTCGATGAGGTAGTCTTTAACGTCAAGTCCGACTTCGGCAAGATACGTTCCGATCCCCAATGGAGAACCCCAACCGCATGAACGATATCCGCACCGGGTGTCATGCACCATGCCATCATACACATCCGGCGTAATACCCTGCTGCAAAAAAAGCCTCGAGAGGTATCCTCCCGCGATACCGGCGCCGGCAATCGCTATGTTCATACAATTCCCTCAAAGACCAGTAAAATTATCCAAACTACAACTGCATATACCAAGGATAAGACAACCTGCTGCAGCATGATGTTATTGGCAGTCAATTCGAAATCCGGAAAAGCTGAGTACAGGGAACGGGTGGTAAGCTGGTCAATCCGTGCCCCAAGAATGGTGATGATCCCTGCAACAACGGCCGTCGTTATTACAAGCAAATAGGCAGGTTCCGTACTCCCAAAGACCCGGGACAAAGGATAGAACATCAGGACTGAAGCAAGGAGGGTAACGATACCATAAATGGTCGAATGGGGGAGATCCGGGTACAGTACGGAAGATGTGCATTTCCCACCCTGCCGGTCCGAATGTACGTCCCTGCGCATCATCGACACCACAAAACAGGTCACCATCAGCCCGTGCAGCAGTGACAGGATGAGAGCAAGCTGAGAGAAAATGCCGGTTGCTGCATAGACAACAGTAACCGTAACACCGACTACCAGCCAGGGAAAAATATACCATTCGGTAAAAGGCTTGTGAGCCAGCGCGATGCGGGGATGGTTATACCCATAGTCGAAAAACAAGCCAAGGAGAATCAGCAGGGGCATGAATACCCGCTGGGTCGTAAGCACGGCGGCAAGGACCACCACGATGATCATTACCAGTGCAGACATCTTCCGGTATTCCCCCGGAGTTGCCCACCCGAAAACGAGTGGACGGTCCCGCCTTGTCTCCCTGCTCTTCTCTTTCCGGTCGATCTCCAGATCCATGAGATCATTCCAGATGTGGCCGTCGATATGGACGAGAAGAGCCGCAACCCCCGCTATGATAAAAAGTATCCAGTCCGCTCCTGAAAACCCGACTTCCCAAAGGGTCACTACAAACCCGAGGAGAATGGCACAACCGGTAAAAGGAATCAGCCCTTCGATCCTTAGGATGCGGGGGAGTGAACGAAGCTCGATGTTATCCACTCCGAAGAAACAATTCCGTATTTGCCGGGACCCGGATGTGGGAAATGAGAATTATCACGGAAAATACGCCTTCCGGTTTCCTGAAGGTATCAGATAAGATCACACCGGTATCATTGTTCGTCAAACCACTCCTCACATCCCCTTCAATCTGCATCTACGGACTTCCTTAGACAACGTTATATCGCTAACCTGATAATACCCCTTTTGTGCCTGGTAATCAGGAGCCTTTAAACGTTACCCTATGGCAAGGGCAGCATCACTTCCTCAAGTAATTTCCCTGGCAGTGAAAGCACGTATCCGGTGTATTCTCCTTCACCCGGACTGCGGCCTGACAGTTTATCCGGGGGGAGAAGTATGATCAAAACCCGAAAAGTACTCCCTAATTTTTGGTTTTAAGATTCCGCTTCCTTAAATTCCGACATCTGATTTATCCAAAAGGGGCGATCTTTTGTCTTTTTTAGCTTGATCCCAAAATATTTCGTCCGGCAGACGAACACGGGGTTATCATGAGAATACCACATTACTGGATTCTTGTCGCGTCGAAGGAACACGTGCAACGTGGCATAGCAGGATCATTTGCCCAGGCAGGGCACGGAAAGCGGTCCGGTATTGCGAGGATGCATGCCGGAGACCGTATCATTTATTATTCCCCGAAAGTCGAATTCGGGGGAACGGAACCACTTCATGCGTTCACTGCACTTGGTGAAGTCGCTGACGATGAGATCGTGCAGGTCGAAATGTCTTCGGATTTCAAACCCTTCCGGAGAAAGGTGAAGTACTTAATGACGGGTGAAGTGAAGATCGAACCGCTTATCAACGATCTACAGTTTATCCGTAACAAGAAGGCATGGGGGGCAGCCTTCCGCTTCGGCATGCTGGAGATCCAGCAGCAGGACTTCGAACGAATTGGAAATGCCTTTGACAGAAGCGGATAACTGCATAACACAGTGTAATTATATATTAAGGTGCTGTTGATTCTGTGATGATTTTACCGGAACAAAAACGCATGATAACCCAGGATATTGTGAGGAAACTCTGGGATGAAGCGGGCTATGGGAACCTTGCCGTATGGGAGAATGATACAGTAACGGTGGTACCGGCAGATTATTGCGGAGAAACATCGGGAAAAAAACCGCTGGTCATCCTTAAGCCCATTGCACTTGTCAACCGTTATGAGCTGCTGGATTTTGCCCTTTATGATGATGAGCTGCTCACAAAAATTGAAGAAACTATCCGGGCTGCCGGGGGTCGGGTATCCCGGGGACCAAAGTAGTACCATAATAATTGCGGAGAGTAGATCGGGATTCTCGAATGTTTACCTGACCCTGTAAGCAAAATGAGGTTCCCCCTTAATTGCAGTGCACTCCATACCGTTCTGTTTACCTGGATCCAAAGGGCATATCGAACGCAGGGTATTGGCCGGGCCCTGGTAATCCGGGCTCTTTCATGGCCTGATAAAAGCAGCTCGGTGAGAAACCGGGTTTTTAGTCAGTACCGGTAATGAAAAAGCATCTGATTTCTTTAAAAAATTCGGGTTTTTCCCCACGATGACAGTGTTGGAAAAGATGAAAAAAAGAGAGTAAATGAGTTGTCCCGAAAAAATTCTCCGGGTCCCGGATCGGCAGTCCCTTGGTCCGGAAAACTCTGCCGGGAAGTGTTTGCACATGCATATAACTGTAAAATAATTCGGATAGTTAAAATGGAATGTCTTTTCAGGAAATCGATAACTCACACTTAGCCGCAGAAATATGACTATATCGAATAATATATAAACAGGATAATACCATTTCATCCAAGGTGGTAAGGATTACGATTGCTTTTATTTTAAAAATTAATGATGATATTATTTTAGCGACCGAGAGTGCGAGTTCTCTCATCAATAATGATCCAAAAACCGGCCAGATGCTCGTTTATAATGTATATGATAATGCAGATAAAATGTTTAATCTGTGTAAAAAACTCCCCGTTGGTGCCGTGGCGTGGGGTCTGGGGAGTAAGGGGGATATACCTGTTGAAAGACTTGTCAGAGATTTTAAGTCAGAAATTTCTGAGAAGTTTGACAATGGCGACTATTCCGTAGAAGACTGTGTCAGTGCATTTAAAAAATTTATTTTCGGGGATACTTACGAGGAAGTCTTTAAAAAACTCTCCGATCCCAATGCTTTTCTGGGCTTTTTCATTACAGGTTATTCTATCAAGAGTTCTTTAAAATCCATGTATCCCGAAAAATGGAAACTGGAAATTGTCAGTGGAACTTGTGTCCGACCAGTCAATTGTTGTCCAAAGTCCGGCACGGGAATTTCCGGGAGTGGTCAGCCAAATCCAATCATCAGAATCTACAGTGGTTTTGATCCCGTCCTCCTTGAACTTTTGAAAGAAATCAATAGTGATGGCGAAAAAATCAAAGCGATCACTGAAAAAATACAAGAGAAATTTAACATGAATTTCGGTAAACCATCGATGTCGGTTAAGGATTTGGTTTCCCTGTCAGAATTTCTTGTGGATCTTACAGAAAAAATCCTTAATTATACAACGGTCGTGAAAACAGTGGGGAAACCGAAAGAAATTGCCGGGATCAACAGACGCTATGGATTCAGACTGGTTGAAAGGAGTCATTATTTCCTCAGGGAAATGAGTGCATAACCTGGGCACCTGAATAAACGCTGTTTCCCTGCCCGAAGGTTACGGCCGGTCTGTTCCCTTCAACGGTTTTTTGAGCGGTTAATTTAAAAAGACGATGAACAATTCATCCTATTTCAATAACGCGGCTGTTGAGCACAGGAATATTCATGTTTTCTTGTCAAACCGATAATTTCCTGTCGGCACCGCTATTTCAAACCGGGCTCCTTTTCCCGACTCCCCGTTCTCTTTTATGGAGATGCCGGTAATAGAGAGGACTCCCCGGACAAGTAACAGCCCAAGACCTTTGTTTTTCACGTAACCCCGATCAAAGATCATAGGTTTCTTTTCAGCGGCAATACCAATCCCGCTATTTTCTATGATGAGCATGAGCCGGTCCTCCTTTTCCCGGTACCACATCGTTACTTCTGTCGCGTGAACACCGTGTTTAAGCACGTCCTGCGCAAGGTGAAACAGGGCTTTCTCCAACAGCGAATCGGCATAGATCTGAAGCCCTTCCACCCGGCAGATATGGTGAATATGCAGGAAATCCAGGTGCGAGATGGCAAATAAGAAGACCTGACTGAGTCCTGCCAGCGGGGGTTCTGCATCCCCAAATCCTGGTAATTTTTGGCAAAATCCAGCGAATCGAGGATCTTCTGGTTTGCTGCTCCTTGTTTTTCAAGATACGCTTTCCCTTTTTCATCCAGGACGACCGTTTTCATGAGTTCATGGTAGGCAATGAGGGAGAAGGATGCAGCCTGGATATCCTCGAACGTCACGGCATTTAAGAGTGACAACTTTTGGCGGGCCAGATTCAATGCTTCATCAGTCCGCTTGTACTCGGTAATATCTTCAGAAATACCCATCAGGTAGGCCGGGTTTCCCTTTTCATCAGGAATCGGAATTTTCTGGGTATGAAGGATCCGTTCTCCCCTGAACCGGGTCTGGATCTTCTCTTCGGGGATGTCAATGGCGGTTCTCTGCTTAAGGACGTCCCGATCATTTTTTTAAAAAATTCAGCCGCGTTTTTCGAAAAAAAAGTCAGAATCACTCTTGCCATACAATTCTTCCCTTGTATAACCGAGCAGTTCTCCCCATGTTTTATTAAATACTTGCCCTGTTTCGAGCTGGTTCTTAAAACTCCCGTTTTATGTCTTCTGCTGCATACTTGCCAGTTCACCTTCGAGCGTCTCCTTCAGTTTGTTCATCGCTTTATTGAGATCATTTGTTGTTGTGATGGTGAACGAATTGTCACTCTTCTTGTCATGGTAATTTACCGTAAATTCGACCTGGCCGTCTTTTCCCTTCTTTGGTTCGATGATTAGTTGTGCCATATCTACTAAGAATACTTCAGATCTTATCGATTTTTCTTCGCGATTGTTTCAGGAAGTTGTTACTGGATTGGAACGATCATGGGTCTGATGTATCCAAAACAGGCTCTCTTGAATAAAAACGGACTTTTTCTATCTGTCAGGATTTGACCAGGCACAAAAAAAGTAAAATCCGGTACAGGTTTTGGAAATACATGAGTATTGCAGGTTTTTTCCCTGAAATACCGCATTTTTTCCCTTTTAAATGAACCCGGGCAGAAAGCTTTCGTTGGCAGGTCTCCGGATTGATCAGGCACGAAATAGTCGAAAAACAAGTATGTTAAATCTCAAATCCATTTACCGATGGCGGGAGTATCTCCCGTTGTCCCGAAATGGAAAGTCTTGTTCACTACGCCGGTCATCGTGGTATCGAAGTACCAGTTCCCGTTCGACGGGCGGAATACTCCTACATCCTGAACCCCGTTCCCATCCCAGTCCCC
>PMDE01000025.1:929-6616 GCA_003154335.1 Methanoregula sp. | reverse complement strand
TGAGCACCAGCAGAAATTATCCAGAAGCGCGATGTTATCGAGTGATACCCCGATCGCAATAAGACCCCTTATTGCAGTATCGATAGCCGCACCCGCCATAAAGTATGGATCAATTTCTGAATACGAGGGAAATATACCCTGGGATAGTCCGACCCCCTTTTGAGAATTGAGAACAACCTGAGTTAATGAGGCAATAGCCTGCACCCTTCCTTTCCCCTGGACAGGTCCCAGGACATGTCCGCCCTGTACCGTGTGGTCATACTGGGTAGTGATAAACTCTGTCGAGCAGATGTTTTTTCTTTGCAGCATTGACAGGATTGTCTGATCCAATCGGGCAGGGCAGTCAATTTCAGGTTCCTGGTATTTTTTTTGATTAAAGGTGGTTTTCAGATGTCTCTTTGGCAGGCCGTCATGAAGGAAATCCAGATCCACATCCATAACGACAATACCCTGGTATTCGACGAAACATTTTCCGTTATCAGTGAATTTTCCGATCACGGTAGCTTCTACTTCCCGCCTCTGGACCAGATCCATAAACTCTTCGATCTTTTCTTCCGGGATTGCAAGTGTCATCCTTTCCTGTGATTCAGAAATCCAGATCTCCCATGGTGCCATTCCGGTATATTTTAACGGTACTTTATCGAGAAAAACATGGCAACCGTTGCACTCTTTTGCCATTTCTGCAACTGAACAGGAAATACCACCTGCACCATTATCGGTAATACTGCTATACAATCCGAGGTCTCTGGCTTCCTTGACGATGACATCGGATAATTTTTTCTGCGTAATCGGGTCCCCGATCTGGACGGCGGTTACCGGGCTGGTCGGGTCAAGAGCTTCTGAAGAAAATGTGGCCCCATGGATCCCATCTTTACCCACCCGACCTCCTGCCATTACAATGAGATCGCCAGGGTTCGCCCGTTTTTCAAAAAGTTTCCTGTCTTTATACCTAAGCGGCATCACTCCGACGGTACCTGCGAAGACAAGAGGTTTCCCGGTGTACCGGTCATTAAAATAACACCAACCCTGCGGAGTTGGAATACCCGAACAGTTGCCACCAACCCCAACGCCCCGCACCACCCCGTCAAGGATCTGGCGGGGAGAAAGTATCGGATTTGCTTTATTTTTACCACGGAATAGTTCCGGGTCCGAATCAGGATCCCCGACACAATACCCATAGCAATTGATACATGGTTTTGCCCCGAGACCAAAACCTATTGTGTCCCGGTTCACTCCTACGATCCCGGTCAGTGCTCCGCCAAAAGGATCCAAAGCAGACGGAGAGTTGTGGGTTTCGACTTTATGGGTAACAAGGTAGTTATCGTCAAAGATTATAGAACCGGAATTGTCCGTGAATACCGTAACACAGATATCCTTATTCCCCCTTTCAACCCGGATTTTGTTGGTTGCACCCTGGATAAAGGTTTTATAGAGACCTTTCGGGACATCGTCATCCATTGGTGACGCAAAAATTGTATGCTTACAATGTTCGCTCCAGGTCTGGGCTAGCGCCTCAAGTTCCACATCTGTTGGTTTTCTTCCTTTTTTTGAAAAATAGTCACGAATAGTATGAAGCTGGGAAAGGTCGAGTGCCAGCGGACCTCTTCGAAGTCCAGTACAAGCATCCAGAATCCCTTCTTTCCCCAGCCGGGCGAGGTCTTTGTCGTCCAAATCCAGATCAATCGCCTCCGCAAGCGGCAGATCGAACAAACGGACATCCGGTACGAACGGATCCATTCCTTTGTTTCCGTATTCCTCATATGTCTTGGTATGAACTCTGTTTACCAGTGGATTTGCAAGGGTCGCTGCAAGTTTCTGTATGGAATCTTCTGAAAGGTTTCCACAAATGAAAAAAAGTCGGGAACTATAGACTGATTCCCCTTCTTTAAACCGGATGGTGTAAAAATCCTCAATAGTCTGTTTTGCCGTTATNNGGTATATTCCTGGACCACAGGATTAATGAGCTGGGCACCAATGCAGCAAAGCTCATTATAAGTAAAATCTCTCGAGTTTGTCACAATTGTATAAACATCAATGAGATGAAGTGACTTTACGGGTATACCTAACGAGATGATTCTGTCAGTCCTGGATGTTAACCTGGGATCCTGTTTATAGTGAACTTCTATCCGGTGGATAAAAGAAGTCATGAATAGTGGTTAAACGTGTAATTACAAAATATCTGTTATACAGATATGTGGTGGAATACGGCTTTTCCATCACTATGGGATTGACCGCATCCCAATACCGTATCGCTATTGGGAAAGCCTTTTTGGCGGGTGGCACCTTTATACTATACAACTATGACGGACGAATATGAAAATCTCCTCAAACAGGCATACTCCAATATCACCGAAAAAACGGAATCTTCGGAGCGTTTTGTAGTTCCTGAAGCCAAGGCATATGTCGAAGGCAAGACAACCGTCCTTGAAAATTTTTCTGAAATTGCAGGAAAGGTCCGCCGGGAACAGGATCACCTGATGAAATTTTTACTTGGTGAACTGGGGACTTCTGGTAAGATTGATGGAAACCGTGCGATTTTTAACGGCAAATTCGAGATTTCGCTAATCAAAAATATGATTAAGAGTTACGTTGAGGATTACGTTATCTGTTCAGAATGCGGCAAACCTGACACCCGTCTTGTTAAAGACGACCGGGTCATGCAGCTCCGTTGTGATGCCTGCGGAAGTCACCGTCCCGTAAGAAAAAGGAAAGCCCGCACCGAACCTGTCTCTGAGAACCTTGAAGAGGGAACTATCATGGATGTGGAGATACAATCAATATCCAAACGGGGTGATGGCGTTGTGAAGATGGGCCGTTATATTATGTATGTCGCAAATGCAAAACCCGGACAGAAGGTTAAGATCAAGATTTCAAGGATTTCGGGTTCAATCGTATTTACTGAAAGGGCAGAAGAATAATTTTTTTTACAACTATTAATTTTGGGTTAAGTACCACGATTATCCTTCATATCTTTTTAATTTCCCCCGATCACTTCTCATTTCACTATAAAGCAATTTTCGACATTTATGTATCATCGGGCTGACAACCCAAGAAAAAATTCAGAATCGAATGGAAACTGAGTCTGTTTTATGGATAGGAAAATGTTCCTGTGGGTGAGATAAAGTAAAAATAAGGGATTGCTATCAGGTGTGAAATTACCGTCGCAGACGAATGAGAAAATATTTCTCCAAAAATATTTTTTTTGAATTTTATCAAATCAGCTTTTCTTCATTTCTTTTATGAGTTCATTGCAGTGAACGGAAATCCGCTTGCAGGCTTTTTTAACTATCGGCAATGGATTTTTCTTGCTTTTTGTTGTTACGAGAAGTTCCGGATCTGAAAACTGGAACTCGATAACGTATTTGGCTACATCGACATCAGGATCATTTAACAGCTCTTCGACAAGAGCATTCATGAACGTATGCCCTTCCCCCTTGATGATGAGCCGCACTTTATCTTTTTCGAGATCGAGAACTTTTACAATCATGCACCTATGTTTGGGCACCTGAAAACTATTAAAGTATGGGTAGTGAGGGGAAGATTCCCCCCGGCTCTCCCCGTTATTTTTGCCTGCCTGATTACCGGAATTCGAATACGTCGCCATCCTTCCCGAGATGGGGGAGTTCCCAGGGAATAAGATGACTTAAGTGAACACACCGATACTCTTCAGGGGCGAGGCGTTGAGCAAGAGAGCAGGCGTCAAGATAATTCATATGCTTGTGAATCCTGATGTCCGATGGCACAAGTGCATCAACCAGCAGAAGATCCAGATTTGTCAGAAGTTCTAGGCTTTCCTGAGGTAGATCGATGTTGGTGTCTGATGTAAACCCGACGCGGGAGTCCGCAGTTTCAAAGACGATGCCACAGGTAAAGGCCGGGGGATGCTTTACCATAAAAAGGGTGATGGTTAACCCGAAAATATCGAATGGCTCGTAAGGCTGGATCTCGCCTTTTTCAAAAGTGAGAAACCTGAAAGTTTCTGCACAGTACCTGAGCACGGGTGGGGCTGCAAACACCGGCGGGATTTTCTGAATCCGGTAGAACTCGCCAAATCCGATAAAATGATCATAGTGACCGTGTGTCCAGAGAACTGCATCTATGTGAGGAGACCCGTGAAGCAGAAGCTGCTGCCGGAGATCCGGTGACGAATCGATAAGGATGTGTCTTCCCTCATTCTCTACAAGAAGCGATGTTCTGAGACGCATCGCGCCCGTTTTCTTTGCATGCGTACACTGGGGACATGTGCACCCCACCTTTGGTGTACCAATCGCATCACCGGTTCCCAGCAGGGTAATTTTCATGTTATATCCAGGTCAGGTGCCTAATGGCGTCCCTGTTTTTCACCATCTGGATGCCTTTTTCGATATCTTCAGGTCCGATCATCTTTTTTTCTGCCATAAGAGAAGATAAAATCGCTTCCTTTATCATCATACGGAGGTCGGATCCGGAAAAACCGTCCGTACGGGAAGCAAGCTGCTGATAATCGAGCGAGCATCTAAGGGATGATGTGACCTTTATCAGGATATTCTTCCGCATCTCTTCATTCGGAAGCGAGAACTCTACAACTTCGTCAAATCTCCGCCACGCCGCTTCATCAAGTAGCTGTGGATGATTAGTTGCACCGATAAGGATTACATTGTTTTTCACCAGGTTTATCTTATCGATATTTTTTAACAGCGAATTGACCGCGCGTTTCATCGCACCATGATCATCGGCGACACGGCTTTTGGCAACAAAATCGAATTCGTCAATAAAGAGTATTGACGGTGAAAGTTTTTTTGCAAGTTCGAAGATCCGGTCAATATTTTTGGAGGTTTCACCAAGATACTGAGAGGTAACCATCGAAAGTCTTACTTCAAGAACCGGCATGTGCATAGTCCTCGACATGGCAAGGGCAAGTGATGTCTTTCCTGTACCCGGCGGACCGACAAAGAGAAGTTTTCCTACCTCGTGAATCCGATGCCTTTGCAGAAATTCCCGGTGGTTGACTGCAAGCTGTATCTTCCGGATAATCGCGGTCTGTTCTGGCGTGCAGACAAGGTCCTCCATCTGCTGCTCTATCTCTTCTGGAGCAAGCAGAATAACAAGGTCGATTGCGCCCCGGAGCTTTTCGTCTTCCCCTATCAGTTTTGAAACCCGTGCATCAAGGGAAGCCTTGGTATCCTCAAACGGAGGATTCGTTATGCGGACGGTCTTATAGGATATGCCTGTTGAATCAAGATTTTCAAAGAAAAAGGCAAGAACGGGATTTTTTTCGATGATCGGCTTGGCTCCCTGTTTCAAAAACCACTGTGCAGCCGGTTCGAGGGCGGTAATACGGATTCGCTGACCAAACTCCTCGTAGGCTACGAACGGGTTTGCCGACACTTTCTGGTGAGCGTCCGCAATAGCAAGTGTGCGCTTGATAAGTCCGTCACTCACAAAAACCGGCCGTTTGACCGCTGTATTATCCGTTACAGAAAAAATATCCCGGCAGGCTGGTGTGAGGTCATTGATATCAAGCTGGGGGTTCTGGTTGAATATTTCAGCGGTCAGAACAACTTCCATTATACGCAGGATTTCAGAATCTCCAGACATGGCTGTAACCTTATCTATTCATCTCCTGAATGAATAAGACTATCTAGCACGGGTAGTCACCACACAGCCATCGGGGGTTACGATAACTGTATGCTCATGTTGGGAGACCC
>PMDE01000025.1:0-874 GCA_003154335.1 Methanoregula sp. | reverse complement strand
TTTTCCCCGACATTTCCGGTTCCGGTTGTTGCAAAAGGTTCAATTGCAAAGACCATATCTGTTTCCAGCACAACACCTCCATTGATCCCGATATTGGGAATTGTGGGAGGCTGGTGGAGAATGTACCGGTCAAGTCCATGGCCGGTAAGGTTTGCTATCGGGCGATAACCCCGTGACTCGATCTCTTTTTGGATTACGACGCCCATCTCCCCTGCGGTCGTTCCTGGGCGGACCGCTTTTATAGCGGCCTCGAGCGCCTGTTCAGAAGATTCAAGGAGAAGCGAGTTGTTTCCCAGATCAATAGTCGTTGCTGTATCTGCAATATACCCGTCGATCTGGACACCAAGGTCCAGTTTTGCTATATCCCCCCGGGCAAATACCCTTACGTCTCCCGGAGATGCGGTGTCGTGTGCTGCATCTTCATTTAAGGAAAGATTAAGAGGAAACGCGAGTTCAGCTCCCTCCCCATATACCTGTTCCTCTACGTATTCCACAATCTCAAGATAGGATACTCCCTCGCGGATTTTCAGAGCCCCCCGATGCAGGATTTTTGCAGCAATACCTCCGGCATCGAGATATTTCTCAAAAATTTCATCCTTCATAGGATCAGGTCCTCGGGAAATACGGTGAAGTTATCAAATCCTTTTTTTGTGACTACACCGATATCCTCAAGACGCACACCCCCGGTACCGGGATAATAAAGTCCAGGTTCAATCGTGATCACGTTTCCCTCTGAAAGTGTTTTTCCCGCAGGTCCAACCGTAGGTAGCTCGTGGACCTGGAGGCCCACACCGTGCCCGAGATTGTGCACAAAACCGCGGGTGTTACTCTCATACCCGAGATCTTTGAAAAAGTCAACAACAGCCTGATGTAC
>PMDE01000019.1:466-7867 GCA_003154335.1 Methanoregula sp. | reverse complement strand
TGAATTCAGGCGGTTTCGATTTTATCCTCTTCCTGAAGACCTAATGTCCTGACAGAGTCTTCCCGCATCCTGAATTTCTGTATTTTTCCCGTGACACCCATAGGGAACTCTTCGACAAACATGACATACCGGGGGGTCTTATAATGGGCAATTTTTCCTTTGCAAAAATCCTTCACTTCCTGTTCGGTGAGTATATGCCCCTCTTTTACCTTGACCCATGCACAGAGCTCTTCTCCATATTTTTTATCGGGTACTCCGACGACATAAACATCTGCAATTTTTTCATTGTGGTGCAGGAATTCTTCGATCTCACGAGGATAAATATTTTCACCCCCCCGGATAACCATGTCCTTGAGCCGGCCTACAATCCTGAAGTAACCTTCCTCATCCATGGTTCCCAGATCGCCAGTGTGATTCCAGTTATTCGAATCGAGAGTTGAGTTGGTGGCAGATGGATTGTTATAGTAACATTTCATTACGCAGTAACCCCGTGCACAAATTTCCCCGATCTCTCCAATGGGCACAATTTTACCGGTTTTGGAATCGATAATTTTTAGTTCGGTATGCGGGAATGAACGACCGACAGTGGAGACGCGTCGTTCAACCGGGTCCAGCGTAGTGGTCATCGTAACACCGGGTGACGTTTCGGTCTGCCCATATACAATCACAATCTCGCTCATGTGCATTTTTGTATTGACCTGCTTCATTACTTCTATCGGGCAGGGCGATCCGGCCATGATGCCGGTACGTAAAGACTTAAGGTTATATTTTTCAAAATTCGGGTGGGAGAGTTCTGCAATAAACATTGTTGGCACGCCGTGAAGAGCCGTGCACCTCTCTTTTTCAACGGTCTTTAAGACCTCCTCTGCATCAAACGTTGGAGAAGGCAGAACCATGGTTGAACCATGGGTTACGCAGGCAAGGTTAGAGAGGACCATACCGAAGCAGTGATAGAAAGGCACGGGAATACAAAGCCGGTCTTTTTCGGTAAATCCCATACCTTCACCAATGATATATCCGTTGTTGAGAACGCCATGGTGGGTCAGCACAACCCCTTTAGGGAAACCGGTCGTACCGCTCGTATACTGGATGTTGATGGCGTCATCAAAAGTAAGCCCCTCACCTCGCTCGATAAGCTCATCGTTTGTCACTTCTTCGGCTTTTTTCAGCATTTCATCCCAGGTGAACATCCCGTTGTAAGGGATAGTACCCATGAAGATGGCAGTTTTCAGGAAAGGGAACTTGTCAGACGAGATCCTACCGGGCTTTGCTTCATAGGCTTCCGGGCAGGCTTCGTAGAACATTCCGACATAGTCCGAGGTTTTGAACCGTCCCTGAATGATGAGTGTCTTAATCTCTGATTGTTTGAGTGCATACTCCAGCTCGTAGGTACGATATGCAGGGTTGATATTCACCATTACAGCGCCGATCTTCGCCGTCGCAAACTGAACCGCCACCCATTCTGCGTGGTTCATGGCCCAGATCCCGACCCGGTCCCCTTTTTCAACGCCAAGCCCCATGAGGCCGCGGGCAATCTGGTTTACCCGCTCGAGAAATTCGCGGTACGTCCAGCGGATATTCTGGTGGACGGAAACAATCGCCTCATTATCCGGGTATTTTGATGATATGCTGTTCACCATCTCTCCAATCGTCATTCCCAGGAGTGGAAATGTCGATGTCCCGCTCGCATAGCTGCCCTCAACCATTGATAAATTATGGGGTGAGAACAGGATATATGATTAATGATATGATGTTTTCACTGTTCAGCTCAAATGACCTGAAATACTGGTAATTCAGGGTTATTTTTCAAATTCTGTCCAGTCTGCCTCTTCTCTCTTGTGACCTTCACAAGAGAGTCAAAGGATGAACCTTTAGGTAATTATGGATTTTTCGTCAACGACTTCAAAAAGGAAAACTATTAAGATAAATTAACGCGATTCTATACAGTCAGCTTGGGGGAAAAATTCAGACCCGGATGACCAAGGGGTTGTGGCCTAGCCCGGAATGGCGACGGGCTCCAGCGGTCTTTGCGTTCTTGTGCTGCAGATGATGAACAATGGGTCTCCTGAATTTACCTTTCCGGTATACACCGGAGAGGGCATCGGTAACCTCATGTGAGCGTTGCGATGTTTGATGATGATCCGTTGGAGCACTGATGCATGTCGGNNTGAGTTCAAATCTCACCAACCCCACATTTTCTCACCAGCCGATTCTTTTGTTATCCTTCACGGTTTCTGGCTTTCTTCAGGACCCCGTGAGCACAGTACCCGCCGGCAAGTGAGAACAAGGCGAAGATCACTCCAATTATGAGCAAAAAGGGAAGAGTAATAATTACGGTTCCGATCACAAAGCCAAGACGGGGTATAAGCCCGGGTTCGATGAACGGAAGGTACTGATCCATTGAGCTTTCTGTCATGAACAGGATGCCTGCAACCATCACGGCAAGGAGCCCTGCAAGATAGGAAATCCCGGGGACCCAGCAGGTACGGTTCTCCCTGCAACGGAGTATCTCTGAAACAGCGCCGCATGCTGAAAGCAGAACCGGTGAGACTAAAAAAACCATCCAGAAAAACAGGGTGGATCTCATTCCCACGTCACCGGTTAATGTCAGGTACCTGTCGCTGCCGGAGATCGCCGCCCAGATAATAAAACCGAAAAGAAGTCCCGGGACAATTATTGCCTCCCGTCCGGGTTTTTTAACTACTACTGATTCCCCTGTCCTTTTATCTGTACCCCGGTTTTAAATAAATTCCTGGTAATAAAAATGCCATCCGGAACGATCCGCTCTTTCGTCCCCGGTGCCTGAATAGCTATAAGAATCCGAAACACTATCCTCCTCTCATGAGTCATGAGCTGCATCTGGTAGATGCCTTTACGGGTGCCCCGTTCCGCGGAAACACCGCAGCAGTCTGCATTCTTGACGGGCCGGCCGACCCTCTCTGGATGCAGCAGGTCGCCGGCGAGATGAAACATTCCGAGACTGCGTTTATTCATCCCGGTCAGGAGGGCTGGGACCTGCGCTGGTTTACCCCGGAACGCGAGGTGGACCTCTGCGGCCACGCGACACTCGCAGCAGCATTCGCCCTCTGGACAACCGCTCGCGAAAAACCGGGATCAGCAATTGCTTTTAAAACAGGATCCGGAATACTGACCGCTCAGAAGGACGGGGATTTTATAACTCTTGATTTCCCGTCAGAGCCGGTCACCTCTTCAGCATCCGTACCCGGGCTTGAAGGTGCCCTAGGTGCAGCCCCGGTCTTTGTGGGGCGGAACCGGTTCGACATCCTTGCCGAGCTTTCTTCGGCGGATGAGGTATGCGATCTTGACCCCGATTTCAGCGCCCTTGCCGCTCTCCCTGCACGCGGGATTATTGTCACCGCAACTTCCGATCTTCCCCAGTACGATTTCGTCTCGAGGTTCTTCGCTCCATCCGTGGGAGTGGCAGAGGACCCGGTGACCGGCTCGGCCCATTGTTGTCTTGGCCCTTATTGGGGAGAAAAACAAAAAAAGACGGATCTTACCGGGTTCCAGTGCTCGGCCCGGGGCGGGCTGGTCCATGTTACCCTGAAAGGCGACCGGGTAATCCTTGGCGGGCATGCAGTTCATATCTTCTCGGGAACCCTGCTGGTATGAGGAGAGGATAAAAAAGAAGAGCCTGGTATTTTACCTCTCCTTTGCAGAAGTACTTCTGGTGCCGGAACGGTCATTTACCCAAGCCCGGAAAACCCAAAAAACAGGCAAAAAAGAATGCACCACGATCCGCGTCCGGAGAACCTTTCCCTTTCAGGTAATTATTCCCCCGCCGGTCACACACGAAACCCATGGAACTTCGTTTGATAAATTTATCATAGCTGACAGACACATAATAACAACGAACGGAGAATTTCATGTATCTTGTCGGAGAAGCACTCATAGGTGATGGTGCGGAAGTTGCACACATTGACCTTTTAATGGGGGACAAGGAAGGTCCCATTGGAACCGCATTTGCTCACGCGGTCTCGCAATTGTCTGCCGGGCACACACCCCTCCTTGCAGTCATCCGCCCGAACCTGCTCACAAAACCGGTAACCCTTGTTATCCCGAAGGTAACCCTCAAGACGATGACGCAGGTCAACGAGATGTTCGGTCCTGTCCAGGCAGCCGTTGCAAAGGCAGTCGCTGACTGCGTGGAAGAGGGCGCTTTTTCAGCAGTTGATATCGAGCAGGTTGTCATCCTTGCATCGGCATTTGTTCACCCGGATGCACTGGACTACAACAAGATTTACCGGTTTAATTACGGCGCAACCAAGCTTGCGATCCACCGGGCACTCGATAAATTCCCCGACGCAAAGACGCTTGTCTTTGAAAAAGACCGGGCTGCCCACGCAATCATGGGATTCAAGGTCACAAGGTTGTGGGACCCGCCCTACCTCCAGGTGGCCCTTGACCTTGTCGATATGGGCAAGGTAGCAAAAGTGTTAAAGGACCTCCCTGAAAACGACCACCTCATTATCGAGGCCGGCACCCCGCTGATCAAGAAGTTCGGACTTGGTGTCATATCCGAGCTGCGGAAGCTGCGGCCGAATGCGTTCATCATTGCCGACATGAAGATCCTGGACACCGGCAACCTCGAAGCAAGGATGGCGGCNNTCAGTAGTCGACATGCTCAATGTCCAGAACCCGGTAAAAGTCATCGAGAAGCTGAAAAACAAGCCGGACATCGTGGAACTTCACCGTGCCATCGACACTGAAGACACAGCACATGCATGGGGCGATATCGCTGCAATCAAGAAAGCTGCAGGTGGGAAACTCCTTGTCGCAACCGCCGGCGGAGTCCGGGTCAATGTCGTGAAGGACGCACTGAAAGCGGGAGCAGATATCCTCGTTGTCGGCCGTGCAATCACCGCAAGCAAGGATATCAAGCATACTGCTGATGAGTTCTTAGACAATCTCGATAAGGAAGAGATTGATCAATTCAGGGTCATGACTGATTTTTAAGATATCAAAATGTATATCTCTCTTTTTTTTAAGACTCCTGCACAAAACGATCGTGTAAAAGCAATTTTTGATGAATTACAAAAACGTGATCTTATCCAGCCTAATCACATCCTAGATCCAAATACTAATATTTCAAATTTCTATTGTCGTCCTTATATCTCTAAAAAAATTCAATATAATCCCACTATATCAGATTTAAGTGACGATACAATACGATTCTTTCTACTTCACGAAGAGAGACATCATATCAAAGGACATTTTGGATACTTATTGCGATTGATATTTTCTATAATTGGAATTGTATCAATTCTAATTGGGCTAGCATTACTATCGGTGTTTCCCTCACTCTCCCCATCTACAGGATTAAGCGTCTTATGTATCGGTATTTTCCTCCTTGCATCAGCTTTTTTTCTCTGTAAAAAACATCTAAAAAATGATGAATATGTTAGTGATATTTTCTCTATTGAAAAATTAAGAGACACCTATCTCCGAGAAGACTTAATAATTATTATTAAAAACGGATTTAATGAACTCCAAAGGCATTTTACGAATTATAAGGAAGAAGATCATCCTATAGATACAATTCGAAATTTTATATTTGATATTACCGAATACCATCCGACGAACAAGCAGAGGATCGAAAATATTAAAGCCTTTTTTAAAAAACCTTAATTAGTGCTCTGTAAAAATCCTGTTTTAAAGGAGAAATCTGACCGAAGACCCGTCCGGATGTTATTGTCATCCGGGGCAATTTTTACCGTCAAAAACCCCTGTGAGAATTCTGGAACAACGGAGGCTGCTACGAGCCCGGTTATACCTCATTTCCCCCACCCCCCGAATTTTAGAGGTCATAATTCGGAAAAAACGCGGAACCGGGCCGGAATTATTCAACGATTTCCGACGGGAACAGATGCGGTTGAATATAGCCGCGTTACAGAGACCGAACGCAGGATGGGGTGTGGTTTGGGAGGCACCAGGCACCGGCGCCGGGGGATATTTCCAGCCTCCTCCCGGGTGGCGTCATGGATAAAGAGGAATTCCCTAGAGTTGTTTTTTTGTTGCTTGTTACTATTCTATTGATCGTTATCCTGACATTCACTTGCTACCACACCAATCTGTGAATGTAACCCTTTAAAACCCCATAAAATCCCAGGTTTGCCAATCCGGCCATTTTTAGAAAACCTTGTAAAATGCTCCAATCCCATCCAAGCGCTATTCATGCCCAAAATCGCAAAAAGAGCCCATTCCAGCATTTTCAAAACACGTGTTTTATACCCTGAAAATAATCGCCAAATCAAACTGGTGCGGATGTAAAAAAAATGCCAGCCAAACTGCAATAAGGTGTATTGGAATGCATTATAACAGCCTCAAATTTTGTCTATTTTTACAAATTAAACATTTTATGGGGGTTTTTTACCATTAGATCCCACAGTTTCAGGTTTTGATCAAAACCATGATCCATTATCTGTCTAAGAACACGTTCTCAAGTCCCCCCCCTCAATTCAGGCTCCGTTTGCATGAAAATGAGGGTTCAGATTGCCGAAATCACCGAATTACCGATCACTTTTTTCGTGATCTCGAATATTCAGCGGTTTTAGCGGAAAATGGCTTGATTAGATGGCCGGAAAAATATCCCTAATAGACCCTTTTGGGAGGCAAATCTCCGTTTCAATCGATAAGGAGTAGCGGGCAAGAGAAAACCCCTTTTGCACCCGCTTAATGGTCGTCCAGAGCAATTCATCTCTACGTCGGAGAAATTGCGAATTTGGAACGGAAATCCCCCATTTAGCTTTGTGAAAACCTATCAAAAAAAGAAATCTGACTAAAAGACTGAATTTGTCCGGGACTCCGCTACTGTCCCCTTTTCATATTCAAAAAAAAATTATTCAAACAACCGGTAGTTCGGCGCCTCATCAGTTATGAGAATATTATGTGGGTGGCTCTCGGTCATGCCGGCATTGGTGATGCGGACGAACTTTGCATTCTTCTTCATATCAGGGATCGTCCGCGAACCGGTGTACCCCATCGCTGATTTCAATCCGCCTACCAGCTGGTAGATGACTTCGGCTACGTGGCCGACATAGGGCGTGACACCTTCCACACCTTCGGGCACGAACTTGGTGCTGCCGATATCCTTCTTCTGGAAGTACCGGTCGCTCGACTGCCCGGTGCTCATGACACCAATCGATCCCATGCCCCGGTATTGTTTGTAACGCCGCCCTTTGATGGTTATGACTTTGCCGGGCGCTTCATCGGTGCCGGCAAACATGCTGCCGAGCATTACGGTGTCGGCACCCGCTGCAATCGCCTTTGCCACGTCGCCACTGAAACGAACGCCTCCGTCGGCGATGATGGGGATTTCGGCATCTTTTGCAATATCTGCAACCCGTGCGATAGCGGTGATCTGGGGGACACCGGTACCGG
>PMDE01000019.1:0-450 GCA_003154335.1 Methanoregula sp. | reverse complement strand
TTGTTGTTGTCAAGCAGTTCAGCACGGGAAAAATCGAACGGGCCTACTGCTGCTGCCACCCGGAGGTTGCCTTTTGCATCCCGGCTCGCAAGCGGGTACTGGCGTTTTTCTAAAATGTCCTGCATAGTGATTATCCCGAGCAGTTTGCCATTGAGATTCACGACCGGGAGGCGCTCGATCTTGTTGGTNNCGGCTGACGATCCCGATAATCTTGCCTTTATCAACAACGGGGACTCCCCCGATGCTGTACTGCTGCATAAGGTGCTCGGCATCCGACACCGTTGCGGAATCTTCCACAAACAACACGTCGCGTTCGATGAGCTCTTCAGCCTGTTTGACAAAAACCACTTCCTGCAGCTCATGCTCGGGGGTCATGTTCCGGTGGATAACACCGATACCTCCTTCACGGGCGAGCGCTATTGCCATAGGTGCTTCCGTCACGGTGTCCAT
>PMDE01000082.1 GCA_003154335.1 Methanoregula sp. | reverse complement strand
AAGGTGGGGTAGGGATATATTGTCTCGGCAATCTGCTTTACCGAGATATGGTCCTGAATTGCAAGTGTCAGGTTCTGTATGTATTCTCCTGCACCGGTTCCGATTGCATGTGCACCAACAATGGTGTCATCTTTGGTAAGTATAATTTTAAGAAAAACCTTTGTCGAATTTTCAGTCCTTAAACGACCAAACACGGTATCAAGGTGAATGATATTAACATCTCCAAATTTCTCTCTCGCTTCATCTTCCGTGAAACCAACATGGGCAAGTTCCGGATTGGTAAAGATAACCCAGGGCATGGCATTTCCGGAGATGGTCATTTTCTCGCTTTTTATGATGTTATTTACGGCAATCCTGGCGTATAAGGATGCTGCCTGCGTGAAAAGATATTTTCCGATCACATCGCCACATGCATAAATATTGTCTGTGGTCGTCATCAGCTCGTCATTGACGAGAATTCCTTCTTTTTTGTATACAACACCTGCATTCTCCAGATTCAGTTCTTCGATGTTTGGCTTTCTGCCGGTGGCTACAATAACCGTGTCCACAACCAGTTCCTTTTCCGATCCGTTTCTTGAATAGCGGGCAATGATACGGGAATTCTCCCTTTTAAATCCCATCACCGTAGTATTTTCAAGAAACTGCACGCCATCATTCTGGAGGATTTTTTTCATTTCTTCTGCAATCCCGGCATCCTCCTTTTGCAGTATTCTGCCTGACCGCATGGTGATATATACTTCAGAGCCGAGTCTCTGGAGTGCCTGTCCAAGTTCAATCCCAATTGGACCGGCACCAAGGATAAGGGTTCTCTCAGGGAGCGTTTTCTGGTCCCAGAAATTTTTATTGGTCAGGTAGGGTATATCCTCTAATCCATCCAAAGCTGGAACCAGGGCAGAAGACCCGGTACAGATCACGAAATACTTCGAAAATAGTTCATTGCCATTCACGGACAGAATATTCTTTGACACAAAGTGATTTTTTCCGATATAAACATCAATGCCCATTTTTTGATAGGCATCCCCGTTCTCATATTGAATGATGGAGTCTATAACATTTCGGACATGGGCCATCACCTTTCCCATTTCCGGAGTGCCGGCGCGACAGGCCGGGAGCCCATACTGTTCGGCATTCTTCATACTTTTATACAGATTTGCAGAATAGAGAAAAGTCTTGCTGGGGATACATCCTACGTGGAGACATTCTCCGCCGATCTGATCTCTTTCAACCAAAGCTGTCCTGGCTCCTGATCGGTTTGCCGCTGATGCAGCAACAAGACCGGCCGCACCTGCACCGATGACACAGATATCATATTCCTTCATATTACTTTCACGCTAAGATTTTTTCATAAATGGCTTGTTATAATCGTTCTTTACAACAATAACAACAATATTCGATGGTTTCAGACACTACGTCGTTTGGTCGGGACAAAAATACCTGAAATTTTTAAAATCCCTGTCAAAACAAGTCTCACTTTTGCGGGATACTATATACATCTTATCCTGTCGGTACCCTATACGTCAACAGAACACAGAATATGAAGATCAAAAGATCATCAAAAAATGAACTTCAGCGAAATTTATCATTGGAGATACCTGATAAGGGAAGACCCTGACGACTTCCCGCTGTGATATAGTCTATCCAGGACTTTCCTGCGGTTTACCTGTCCTGATAAAGATAATATGGTTTTTTAAAAAAAGCAAATTTTCCAAAGAATATTTACCTTATTTTATTTCCGTTTTTCAAGAGCCGGATGTTCTTAACGTCTCTGTATTTTGAGTTCAATACAACGTCCATCGGGGGTTTATTGTCCTGTATTTCCGGTGATGCGAATATGATCGTCTGTATTTATCTATGGTCTATGGCAGCGTACTGTCAGAGGGTTAAGGTCTGATTTGGATCCAGAGTCATTCTGTCAGAAAATTATATTCTTGTCATTTTAGGATTTACCCGTTGATAATTCACCGGGGGCGCTCCTCCCCTGATAATTTTATTTGCCTCCATTTCAGTGATGGATATACAATTATCGTCAACCCATTGCTGTTTAAAGAGGGTTGAATCACAAATCCATCTATGAGATTCACTGCCCCAATATGAATATTGGCCGTCAAATTTTATCAGAAACGATGACCCTAAGGTGAATCGCCCGGGTTTTATGAAATACTGCCGTTTTGAATTCATGATACACCACATGCCTTTAACGTCCTCACCCTGGCAATATACTTCATGAACTCCGGGTCATTCAAAAACAAATCCCGTATCTTTTGTTCTTCTTTAATGAACTGTTTATCATCCCATGCATTCATTTCATTTCCGCCATACACAAACGCTTCGATAATTTCCCTCATTGTATCTTCACCTTCGCTGTTTTTTCCCAATTGTAGGATTTGCATCGCGGGCATACCTTCGGTTTTGTTTCACGGCTGGGATACCACGAATGATTGCATTTTTGGCAAAGCTGCCTTTCAATGGTCATACCAATGAGTAGTAGTAAGATCGATTATAAAGACTGGCGAGGCAACGGTGCGTTGCACAGGTGCCAAGCAGAGAAGTCCTGCTAGTTGAAGCTATACAAAATAAAGAGCGGGTAGTTATGTTGTTCCCTCGATGCTATTGGCGCTCGCGGTACTCCATGGTGCTCTCTTTGATGAAACAATAGTCACGAAAAAGAAATGCACCAACTCAACTGATCAATCCTTAAAACACAAATATATTTACAGCCTTTGCAGAACAACCGGTTTCTAAAAAGAGGCAATCTTTCTCTGCCAACAGAACACGAAGATGGAGAAGAAATCAATTATTTCTTTATTCCTGTCTTTAATCGAAACAAAGCATCAGCGGTTAAAACAGGAATATTATGCTCAGATTCTATGTGTTCAATCAAAAGACTTATGATTTCCCGTTCAGTCGCTCCGTTTGCTTCGAAAGAACAATCGATGCCCAAATCTCTGCATTTAATTGAAGCCAGATGTTTGGGTTCCAATTCATCTGTTCCGATCCTCCCGGGAATGAACGACAATGACTGCATATCTGATCTCCTGTTTTGTTCTGAATCGCCATGAGAAAGAACACCCCATCTCAAAGAATGCATAAGGAGATGTTTAAGATCATTCCAGAAAAACATATTTTGAGACAAATTTTGAAACAAAATCCTCATTATGCGAACAGAAAACACGAATAAAAATGTCTGGAGAACGTCAAAAAATGAACTTAAGAGGAATTTATTATTGGAGATACCTGATAAGGGAAGACCCTGACGACTTCTCGCTGTGATGAAGACTGTCCAGGACCTTCCATGGGTTTACCTGTCCTGAAAAGATAAAAATTTTTTAAAAAAAGCAAATTTTGAAAGAATAGTTCCCGTTATCATATTCCCATTTTTCAGATCCGGATGCTCTTCATATCTTTGTATTTTGAGATCAATACACCCTCCTTTTGGGGTTCATTGTCAGGCACTTCCAATCAGTATCCCTGATTTTCCTGTTGTTTAATCATTTCTGCCAACACTGAAAATATCACTGCTTCGAGAGAATCATCCCAACCGATGAACGACCCGCATGAATGCATTATTGCCAGTCTCACCAGTTTTTCACCATACTTCTGGTCTTCTTTTTTTAGTGTCTGTGATGAGCGGGACCATCGCCCAGCAATACTTTTCACTCCCTGGCGGACGCTCTCAGAACTTCTTCCCATTTCCCAATACGTCAAATTTTCCTTTG
This sequence comes from Methanoregula sp., assembly GCA_003154335.1. Lineage (GTDB taxonomy): Archaea > Halobacteriota > Methanomicrobia > Methanomicrobiales > Methanospirillaceae > Methanoregula. Next base: position 2,901 of record PMDE01000082.1, on the reverse strand, counting down.
GACGGGGAGGTCTTTTTGATAGGCGTTGACCGGTTGATATGAGCTGTTGTCACCGAAATACGAAGATGCCCGGACTTTTCATACATTTATGGTGAAAATTGTAAAAAAGGAAAGCTGTTAAACGGTTCGTTGAAAATTTCAGGTAAGACCTGCTGACATGGGGAAGTGCCTGTTTTATCCGACACATCAGGAAATCAGGATTAACCAGGGGATTTTGAACATATAGAAAATTCTTTATAATTCTATAGCAAGGTTAAAACATTCCTGTAACAGCAGGGATGTGGAGAATTTTAGTCATGGAGAAAAAAAGTATTTTCCTTATTTTAGCCGTATTGATTGCAGTAAGTATCCTGTGTATGGGATGTGCTACCCAAAGCCCTGCCACGGTAACGCCAACCCCGGTTCCAACGGCGACAACTGAAATAACTGTTGTACCAACGACAACCCTCATAACCGTTGTACCAACAACAACCAACCTAACCGTTGCACCAACGACAACAACCATAACCGTGGTACCAACGACAGTAACCATAACGGCCGCACCAAACGCTACCCTGAAGAACATCGTTGACACTCTCGCAGCTGATGGCCGGTTCACCACTCTGGTCGCTGCATTGAAAGCGACGCAGCTGGACAGCAACCTGAGTGGTCCTGGTCCTTTCACGCTCTTTGCGCCCACAGACGATGCTTTCAAGAAACTTCCGGCAGGAACGATGGATGCCTACCTTAAGGACCCCCTGAAATATTATCTGACGAAGACGCTGCTCTACCATATGGTGAATAAAGAATTGATGGCCAGTGATATCATGAGAGTCGGATCAATAAATACAGTCCAGGGAGAATCCCTCCTGATCAACGTTGCCGGTGGTACGATCTCGGTGAATGGGAATGTAAAGGTTATTTCCACCGATATCGTCTGTAGCAATGGAGTGATTCAGGTCGTAGATACCGTCCTTGCCCCCCATAATTGAAGAACAACAACCAGGATCCCGGAGATATTTCAAAGAATCAAATCTCCGGAATTTTTCCCTTTTTCATGATGCTACGGTTTTAAATTTTCTATCAAAACTTTTGAGATAAGGGAACAGATCCTGCATTCTTAGTACTTCTCTAATTTTTCCTCCATGATCATAAGATAGTCATCACACTCCTGATTGCTAAAGACCTGAGATAATCTGATTTCCCAGGTTTTACGGATCTGGATGCACATCCCGTTTTCCTATCTATCGCATTCAGATTTGAGGCAAGGCATAGATGCGGGGTTGTAGTTCTGGGGGTCTTTCATCAGTCCTGCCATCGTATTTCTTTTTAACCATCTATGAACGCGAAAAAAGGGGGATCTTTTCCTAGGTCGGGTCTGTACTTTCTTAGAACGCGAAATTTTTATTCAATGGATGCCTACAAATTTTTTGTTATATTGTCATTGTGATTGGGAAAGAAATTGTAGTTGGTACCGGGGTTCCGGCTATATTCACATTGGCACCCTTGGTCAAACTTACAATTTGTACCATAAACGTGAGGTTCTGACCGGCAAGCGGACTATTCTCATCCCATGTCACCGTAGATGGCGTGACATTGAGGATCCGAACGATGCTACTGGCATTGTCGGTTTGTCGGTGAATTGAATAATATTGCCCTACCGTGAAAGTCTGATTGGCGATGGGACCGGTGCGATTGACGACATGGACAAGATCACTCCGGTACGGACCATATGCCTGATCGTATGGGATAATTACCGTTTTCTTCTGGTTTAATCCCATTCCCACGACCGCATTCGAGAAACCAGGGATAATATCGGCACTACCTACCGTAAATGCCAGAGGAGTCGTGTTAAAATTCGTGCTTATTTCAGTTCCATTTTCAAACATAAGGGTATAATACATTGATACATTATCGCCTTTCATCGCAACACCCGTGTTGGAAACGATAATCGCTGTGGTGGTTACGGTTTCTGCTGTCATTTGTGTTGATGCCGGTGACGTCGCGGTAGCGATAGTCGCAGGTTTACTTGAAGTACATCCTGCTGCCAGAAGCGCTAGGATTACGAGACCTAAAACGATGACAGATCCTCTCTTAAGATTCATATTTGATTAAAAAGAATTATGAAATAAAAAGGATATCGAATTAATTTCATCCCGACAAATGCTCTATCAAATCGGGCGGGTGAACCATTGATTTGCGAGCACGTGAATGCGCTGGATCAAGCCCGGGAGCGTGCTTTTAGGTACAAAAGAGGTTAACAATTTCACGGATATATTGTCCTGACTACAAACTGATGCTGCCGGACACCGGCTGATTTGGTAGTCAAAAGGCAATATACCCTAAAAAATTTGGAGATTGCAGGAAAGACGTTACCCAATATTTTTTGTTGGGCGGGGACGATACCTCTATTCCATTAATGCACTTTTTCTCCTTTCATATTCTTCTGTTGTTATCTCTCCTTTCGCAAGACGTTCTTTCAGGATATCAAGGGGGTTTTTCTGAGCTTCCATTGGCATTCTGAATGCCCGGATGATAACATAAATCGTCGCCACCAGGAACCCGAACATCGGGACAATCACCAGAATGAACCACAGGAGTGGACTCATTTTTTGTTCTTTTGCATCCTTATACACGAGAAACGCAATCACCAGCTGGACTAACCAGATGATGATCATAAAATACAATCCAAAGACGGGATGCATTGGATACATGGAATACATAAAACCAGGAGCCATGCACTCTACTTATGTTCTTAGATGATAATTATTAGCATAGTGCCAATACGAGAAAAACAGTTTCGATAAGCTGGGAGCTTTGTTAGGAGTATAAGAGTCCATTATAGGTAAGAGACAATTAACCTTTGATCTTTTCGGTCGTTTGGTGTATCCGATTTAAAAAAAGGGTTTCTTCAAGAGCGGA
>PMDE01000083.1:3241-4831 GCA_003154335.1 Methanoregula sp. | reverse complement strand
GAATTTAATCCAACATCTTCTGCATCCATATGACGTCAAACGGTTCTCCGAATTTTGTGCCGGCATCATTCAGCCTGCCGACTTCAGTAAACCCATGATTTGTATGAAAACGGATACTTTCCTTGTTTTTTGAAACCATGTTTGCTACAAGTGAGGTCATTCCCAGATCTGTTGCGTCACCAACAAGCCGTATGAGAAGCAGACTGCCAAGCCCCTGCCCGGTGAATTCCGGCAGGAGGAAATAGGTGAGCATGCCTGTTCTTATAAAGGCAGGAAACGGCAGGACTGGTTTGATCAACCCAAACCCGATTACCTGCGGGGTTTGTTCAAGCACATAAAACGCCACGGTTCCCTCGCGTAAAAATGGAAAGAACCGGTCATTGACCAGCATTTCAGGATACGCCGCGTAGCTGGTTTTTGCATAGTGATTGAAAATCGCGATGATCGCGTCCTGGTCATTGTCACAGGCTTTTCGTACGACAACATCTCCCTTTGGAGGATGCTTTTCGTGTACCATGGATAAATCCGGATTGACTGTTACGTTCGGGTCACTCGTTTTTTATCATTCGGGTCAGGTAGACCGGATAAAACGTAACTATTCAACCATTATTTCCCGATCTTTACCAGCATCTCTTCCAGTGACGGGTAGCGGGATTCGATCTTTTCCACTTTCCCGCCCGCTTCCGCGATGAGCCCGGATGTTTCGTTGAGATCTTTCATATTCTCCGCTTCACATATGTAGAATCCTTCTTCCTGCCGGTAGGTCTTCGAATGCCCGATAAGTTTGCCGGGGTCACCGATGGAGAAAAAGATCGTATAGGTAAGTGAACCGAACTGGTCACGGAGTTCGTGCATTGTCCCGAATGCAACCATCTTACCCCGTTTGAGGATCATCACCTTATCACAGATCGCCTCCACCTGGTAGAGGTTATGGGCTGAAAGGACGATCGTTTTTCCCTCGGTTTTGAGCCTGCGGAGGTAATCGGCAATGAAACGCGAGGTCATGGGATCGAGCCCGCTGGTCGCTTCATCGTACACGAGAAATTTCGGGTTATGAATCAGGGAACGGGCGATTGCGGCCTTCCTTTTCATACCCTTGCTGAACTCCCCGATCTTCTTTCCGCCGGGTTCAAGTGACAGGGCGGCGAACAACTGGTTTGTCCGCACGCGGATTTCCTGCGGCGAAAGCCCGTAGATTTCCCCGAAGAACTGGAGGTAGTTTTCCGCAGTCATGGTCTCGTACAGCCGCGACTCTTCGGGGAGATATCCCAGATTTTCTTTTAACGCCATAGGGTTTTTTATCACGTCGATATCGTTGATATACAGTTCGCCGGATGTCGGCGCGATCAGGCCGGATATTATCTTGAGAAGTGTGGTCTTGCCTGCCCCGTTATGCCCGATTATTCCGAATATCTCGCCGTCTTCAAACGCAAAACTCACATCGTCAAGTGCAGTAAAGGTATCAAAGTTTTTCTTCAGGTTGCGGGCTGTAATCATAAGCGGTTACCCTATCAATCAGATTTGCCCGGGTACTAACATATACCTTAGGTTGCGGGCATCTTCGTTCAGGGAACCGGTCTGGTGAAATGC
>PMDE01000083.1:0-3191 GCA_003154335.1 Methanoregula sp. | reverse complement strand
ATGATGAGCAGGGATGTCCTGCCGCTTGCTGTTGTACTGTTCGTCCTGCTTGTGCTGGCTACCGGCTTTACTGCCCAGACCGGCCTTCACCTGCAGGACGGGATGTACAGCGTGGGAGTTGATGACCCGCAGGTTGCCCAGCTTATCGCGAGTGACGCTCGTTTTTCCGTGTACAATCTCGACGCTGCCTCACTGAATGCCAGCAGGAATGCATTCGATGTGATCATTGTCAATGGACAGGCATCCGGGCGGGGGACTGACAAGGCGAACTCGGCACTGAAAACCCTTTCCCGGGACTACGGGAAATATGTTAACAGTGTTTACAATTCCGAGAGCGATCTTTTTGCCGCTTACCCCCTCTGGATAGATACAACAAGCGTAAAAAGCGAGCTCAGTTTCCTGGCAACACAGAGCGGGCAGGTCATCAGTGCTACCCCCAGCCGGATCGCTCCTGTCCCGTCAGGACCTGTGCAGAATATACCAACACCGTCGCCGGTCCTCTCCATCTCCCAGGACGATCTCCGGGCCCAGCTGGTCCAGTCCAATGCCCAGAACACCCAGATCTCCCGGTACACTGATGTCCTGGCCTCCAGCAGTGCGATGGGCAGTTTCAAGACACCCTCACAGCTCTCCCCCCCGCTCCCGTTTGACTCCATCGTCCTCGTCTTTGTTTTCATATTCCCCCTCTATTTCACATCCCAGTTCTTCATGATGAGTATCATGAACGAACGGATCGAACGGAAAGGGGAAGTCCTCCTGTCCACACCGATAAGGGCATCATCGATTATCCTCGGCAAAGCCCTCCCGTACTTCATCGGCATGGTTGCAATCTGTACCGGCCTCACCCTCTACCTCAAGGCCCCCCTGGTCATTATCCTCCCTCTTATTCCGATTATTTTCTTCTTTTTGGCAAATGCTCTCCTCATCGGGATGCTCTCAAGGAGCTTCAAGGAGCTCTCCTTCATCTCCATCTTCTTTTCAACAGTGGCCACCTCGTACCTCTTCTTCCCGAGCATCTTTGCCAATGTCCACGTGATCAGCCTGATCTCACCGCTCACCCTGATCGTGCTCTCCATCCAGGGATCAGCATGGACCATCACCGACTACCTCTACTCGACTTCGCTCTTCTGGCTTACCGGTGCAGTCCTGTTCTATATCGCGGCAAAAAATTTCAAAGAGGAGCGGCTCTTTTCAGAAAAACCACTTGTCACAAGGGTACGGGAATTTCTCTCGGAGATCCTGCCGGCAAAATACCCGTTCACCTCGCTCTTCCTGCTGAGCGGCTTTTCCATTCCCTTCGTCTTTATGGTCCAGATGATGTGCCTCGTGCTATTCTTTAACCTGCCCATGCCGTACTCACTGGTCTTCCTGCTCCTGTTTGCAGCGCTGATCGAGGAGTTCGCAAAAGGTATCGGAATTTACACGATATATTCGCGTAACTCAGCATTCTTCTCGTGGAAAAACCTTATTATAGCCAGTGGTGTGACTGCAATCGGGTTCCTGGTCGGGGAAAAACTGCTCCTGTTTGTAACCCTCGCCCAGATTTCTGACTCGGTCTTTGGCAGCATCCTCTTCCTGTCACTGGGATCGCTCTGGCTCCCGCTCCTCCTCCACTTTGCCGGAGTGCTCATCGTTGCCTCCTGCCTCAAACTGGGGGGGAAGAAGTGGTTTGTCCCCGGGCTCCTGATCGCCATGGTCGTGCACTGCCTGTATAATCTCTATTTCATACTGGGGTTCCTCCAATGAAAGGAAAACATCTCTCGATTATTGCAAAAAAGGAGTTCCGGGGGCTCTTTAATGAAAAGACAATCCTCCTTGCCGTCCTTCTCCAGCTCTTCATAGCCCTGTTCTCTTCCTTTTTAATGGTCGGGCTTACCTCGATGTACGACCCATCGTCCATCTCCCGTTACTCTCATTACCGCTACAGCGTCGCCTATGCCGGAAACGAATCGCCCATACTTTCCAGTCTCCAGACCAGCCCGGATTTCCGCGTGTACCGTATGGATTTGTCGACTGCCGTAACCGCTCTCCAGGAACGTAAACTTGCCGCTGTTATCTATGTTCCCGGCACCCTGCCTGATGCACAGGATCCGGTGAAAATAACACTCTACACGCTCCAGAATGATCTCCAGAGTGCAATTGTTGATGTAAAGCTTAAGGATATTTTCCTGAAATACGAGCAGAGCCTGCGGCAGATCCGCGGGAGCAGGCTGGATGTGCAACCCATCCCTCTCCAGATCCCGGCTTCAACGGGAGGCGGGGACTTCTACGAGTTTGTATACGGCCTGCTCATTCCGCTCCTGGTTTTTATGCCGGCTATCATCGCCTCGGCCCTGGTTATTGACCTCATCACCGAGGAGTACCAGCATGAGACACTGGAGACACTCATCTCAACGCCAATTACCTTTGCAGAGATGGTCTGGGGCAAGATGCTTGCCTGCGAGGCGCTGGTGCCNNGGGTTGATCCTTCTCCAGGTCGTGGTCACTTCATTTATCCTTATCCAGCTGGGTACACTCACCGCCCTGCATTACCGCGAGAGGACAGCTGCACAATTTATCTTCTCGACCGCACTTGTGGTTGTGATCCTTTTTGCCCTTGCCCTTCCCTACAATCCGCTGAACCTTCTCACCCGGCTTGCCGTTGGCGCTGCCGGCATGGAACAATGGCTTGTACTGGGTGCCAGTTTAGCGATCGTTATCCTTCTGAGCTATGTGACGCAGAAGTATGCAAAAAAGATTGCAAAATCGCACCAGACGGGCTGATTTTTAAAAAAGGGATGAGTTCTTTTTATTTTCCTTATCGATTTTTTTAATAGTAAGGCAATACGAGTGCCTTATCATAGATCCGGTAGGTTCTTCCCGAGCTGGTAAGGAAGACTACGACCTGGTCGGTTCCCCTGCTGCCGGCCATTATCAGCTCATCACCACGCTGAGGTTTTCTTGTTCCGTCGTTCAGGTACTGTTCTTTTACCTGCCCATCAGGGCCGGTAACCCGCATCATGATATTCTGGACAAATATCTCCCCCTGGCCACCGTTGTAGAGAAGGTGAATGGTAGCGTCAGGACGTTGTTTCTCGACCTGAAAATCAACGGCTTGTGCAGAGGGCAGGGTATCAACCGCAACGGGTGTTGATACTACCGTGGCAGTAGATGTTGATGTTGTTGTCAGAGGCAGGGAGGTTATCGGGACA
>PMDE01000145.1 GCA_003154335.1 Methanoregula sp. | reverse complement strand
ATGATGTTGGCACCATATCGCAGGTTTAACTGAACCTTACCCCCAGCAATGACGGTCTTATTCTGTATTTTGCACAATCTGCTCTGGGCTGCGTCAGCATCAATTTCAACAGCCAAATGACGACCACTTTTTCCACGGAGCATGCGATAATATTTTCCCGTTTTTGGGATTGCAATAATATCAAAAATGCCAACACCCATTTTTGGATCCTTGCATGGTCTGCCGTTGATTATAACATCATTCTGGTGCAGGATTTGTTTGACTTCTTTTAAGTTCCGTGCAAAACCCATATGATCGCGGAGCCAGACTGCAATCGGCATTGCATTTGCATTGTGTGGCCCGGGAGCCGTTTTCGTGATAAATTTATTTATCTTCTTTGCAATGTGCCACGAATCCGGGGCATTGAGTCTTTTAAGATGATCCGACATTATTTTGCCTCCCCTAATTTTTCCTCACGGAGCTTGTCGGTGAAGTTCAGCTTGGTAATCTGAACATTTGAAGCATCAATAACCCGGGGTACTTCAGTGCCATCAGCTTTTGTGGACGAAACACCATGGACAACAATTCTTGATTTCTTGGTATCTACCGCATCAACTAGTCCCTCATCACCAACGAAATCTCCACGGGTTACCTTAACAGTATCACCCTTAATCACCCGCACAGTCTTTTTCTTATACTGTTCTTTAAGTGCGGGGGATAACGGGGCGTTGAGATATTTGGTCTTAACGTGTGAAGGTGCCTGATAGCGGGCCTTTCTCTGTTTTCTTGGCTGTTCGCTTACTATTCTTACCATGTTCTGAACACCTCACACAATGATCGTTGCCATGGAACCGAGTTTTGGAAACCTTTCCGCGACTTCGCGGGCTACCGGTCCTTTAATCTCTGTACCTTTAGGCTCATTCTTCTCATCGACAACAACTACAGCGTTGTCATCAAAGGATACACGCATACCGTTTGGCCTTCGCATCTCCTTCTTCTGCCGGATGACCACTGCCCGCACAAGCTTGCGGCGCATATCCGGGGTTCCCTTCTGGACACTGACNNGTATTATCAGCGCACGCAAGCCTGGTTCCTGTTGCAAGTGCTCGTGGAATCGTGGATCCCTTTGCCTTCATGACCTGAGCACCTCAACAACAACAAAGGTCGTACTTTTTGACAGCGGTCGGCATTCAGCAATCTTCACCATATCGCCCACTTTTGCCTCAATACAGGAAGGGTTGTGAGCATGAAGTTTCGAACTACGTTTCTCATACCGCTTGTATTTACGGATGTAGTGCAGATAATTTCGTGCAACTACGACCGTTCCCATCATTCGATCGCTCACGACTTTGCCGGTGATCACCTGGCCGCGCACCGGTAAAGTGCCGTGAAACGGACAATTAACGTCCTTGCATGCTGTTTCTGGTGCCTGGACGTTCAATCCAATGTTAAGTGCCATTATTTTATCCTCTTTTTTTCGTGCAGGTTGATTCTCTTTTCAGGAGCCAAAACCATCACGGATCCATCTATCTCGACAAATTCGCTGCCCGGAAGGTGCAGACGAAATCTGCTGTGCATCTTGGGAATGCGTTTAACTCCTGAGGGAGTCTCAATTATCAGCAGATTTTTTGTTTCATCGATAATGTGCCCTGATATTCCCCGTTGAAGGGGATTTGTGGCTCCCGATACCAGAACGTCCAGTCCGATAAGTTCATGCCGGAGGACATTCTGGGAAGAAATCATGCAGTTCTCCTGCGGTTTTTCTCAGTCATCAAACGGGCTATTGTCCTCCGGAGTTCACCAATGTGACCCGGATTTTCTGTGGCCCCACCGGCGCTGACTTTACCATAATGCTGGACAAGCTCCATCCGGAGTTTTTCCATCTGCTCCTGTAGTTCGACTTCAGAAAGCTGATGGACATCCTGTGCTCGCAGAATTGCCATTACTGCTCCTCCGTAAACGGCACTTCGTCAGGAAGTGCAGGTTCATCAGAATCAATATCTGCAATATCAGTGACGGTCACTTTTTGTGAAGGACGCTTTTTTTCCTGTTCAATAATCAGGAAATGATCCGGTAGTTTTGCACCCGCGGGCACGAGTTTGACCTGAACACCGATAACCCCAAGTTTCTTGATTGCAACTGCATATCCTTTTTCGACAATGGTGTTGCTCGGTTCACCGCAGTGCTTGATATATCCTTCAGTAAATTTCTGGGTACGGGCGCGTGCACCGGTTAATTTGCCCGCAATCACGACTTCACATCCCAAGGCACCAGAGTCCATAACACGGCGAAGAATGCTAGAACCTGCTTTCCGGAAGTACCAACCTCGTTCCAGGGCATTTGCCAGTCGCTCTGCCATTATCTGGGCGTTGAAACTTGGGTTGGTAACCTGCTGGACTTCAATCTGGGGAGATTCAACCCCGTAGTTCTGTGCAAGATCAAGGGTCAGCTGGTGAACCAGTTTACCTCCTTTACCGATCACAATCCCGGGTTTTTCAGCAAATATTGTTACCTGCGTTCCCAGAGGGGTTCTTGCGATATCCATGCCGCCATATCCCGCCCGCTTGAGTTCCTTGGACAGGTATTTTTCAACACGGGCTTTGCGCACCCCTTCCGATATAAATTTATGTTCTACAGCCATTACGCCACCTCACGGACAATAATTTCGAGGTTCACGCTTTCACGGACTTTGGGAGTCGCTCTACCCATTGCTCTAGGGAAAAATGCTTTTTGAGCGCGCCCACGGTTCGCCGATACATGAATAATCTCGAGATTTTCAGCATCAAGTCCGATATATTCAGCGTTCTTCTTAACGGATTCAAGGACCCGGATATATGCTTTTGATGCTTTCACCGGGTACCTGCCTGCATCCCAGTTGCCGGGTAAACCACGCTTGTGTGCCACATTCCGGTTAAAACGCCTGAATGGGATCGCTTTCTTTAAGTTAATAACCTCATTCAGGTAAGCGATTGCATCGTTCACGCGCTGGCGCCTGATGAATGTGGCAATCTCGATCGAATGCTTTGGCGACATATTCAGTTCGTTAGCTTTCGCTTTTGCGATATTGTCGCCCCTAATCTTTTGTGAATATTCAATTCTTGCCATGTTCATCACTTCAACGGAACGTACTTACTTCCTCGTGTAGCTCCGATACCGGCACTCCCATGAGAGACCCTCTTTCTTGTCAGAGCAAACTCACCAAGATAATGGAAGACAGACTCCGGCTGAAATTCGACTTTCAAAAATTCCTTGCCATTGTAAATCTCAATTGATCTGCCAACCATCTCGGGCATGACGATCATTTCACGCAGATGAGTTCGTATTTTATCGTCGCCTTCACGGACCTTTGCAAGCAAGGTTTCCTCGCCACGGGAGAAACCGCGTACTATTTTGCGGCGAACACGGGCAGGCATGAGGGGAAGAAGTTCCGTAATTCCCATCGCCTTAAGCTCGTCAATCCTGTATCCCCGGAAGGTGAACTCTTCACGCCGTCGGGGCATTCTCTTCTGAGTCTTTTTAGGTGCTGCCATACCCTTCACTTCCTACTCTTACCCGTCCTTCGTGCAGCCACATGTCCAACAGTCCTGCCTGGAGAGGTCCCTCGTGCAATCGTCTTCGGACGACCGGTATGCTGGTGACCGCCACCACCAAATGGATGGTCAATGACATTCATTGCTACACCACGGACGCGTGGCCAGTTTGAGGCCGTGTTCTGCATCTTGTGGTATTTGTTCCCTGCTTTCACAAATGGCTTGTCGACACGACCGCCCCCAGCAACGATTCCGATAGTGGCGCGGCAACGGTGGTTGAACCATTTGGTCTTTCCACTGGGCATTCTGACTCCGACACGGTCCTCTATCTTATCGATAACAACCGCCTGGACGCCAGATGCACGGACAAATTTGCCACCATCATTGGGACGTGCTTCGATATTGCAGATGTATGTCCCGGTTGGAATATATTGAAGTGTGAGCGTATTGCCATTCTTCACCTCAACATTTGATCCCCATGTAATGAGTTCCCCAATGCCAAGACCTTCAGTAACCAACATATAGACTTTGGCCCCGTTCTCGAGTTTCACGAGTGCTATTGGTGCGTTGCGTGCTGGATCATGTTCGATATCGATGACACTTCCTGAAATTTTTTGTGTATCGTCGCCGATATGTTTCAGTTCGGCTTTATAGCGGTGGGATGGTGCCCGGTATGTCGGGCCTCCCTTTCCCCGGCTTTGTGTTGTAATCCTGTGTCCCATTTTCCCACCTACATAATTCCAAGCCGGCTGAGAATTTCCTCGGCGGCTTTATCATTCTCAAAACTCACTACCGCTTTTTTTTCGCCATGCATGGTCATGAGTGTCCGGACGTTTTTAACGTCCTGTCCAAACGCTTTTTCAATTTCACGTTTTATCTGGCTCTTGGTCGCCTCACGGCTGACGAGGAACTGGAGTTTACTCTGGTTCTCTAAAAGAACCATTGCCTTTTCCGTAACAAAGGGGTATTTCAGAACCATTTACCTTCCCTCCAGACGTATAACTGCACCTTCTGTCCAGACAGTCAGGCGCCCCGCCAGCATACCAGGAGCAAGATGCTCAACATTCAGCTGATCCACCGTGACAACATCAACACCGGAAAGGTTGCGAGCTGCGCGCAAAGGTAGTTCGGAAGTGACAATGAGCAGACTTTTTCTCTGTTTGAACCTTCGGCCTCTCATCTTACCTCGTCCTGGACGGACTTTCTTACTCTCCTTTGACCTTTCGACATCATGATAGACCCCAGCGGTTGTAAGTGCTTTTATAACATCCTGTGTACGGCTGAGGGACTCAAATTTATCTTCAAGAATGACGGGAACAGCACCATCAAAGTTGTGGCCCCGGCCTCTGATGAGATCAGCAGAAATACTAGCCGCAACAGCTGAGCGGAATGCCTTCTGTTTTTCTTTCTGGTTTATCTCTTTAATCAGTATTTTTGCGACCTTCGGAGGATGAGCCTCACGGCCTCCTTTTGCCTGAGGTACTTTTGCTGCGCGTGAACCGTTTTTAATTCGGGGTACATGAGATGACCCGCGGCCACTTCCCCAGCCAACTGCTGAAGAGCAGATGCCTGCAAATGGGTTAGTTCCATGGGGTTGTCGCCGTTTACTTTGGAGTGCCATGACTGCTTTTTTGATCAGATCAGGACGGTACTCCTCGGAAAAGAGTTCCGGGAGTTCAATATCTTTCGCGATTCCGCCATCGAGTGTTTTAATCTGTGCTTTCATGTCTGATCATCCCTGTTTGCTCTGGACGCTCACAAACTGGATTGTCGGCATCCTGACGACATGTTCACCCAGACGAATTGCCGGACGAATCCGGACAAGCCTTTTTACCGGGCCTGGTACAGAACCCTTTACAAGAACGTACGGGCTCTTTAGTACACCATAATGCAGGAAACCGCCGGCCGGAGTGATCTCACTGGCATTTTCACTGACCCGCAGAATACGTTTGTTAAATTCTGTACGTTGCTGGAATCCCAGCTGACCCATCTGTGGTACTTCCCAACGGACATGATGGGGATTCCACGGTCCGAGAGTCCCAAGGTGACGCTCTTTCCCACCGACAGAATGTTTTCTCTTCCGAAGAGCTATGCCCCACCGTTTTACTGCCCCGTTAGCCCCTTTTCCGGTGGTGATCGCAGTTATATCTGCGTACGCACCGGTCTGGATTACATTGTTCAGAGAAACATCTTTTCCAAGGAGTCCTTTTGCAAACTCCCATTGCTTGTTAATGTCCCCTCCCCCTACTTTGATCTCCATAAGATCGGGTACTTTTTTCGGGACACCTGTGAGAAGTGCAGGTTGTGTATAGGAGACGGTGTAGATCTCCGCAACCGTTCCTGCTGCAATCGCATCACCAAATTTTTTCTCTGCTGCGTTCTTGTCATAGTCTTTAGGCAGAGTGATCCGGCGCCCGAGCACGGTATCGAGTTGATCTGCCCAGACTTCTGTCAGCGCGTGTTTGCCGTAGGTATCTCTGGAATAGGCACGAATAGCAGCAACCTTCATCGAAGGAATTTCAATAACGGTGACCGGCACCATAATTTCCTTTCCTTCGGTAGGACTGTTCTTGTGATCATCAACCATGATAATATGTGTCATACCTACTTTGTATCCAGCAAATCCCTGCAATATCGGTGCTCCATCATAAGGAGGCCAAGATTGATATTTCGGGATCGGGCTCTTTGCACGCTTTCTTGGGCTGAATGCAAGAGAACCACGGCGTGGTCGGTTTATTTTTGGCATGTGTTAATCCATCCTTTTTCTGCGTGTAGGTTGTTCCCATTGCGACACGAATTTTAGATTAATCCGAGATTTATAATCAGTTGTTTGTTGCTGAAGCCAACACGCGATGCCGGTGAACCAGGATCGTTCAATTATACACCGATCCGATAATACGGATTTGAAGGTTGTATTGAAGATCTTGACATTCTTATCCGGTACGGACAATAGGGATGTTTTTTCCTCATCCATGAGCTGATGTGCACCAGCTTGCCTAAGTCTCGCGAAACAAGATCCTGACAATAACGCATCCTTCTACTCTTTGAGGGAAGCAGCGGGAGCGGGCTCGTTGCACGAACGTCGACCCTGCGTATCGGTCAGATCCTACTCAGTCAGCCTGTTGTGATTAATCACAACTCCTACTCGGGATTCCCCCGCAATAACGCGGAGTTCACCAATCGAGGATTACCCACGGCAGAATCTTCAATCCTGTGTCCGGAATTTTGATTCCGCCGTTTACTATAACCAGTTTGTGTTTTCCACAATTCCTGCATGGTGATATAGCAGGGATAACCTCATATCGGCTTCCATAATTATTGAATAAAAAAGAATATAAACATATGCTAATTATTCAAGAAAATTTCTATGGATATCAGAACAAAACATCTTTTTATAGTTTTTTATAAACAAGCATTCATCCAAAATACAATTCACCGATATCGGTTATATAAACAATAATATCTTCACAAACATAGCGTGCCTTACAGGATTGAGGACGGGACTCCCTCAGTCGGTTTATAAGAGATATTGTATCATACATCACTTTTGTATTGATTTTTTCCGCTTCGCCGAAAACTATCGTTGGAACATCAAAGAGATCGGTTCCAGAGGGAATCGTACATAAGTGAGTTGCATCAAGAGTATAGAGAAAATCAAGGGTTTCTTTTGCCCTTTTAATATTCTCCATTGCACTCTTTTCAATGGTGCAGACATTTGCTTTGGATGTAGAAATAATATCTGCAATCTGCTGCTGAGTCAGGCCCTGTTTTCGGTACCTGAGAACCTCCATTTGTCGTTCGGTGAGCAGACCATCCTTCATAATGATTACTTTTATCCATAAACTTAAACAGTTTTCGTTAACTCTTGTGAATATCTGATTACCACAACTATAAAAGCATAATTATACGCAACCATATGATAGTAAATGTGTTTTTTTCCTAATTTTCCGGCGAGAAGGGACATTTCAAAATGTTTATATGAATACCGGATCATAATAACGTGCTATAAAAAAATTAGGTGAAATAAATGGTTGTTAAAGTAGGAGTTGCCAAGCTCGGCAACATCGCAAGTGGTGTAATGGCAGAACTGCTTCTCGATGAGAGAGCAGACCGTGAAGACATGCAGACATTCATGGCGACCAGCGGAACGAAACTCGAACCGGCAGATGTTGATCGTGTAGTTTCCAACCTGAAGGCATATAAACCGGACTTCTGTATTGTTGTCTCCCCCAACGGGGTTCTCCCCGGACCGACCGGTGCTCGCGAACAGCTCGCTGCAGCAGGTATCCCGGTTATCATCATCACTGATGATGTAACCACCAAGAAGGAATGGGAAGGCGTCAAGGCAAGCAAGTTCGGGTACATCATCATGAAGGCAGACTCCATGATCGGTGCACGCCGCGAGTTCCTTGATCCCGTAGAGATGGCCGACTTCAACGGAAATCTTGTGAAAGTGCTGGCAATCACCGGTGCATTCAGAAAGATGCAGCTTGCTCTTGACAAGGTCATCGACCAGGTAAAGGCAGGCAAGACAGGTGATGCGATTGAGCTCCCGAAGATCGTCATGACCACCGACAAGGCTGTCGAGGGTGAATTCACCAACAACTATGCACTTGCAAAGGCACGTGCTGCCCACGAGATCGCCATGGCTGTTGCAGGNNGAAGCCCGGGAGATCGAAAAGGCAGGAGACAGCATTATGCGCAAGCCTCACAAGAAAGACGGCACGCTTGTCTCCAAGAATAAACTCGTTGCAAAGTTTGAGTGAAAATTTAATTTATTTTTTCTTTTTTGTAGAATTTTCCAAGATCTTCGGGGAGCGTCATTATCACCGGTTCAAGGTGAAGCCGTTCCATAAATGCCGAATCACTTGTTGATGAGGGGTTTGGGTTGATTCTGGAAATTATCGAACAAAATGCAGAGAAACGATTCTTCCCCACGCTTTTATCAAAAAAAATTGACATGTTGAAAGCATGTGTCCCGAGTTTCCGGTACATTCTAAGAATTTCAAGGATGTCCCCGGCCAAAAGATCAATGTAGTTCTCTAATTCGCAGATGGTGGAAACCGGGAGAATTCCCCGCACTTCACGTTCACCCAGTGGAACAGCATGGGCAGACCAAAAAATCTCATCACCGAATAAATATCGGTCTGATACTCTCTCTTCGCCCTTTACTGATTCCCAGTAATTTTTTTTGTATTCCCTGTAGTACGTTTTACCTGCTAAAAGATATTTCTCAACAATCGGGGAAGGGCGGGACTCTGATAATCCTTGCATATGAGGATGTACTAAGCTTGCACCTGCCGAAGGGAGATAATTCCAGTTGATACTCGCATATCCGTCGCCGAGCTTCAAAGATTCGATCTGACCTGATAATGCGTCGACAATTTGCTGGCGGGTGAAAGATTCAACAAAATGTTCACGGGTTATTACGGTGACGATATGGCTTTCATCAAAAGGAAATAGGTTCGGAAAGGTGACGCTCTCTCCTCTTATAATCCGATAACCATCAGGGAATACAGGCGTTACTGAAAAAACTCGGTCCCTGCAGAAAGGGCACTCCTCCGTATTCGCGTATCTAAACAATTCTTGATCAATGTGACGATTTAACCGTTCCGGGCTAATCCTGCATCTGATACCGGTGAACTGTTCTTCGCGATATTGTAATATGCCTTTACTGGTGACGACTTCCCTGACTGTAAACATTCCTGTTCATGATATATCTTCACAGATAAGATAGTATTTTGCACGTACATCTGCCGTGACGATAAGAAAGTTTTAAAAAAAGAGTTTTTCTATCTGCCAAGGCATTGTCTGCATACCCCGGTAGTATTCATGCGTGGTTGTATCACGCGTTTATACGACGTACTTGCCGAGGAGCCGGATAGAGTTGGTCATGTCAGGACCGAGCGGTGAACCAAAGATAATCTGGGTAACGCCGGCCTTGGTGAGGTCTTCGCATTTCTGCTTGACCATCGAAGGTGTTCCTGCAATGGTGAATGCATCGATCTCCTTATCCCCAACGAGCTCTCCAACCGTCTTAAAGTCGAACTTTCCAAGGGCTGCTTTGATTTTGGCAACATTGGCTAGGTCAAGCCCATGGCGGGTGAGGAGGTCAGGGGGTGAGCCGGCTGCAATGAATGCTGCAACGATCTTTGCTGAGTTGCGGGCCTTCTTCTCGCTCTGGTCGATCGACATTGCAGTGTAGGCACCAATGTCAAAGTTCTTCTTCCCAACTTTGTCAGCTGCTGCCTTGATGATCGGGATTGCGATTGCGAAGTCTTTAGGGTTGGAAGCATTAATCAATGCGCCATCACCAACTCTTCCGGCAAGCTCAAGAACTTTTGGTCCCTGTGCACCGACATAGATCGGGATTCCTTTCTTACCCGGGAGAGTGACCCCAGTCAGCTTTGCGCCGTCATAGTCAAAGAACTTCATTCCTGACTTTTTGACTTCCTCACCTGCAAGGAGCTTCCTGATCTGGCCGATTGCTTCCTCAAGACGAGCAACCGGCTTTTCCGGGTTGATTGCCAGCTTAGGGAGCGTTGAAAGGTCGCCGGGACCAATACCTAGAACAGCACGTCCGTCTGAAATCTCGTTGAGCGTGGCTGCGAATGACGCCATTGCGGCGGGGGTATCGGTAAAAGCGTTCATGATCCCCGGGCCCATCTTCAAGGTTGTTGTCGCCTGCGCAATCGCGGCTAGAGTTGGGTAGGCGTGGCGGTTGTTGTAGTGGTTAGTGATCCATGCGTAATCTATGTCTTTTGATTCTGCAAGTTTACAGAAGTTGACAACTTGCTTTACATTGACATTTCCTGGTACAAATTCAATTCCATATGTCAAGGGTTATTCACCTCATGGAGTATTACTGTCCACGCGTTTAAATAAATTATCATTTTGCGTTGACCCTTTTGCGTTATCCGCTCAAAATACGTCCATTTTACCGTTTTTTTTATTCCCGATCTGCACAGAAGGTCCTTGAGCGGAGGAGAACGCACCGAGATATGCTCATTCAGTTGTACTTCTGATGTTTTCCCGGATAAAATACCAGGGATTCCAGCTCATTAGCAAAGTCCACAACTTGATATTTTCATGGATTTCCCTCAGGAATTATTTTTTTGGTCACTTCCCGCAGATTTCATAACTATCCCGTTGTTGAGATCTTCACGGAGGCGATATCCTAAATATTTTGAACTCCCAGCAAGTAATAAGTACTTTAAACTACAGTGAACCCTATAGGGTTTAAATAGGATTTTTGTCATGCGTATTCTTGCTATAGGTTTGGGTGGGGCGGGCTGCAGGATTGTCAATAATCTATATGCGACAGATAGGCGCAGCAGCAAAGTCGTATGTGTTCAGGCCCTTGCGGTCGATGTAGATATCAATACATTAACTCAGCTGAACGGTCTTCCCGAGACCGCGAAATTGTTCTTCCCTCCACTGGACCCGGAGCTTCAGACAGGACAGATCGAAGAAAGTCAGACCGCCACGATTGATGTCGGGGAAATCGTGTCACACATTCACAATATCGGCAGTGAAGAGACTGATGCACTTTTTGTTTGTTTGGGACTCGGGGGCAGCTTGGTAGATGTTGCACCGCATGTTATTACTGCACTTCGTTCCTCGATTGTTGAACCGATCTTTGGTCTGGTTACCCTTCCCTGCCTTGCAGAAGGTGAAAAACGTTCAGCAAAAGCTGCAGACGATCTGGATATGCTGTCACCACTTCTCGACGGAATAATTCTCTTTGATAACGAAACGTGGTATAAAAAAATCAAAGCGCTGAAATCAACACTTGTAAAAAAAGAAAAAGGTTTTTCAGAAAGATTCGGGTTAAGCAAAAAGAGACCTGAGATTTCTCCGCAAACTGCGACATACGAACTGCTAAATGAGGCAATCGTAAGGAGAATCAGTCTTATTCTCAGAGCCGGGGAATTTAAGGCGGATGGAGGACTTGATTCTGCGGAAGTTGTTCTCGATTCAGGAGAAGTCCTCAACACGATGAAGGGTATGGGATATATCACAATCGGATACGCTGTTGAACGTCTCCCAAATCACCCGTTGAGTTTCTTAACCGGATGGCGCCCAGCCACGGGTCTTTTCGCTGATGCACATAAGATAAAAGCATCGCGAATTGTTGACCTTGCAAAGCAGGCGATTTATCACGAAATATCAACCCCATGCGATATGACGAGCGCCCATAAGGCTTTAATCCTAATCGCCGGTCCATCTCATGAGTTGTCACTGAAAGGCTTTATGACAGTGCGAAAATGGATAGATCGAAGTATAGCAGGACTGGAAACAAGATCCGGTGACTATCCCGTAATGAATACAAAAAATGTGGCAATCATCATAATGCTATCCGGGCTTGAAAATATCCCAAGGATTACCGAACTTAAGGAAATCCAGAAACAATATAAGGCGCGTCTCCGGGAAAGTGTTGCAGAATTTAAAGAATCAGAATCTGATACATTTGCCCTGTCCGGCGGTGCAGAAATCATCAGCGAAGGTGAAGAAATCGCCAATATTCAGGAAAAAGAAATGGCAAGAGACGAGATTCTCATTCTTCCGGGAGCGTCAGCTAAAAAAGGAAAACTCCCTCCATCCGATTCTGTGCCTTTTTCAAACCAGACAAGAAAAGAAAGTGATGAGGATATTGGGGCGGTCGAAGGTATCAAGTACCCGCAAAAAACCGTTTCGGGTATAACAACTTCAGGAAAAAAGAACGCACATTACTACACAAAAAAGCCTCAAATTACTGAAGAGACGATTCCGGCGTTATCTAAAGATCGGGAGAATACAGAGAAGAGTTCAGGTTCGCCCATTTCACGACATCAGGTGATTGTTGCCGAAGATCACACACAAAAAATCATGAAATCAACATCACTTATTTCTTCCGGGATTCCTTCCTTACATGGACTATCTAAAATCAAAAAATCTTCCCATCCTTCAGATTCCTGGGGATCAAATGAAAAACATGGTGTGCACACGACAAATGAACAGATGAAAACCAAAGAGATGGAACGTCAGATAATTGAGAAAGAACTCCACCGACAGAGAATGAAGGCAATCTCCGGCCGCACGCTTAAAGCTGAATCGAATAAGCCTGTACCAGGACCGGCACCTGAAATCACCAAGTTAAAACGCGAGGGTACTGGTAAAACCACTCAAGAAAAAGAGAAGGATGTTTCGGCGGAAATCACAGAACAAACACCAAAGAAAAGAACGGTACTCGTTCAAAAAAAGAAGGTGCAGGTTCTTGCACAGAATTTTGTTGACCAGCAAGAAGAGCTTCGGGAAATCCACGCAATAGACGAAGAAATATCAAAATTATCGGGAATTGAAGGAACGGTAGTTCCATCAGGCTCTGAAAAATCAAAGATCGAATTCAAAAATACAGCAAATAAATCAGATGACGCTGTTTTAAAGGGAAAAAATATTCAGCGTACAGAACCACTACGGGTGCGGAATTCATCGCTCCTTCATACAGATCTCAAATCGAAAAAAACTCCCGGGGGATCAAAAAATACCGGGAGTGAAAAAGAGTCTGACGAACCAGCCCCGGAATCAACAAAGACTCAGGGCAACAAAGAAAAAAGTAATACAAAGAAAGATGATTTTTCATGGATTTAATCAATTTATTTCCATCACTTTTGCAAACTGAATGTTTCCGGCACCGATTTCGGTAGTAATCTCAATACCATGTTCAACAGTATTTCCGATATAATTCAATCCGCTGAACGCAACAATCGATAATCGGAAAGGATTCGCTGGAAGATTGAATACCTGATTACCCATGGCAATTGGAAAAACAAAACCACAGGCATTCATGAGACGGATCGTTTCTTCCACTTCTTTTTTTGCCGAACTGGGTACTTCCCTCACGTTTGCCAGAGTAATGCCAGATTGCGTTTTCGCAAAGCCTGAAATTGAGGTAAGTCCCGACGAAATGAAAAGTTCGAGAGGATCAATAGTCGTTCCCCGATAACCAATAAGATCCTTGAACTGCCTCGGGGTCCCTTTATCAATTTCCAACCTACCCCCATATGCCATTTTTACGGGGATGCCATTCCTTTGGAAAACGCCATCCATGGAAATGCTGCAGATCGTTATGAATCCTACTGACCCTGAAGGGACCCGGGGATCTTGGTCAACAATCCGGTATGAATTAAAAAAACCACACCCCACTTTCGCAACCTCATCAAATGCCGATTTTACTTTTTCAAATGACTCCAGCGGGACAATCGAGAGATTATAAGCGACATCACCTGTACTGGTTGCAGGATCGAATGTGCTCCGGTACGCAAGGCGTTCAAGTTTTGAAATAACAAAACCTATACGGTCATCAACGAGTGCATTATCGGTTTCGTCCAATCCCACCCTTGTCAATATTCTGCCCTGATTACCGATTTTTTCAGTAAATCCCATAGAATCGAGGTAACTAAGATAATACTGAACCGCCCGATCACTCAGTACAAAACCACGTTCTGCCATCAGCTCTGAAAGCCGTTTTGCTCCCAGGGGATCCCGGTGTTCTTTAAGAATTCGAAGAATCTCGATATACTTTCTTTCAGTTCGGATCATGTTCTTTTTGCCTCCACCGCTCCCTTGCTATCCTGGTAGCGTCCTGAATAACACTGATTCCCCTCCCGGACTTCATGAAGGATCATCTGTACGAGACGGTCATTTTTCCGGATGAGAGGGGTGTCACTTCCCATATTGGTCAGACAAAGTGTTAGCTGCCCACGAAATCCCGGATCTATATAACCTGCCCCCAGAAGAATACCCAATCTCCCGAACGAGGACCTGCAAATGAGAGTACCGGCAAGATCCACAGGNNGCAACCCTTTTCGAGACGGCGAATAATTTCAGGCGCTGAAAGAATCATTCACTAGATTATCGGTAGAAAATACTTAATATCTTTTGATATAAAAGAGATGAGAAGGATCCATGGGGTAGAGGACATCCTCTTGGGCTTCGAACCCAAGGACGCGGGTTCGATTCCCGCTGGGTCCGTTTTTTTGTATAAAAAAATTATTCAAGCCTGATAAACGTTCTTCCTTTTCCGCCCACAAACTTAATATCGGTAATAGAATATGCATCCTGAGCATC
>PMDE01000043.1:7356-9161 GCA_003154335.1 Methanoregula sp. | reverse complement strand
CTGTCATGATATCCTGAGCAATCATTATCCTCACCCCTTCGCAAATGCCCGGACCAGATCAAACTCTGTCACCAGGCCTATCAGACGGGAATCTTCGATAACGGGTAATGAACCGATATTTCTGGTCAGCATCTCACTGGCGGCCTCGTTGATACTCTGTTCGGGAGATGTCGTATGGAGCTCCCCGGCAATCAGCGTACGCACCGGTAACCCCATAACTTCTGCGATATTGCCGGTAGTCAACCGGGAAAAAACCTCACGACTTCCAAGATATTGCATGATATCGGTAGCAGTCACAATCCCGAAAAGCACGTCATCGGTAACTACGGGTAACCTCCTGAACCTGTACCGTATCATATCATGCGTGACATCTGCAATCGGACAATCGGGCGCAGTCACCCGGAGTGTCGAACTCATGATATCCTCTACGGTGAGGGCACTGTGCCCTGTGCTGAAAAACTTCAATACATCCCTTTCTGTTACAATCCCGTTCAGTACGCCATCATTATCAATAATTGGGAGCCCCCCTATCTTCTTTTTGACAATGATATCTACGGCATCGCTGATCTTCGAATCGTGGGAAAGGGTCGCAATCTGCTGCGTCATGACAGATCGGACGCTCTCATTGACTGCCGCAATGAGATTGCCTCCATGCTTTACCTGAACGAGCTGTGACTTGTCGCCACCTCCCATAAAATTGATGATATCTCCTGAGGTGATGATTCCCCGCAACTTCTTCGTGCCAGCGTCAGTCACTGGCAGACGACGGAATCCGCATTTCGTCATAATCTCCACCGCACCCAGGATACTCTGGGTAGGTGGTATTGATATGACATCATGGGTTGCAATGGCCATGATCTCACCTTCCTGATGAACAATATGGGATTTGAAATCAACCGGTCCCCGGTCACGTTTTCCGGGCATTTTTAAAAGCCGGTCACCCTGTTTGATACCCCGGTCATTCTGGTGCATACCTTTCCTCCTGGTTAAACAATCCTGTTATGAATCCTGTTACCATACTATTTCCGGCCCGATATGTATCCTGTTTATGAGGAATATTTTTGCTGCTGCCTTCTGCAATCTTTTACGCCAGACCCCGCAGCACATCATGACGGTCAATAATTCCAACAATATGCTCTCCATTGACGACTGGAAGTCGGGACACGTCGTGCTTCACCAGCAGCTCGGCTGCGCAGGTTATAGGTTCGTCAGGGCCGATCGTGACGACATCTTTTGACATTATCTCCTCGATTGTCGTGTGGGCATGACCGGAAATAACCGACTGGACCCTCCTTTTGCTGATGAGATCACGGCGGGAAATCAAACCAACAATCCGCTTCTTCTTCACGACCGGAAATGCGGAAAACCCACTCTCTATAATCATAGAGTAGATCTTCTGGATCGTATCTTCAGGACTTGCAATAATCACATCCGGGGTCATGCAGGCAGCCACGGTTCCATGGAGTTTGTTGCGGGAGGTGATCACGGGAAAGATATCGGACAGGAGGACTCCTCCGACCATAGACAAAGGGGGATCAACAACCGCAACACTATCGGTTTCATATTGTCGCATAACTTTTGCCACTTGTTCGATAGGATCTGANNTTTTTTTTGCATCCACGACGTAGACTTCACGGTACCGGTTATCTCTCAAGATTTGCCGTGCCTTTGTTATCTGGTCGGTATTTTTCAGCACCGGGATCTCGATGATGAAATCCTGTGCTGTTTTCATGTAATATTATCCTCCTCACGGCAGCTAGAGCAGAGCATGAGATTATCGACCCGCTTAAGATCATCAGACATCT
>PMDE01000043.1:6706-7330 GCA_003154335.1 Methanoregula sp. | reverse complement strand
ACCATCATGTGGGCTGCGTCGCCAACCGTCTTGTCCGCACTCACCGTAATGAGTGGCGTACTCATGATTTCGTTTACATGCACAGTACTTGGCCTGAGATCTTTTGCCACTACTTTACAGGTTATATCTTCTTCAGTGACGATGCCAATGGGTTTTTTGCGATCAATAATAATGACACTGCCGACTTCATCATGGCACATGGTTTTTGCGGCCTCTGCTACAGTAGCATCAATACCAATCATTGTCGGATTATTTTTCATCACTTCCCGTAAGGGGATATGGGTCTCAAACCGGATTGCGTTGGATGTCTTTTTCATGAGTCACCTCCTTGAAATGCTGTTTTACTGTTGATTACAATTAGCATACTCCCCTCCGCTTCTATAAAAACAATTTGGCAGAGACAGATCGTGATGCATCAGAGTAATATACGTATTCCGGCTTCCACTACCAACACAGGAGGCGATTTATAAGAAACATAATAAAGAGAGATTTGTATACATTACTAATGAATTGGGGTGGATTCCTTGCACCGGTGTACGATGCGTAACCATGGAGGTTTTAAATGAAAATATTTTATCAGACCTATGGTACGGCAAAAAAGAAATTTTCCAGCTTTCTTAACAG
>PMDE01000043.1:0-6637 GCA_003154335.1 Methanoregula sp. | reverse complement strand
GACACACCGGGAGTAACCACCAAGGTTGATTATCACGAATTCCTGGACTTCGGGATGGAGAAGGATGAAGCTATAATCCGTGCAAGAGAAGCTACGGAAGGAGTCGCAGAAGCAATGCACTGGCTGCGCGAGGATATCGACGGTGTTATCTATATGCTGGATTCTACGCTTGATCCTTTTTTGCAGGTCAATATCATGATGATCGGTATCATCGAAAGCCGCAGACTCCCGGTCATTATTGTTGCGAATAAAATTGATCTTCCCGATGCAATCCCTGCCCGTATCCGGAGTGCGTTCCCCCAGCACCCGGTTGTTGCCGTCTCGGGTCTCGAAGGACGGAATGTTGAGAGCCTGTATGAGACCATGCTTGAATGCTTCGGGTGAAAAATATGCCGCACAAATGTACCAAATGCGGGCGCGAATATAAGGACGGCTCCACTGAGATACTAAAAGGATGCGCCAGTTGCGGGGGCAAAAAGTTCCTCTACGTTAAAGAAACCGATCTCAACAAAGACGTTCTTGAAGAAAAATCCATCGGAGAAATGGCTCAGGAATCCCGGGAAGATGTTCTCGAAATATCGGAGCCAAAGTCCAAAGAAGTGGAAATGTATGACCGGGTTGAAACGATCCGTATTGTTTCCCCGGGTTCCTATGAGCTTAATTTAGAAAAGATGGCACAGAGCGACCAGCGGGTTGTGAGTGTGGGGAAAGAAGGAAGTTATATCATTGATCTTATGTCCATGGCAAAAGACGGCCAGAAAAAGAAGAAGGGAAAGAAGAAGTAATCCAACAATTATCTCGTTACCAACTCATTTTTTATTCCGTCGTAAGGAGCGGGTAAATCAAGGCTTTTGAAAAAATCATCGGTAAACCGGATACTGTTTGAAACCGCCCATTCAGCGCAGCCATGTCCGAGGCATTTATCGGGGAAAAACTGCTGGTTTTTCTGCGCAAGGGGATTTTCCACAAATTTGTCTTTCAGCATTTTTTCAAATTTCTCTGACCGGGTCTCTTCACTCCTGACGGCTCCCGGGCTTTTTCCCACGACAACCCATTCGCGTTTATAATGCATCAGGTAATTCCTGATTTCAATAAGATTGCGAACATCCAGAAAAACAGGATCCTTTTCACAAGATGGGGATTTACCGGCTATATCCAGAATTTTCTGGTATTTGGTTATCATAGGGGCACGATCAAAATTCTTTTCATTTCTCCATTTTTCCCGGATCGTTCTTAAGAGTGTTTCATTTTTTTCATCACAAAAGAAATATGCATCATCCGCTGCATCAGCATAGAACTCGTTTATTGTGGACTCAAGAAATGCAACAGAGGAGAGGAGTGAATTGAGGATAAATACTTCATGCCTGAGGATCATTTCTGCCGTTATTTGCCCGGTTTTTTCTTTATTTTTTTCAATATCAAGGCCCAGCCTGCACAATAATGCTGCAGACTGGATATAGCGGACGGAAAAACAGTCACGAAACCTGATCATTGACTCCCCGTCGTTGGTTTCAAGGGGGATTTTATTCATGGCACAGTTCACCTTTTCCGGTTAGGGTAATAAGACAACCCGGACAAGAAAAAACTATTCTTCCGGATCCTCTTGTAAAAAAGTGAGGAAAAAGGTAAACGAAACCCGACAGAATCCGGATATTTAACCGGATGATTGGAAAAGAGGATTTCAACAGAGCCCTAAAAAACCATTCTTAATTCAAACCGGCAAGTGGATGCCGGTTGCTTCCAGGCTGCTCTCGATATCCCGGATCGTTTCAAGTTTTGCTTTCGTAGACGGGCCGGTTGGAACGGCTTTGCATCCTGAGGCAGCAGAAATGGACTGGTCAAACGTCCCGATATCCCGGGAAAGCCTGATCGTTTCCACCTTGTCAAATCCAATCAGCGGGCGGTAGATAGGAATTTCAGCCGCATCAGTCAGGACGACAAGATTATCAAGCGTCTGGCTTGCGACCTGCCCGATAGATTCACCGGTAACAATCCCTTTGGCACCAGCCTTGGTTGCAAACGCTGTTGCGACCCGGTACATCCTGCGCTTGCAGAAGATACAGGTATATTTTTCGAGATGCCGGGTGATGAGCTCCTTTTTTGCCGCGGCAAGATAGGAATCTGAAATAACAGTCAGCTCTATCCCCGGCTGGTACCTGGCCAGTTCTTCGATGACCCGTTGTGCCCGGGCGATCGTTGTCTCATCAAGAAACGTGTCGAGAGAGATAAAAAGCGGAAGAATACGACAGCCCCGTTTCATCATCATCCACGCAGCGACAGGCGAATCGATGCCCCCGGATACGAGTGCAACAAGCGTCCCCTCAACACCAAGGGGCAGACCGCCGACCGCTTTGGAAACGGTATCATAGAGATACGCCTCTCCTGCCCGTATCTCGATATGTATCTCTTTGTCCGGATGTGCCAGGTTTACTTTCAGGTGGGGGAATTCATTCCTGAGCAGGTTCCCGTACTCGATGGCCTTTTCATTTGAGGAAAAGGTATGGGTGCCGACCCGCTTCATCCTGATGGCAAACGTCTTTGCCTTTTCAATACCGTGCCGGCGGCAGTAATCCGGGAGGCTCGACTCAATCTCATCGAGTCTGATATGCTCNNTTCCCGGCATCACTTCAAGAATATTTGAGATGAGGACGTTCTCCCACTGCCGGCGCACAGGATCGGATTTTAAGAATATTTCAGAGTATCGGACCAGCCATTGTTTTTTCATGAAGCCATTTCACCAGAATTTATTTTTTCTTTCTCGCAGTCTTTCGCACCCGCTCTACTTCATCCAGGTCTTCGATCCGGAGAAGGTACGTCCCATGACAGGGTTTTGTATACGGAAAAATGATCTTTTTGCCATCTTCAATACCCAGCGCAATTGGTGGAAGACCGATGATGTACTCATCAAAGAGTTTATAGCCGGGATCAACATACCAGACCTCTTTGAAATTTTTTTCCGCATATTCCCTGCACTCCTTAAAAGAGGCCCCCAGCGGGAGGATCATCTCGTATTTCAGGTTCTCGATACAGCCCATCCGAACACCTCGTTTATCTTTGCTTTCAACTGCATCGGGTTGTGCACCGCTTTGTCGACAATCTTCTCGCAGGGAAAATTGATCTCATCCGCGAGAGGCCCGGGATCTTTTCCAAAGACTATCACGACCAGTCTTCGTTCGGGAAGCAGGTGACGCATTGTCGCCGCATAGGCAATAGCTGCATCGTTGTGCGCAAAGACCACGCAAAGATCGCAGTCCTTTTTTTTCTCAACCACTTCAGCGATGCACTTTTCCAGCACCATCGTATCAGTGATATAGTGCTTTTCAGGGTCCGACACTTTCAGGAGGTTCAGGACCGAAGGATTACCTGCGATAAGAACATTGGTCCCTCTTTTTTTCAGGTTATATGCGACATGAAACGCAAGCGCCTGTTGCGCCGGCGCTTCCGGGCATCCGAGTACAATGATTGCTTTTTCTGGTGTTGCTGGTATTTCGGTCATCTCTTATCTCCTTTTTTTTGTTTTCGCCGGAACCGGCTGCAGTACATTCAGCTTTGTGCTGCCGCGAATACCTTTACATCCGGTCCTCGCGGACATCTGATGGATCCTGCCAGGATGATCTTCCGGATTGTAGGGTACCAGATCGAGGTTGGGATGGAAAGCATTCTCATGAATTCCCCCTTCCAACAAGGGTGCTGATCGCATCGCTCGTGATAAGGCCGATGAGATGCTGGTCTTCATCGACTACCGGCAGGGCTGAAATGGAATGTTCTTCCATTTTCTTTGCGGCAGATTCGATCGGTTCATCTGCGGCTGTTGTGATGACATTTTTTGACATGATCTCATCAAGCCAGAGGAAATTCCGGGCAACTGCTTTTGCAATATCCCACGAAGTGACGATGCCAACGAGATACCCGCTTGCCGACAGCACCGGCAGGTGGTTGACCTCCATATTGATCAACCGCCGTGCCGTCACCGCTGTTGTTGCCCCCTCTTCAATGGTCGGGACATCCCTGATCATGACATCAGCGACAACGGTTCTTGAGAGGAACTGGGAGATCAGGTAATTGATCTGTCCGGATTCCAGTAAAAATGCATCATGGCCGTAGTTGGACCGGATCTCGCTGTACCTCACTTCGCGTTCATTGGCCGTCAGTGCCTGGACAATCTCCTGCGACTGGTAAGGGGGATAGAGCCAGTCGGAAGAAACCGAAATAACAAGGAATCCAGCCTGTACTCCCGCAAGCCCTTTGGTGAGGGATCCGTCCTTTGTCAGATCGAAGTAATCGATAGCCTTGGTGATGTAGAGGTACGAATTGGCATCGAACCTCTGGGTGAACGTGTCACCCTGGTGATGGAGATAACTCTCCACGGCAAAATCCGTAGAGAAGTCAAAACCGATCCTGTTCTTTGCCTGGAGCGAGCGCCCGAATTTCGCGTGCATCGATTCATCAGAGAGGTACGTGATGTGCCCGACCATGCGGGCGAGCGCAAGTCCCTTGACCGGCCCCGGCGCATCGTACGATTTCGAGCCATAATAATTCCCACAGTTCCACTCGGGATCCGAGATGATCGCATTCCTGCCAACTTCATTAAACGCGATCTGCTGGGGGGTGGAGTACCCCGTCGCCGCAATCACGATTGCCTTTTTCACCCGGTCCGGGTAGCTGACCGTCCACTGAAGAGCCTGCATGCCACCCATCGATCCGCCTGCAACCGCGTAGAGCTGCTGGACACTGAGGTGGTCGACAAGCAGTTTCTGGGCATTCACCATATCCCTGAGGGTAATGACCGGGAACGCTGAACCATAGGGTTTGCCGGTCGCCGGGTTGTCCGAAGACGGACCCGTCGATCCTTTGCACCCGCCGAGCACATTCGAGCAGATCACGTAATACCGGTCTGTGTCAAATGCTTTGCCCGGGCCAACAACCGCATCCCACCAGCCCGGTTTATCATCGCCATTCAAAAATCCCGCGACATGGGCATCNNGGAGGGGAGAGTCTCCCCGCTCTCAAGGACGAGCGGGAAGGTATAGTGATAAAAATGTGTTGTTATTGTGCCAACAGACCCTTTGATCATCTACACACACCGTTCCGTATCGCGGAGAGTTCCGCAAGGATATTTTGGAGGTTATCGTAGGGTCTGATGGTCACGGTATGCATTATACCTTTGCAAGTGCCTGCTCAAGGTCGGCGATGATGTCTTCGATATCCTCGGTACCGACAGAAAGGCGGATTGCATCAGGGGTGACTCCGGTCTTTTTCTGTTCATCCACAGTAAGCTGCTGGTGCGTCGTGGATGCCGGGTGAATAACGAGACTCTTGGAATCTCCGATATTGGCAAGGTTTGAAAAGAGAGATAAGCTGTCAATAAATTTCAGGCTGGCCTTCTCTCCACCTTTTACACCGAACCCCACAATGGGGCCAAAGCCTCCGGTAAGATATTTTTTTGCCAGGCTATAACTCACATGCGCTGGAAGTCCCGTATAATTCACCCAGGCAACCTTTTTGTGTTTTGTCAAAAATTCCGCAACTGCCAGTGCATTCTGTGAGTGACGGGACACACGGAGGTGAAGGGTCTCAAGGCCGAGCAGGAAAAGCCAGGCATTGAACGGGCTGAGTGCGGCACCGGTATCCCTGAGGAGAGAGAGCCGGATCTTGAAGATATAGGCTATATTACCGGCGCCGGGGAAATTGCTGAAGGCATCCCAGTATTTCAGGCCATGGTAACTTGGGTCCGGTTCAGTAAACTCCGGGAATTTCCCGTTATTCCAGGCGAATTTTCCTGAATCAACGATCACGCCGCCAATCGAGTTCCCGTGCCCTCCAATGTATTTTGTTGCCGAATGCACGACAATATCTGCCCCGAACTGGATCGGTCGGACAAGACCGACGCCGGTGGTATTATCCACGACAAATGGAACCCCGGCATCATGAGCAATCCTTGCGAGGGTCTCGAAATCCGGGATATCCAGTTTCGGGTTGCCGATGGTTTCAGCATACACTGCCCGGGTCTTGCCGGTAATGGCCTTTTTAAATTCCTCCGGTTTCGTAGAGTCGACAAAGACAACCTTCCTCCCGAATTTCGGGAACGTATAGTTGAAGAGCTCGTACGTACCGCCGTACAGATTGTCTGCTGCTACGATCTCGTCATCGGGACAGGTGATATTCAAGAGCGAATAGGTAATCGCTGCCTGTCCGGATGCAACAGCGAGAGCGCCGGTTCCTCCCTCGATTGCTGCCATCCGCTTTTCAAAAACATCCGTAGTCGGATTCATGAGCCGGGTGTAGATATTCCCGAGCTCGCGGAGACCAAACAGGTTTGCCGCATGTTCTGCACTTTTGAACACATACGATGAGGTCTGGTAAATGGGGACAGCCCGGGATCCGGTCGTCGGATCCGGTTCCTGTCCCGCATGCAAGGCCGTAGTTCCCAAATGAAATTTCTTTTCTGCCATATCTGGTTCCTCAGGGTGTCAGGGGTATTTCATATTTTTCCGCGATCTCGGTAAACGCATCCGCAAGGTAGCGGACCTGCTTTTCGTTAAGGCCGTAGGTGTTCAGTTTCCAGGTCCTTGTTGCACCAGCAAATTCCCCGACAATCCCGCGTGACGACAACTCGTCGCTGAAGTAGAACCCTTTG
>PMDE01000096.1 GCA_003154335.1 Methanoregula sp. | reverse complement strand
GGAAGAAATACATTTTATGAGACCGTTCCGGATTCCCTCTTCGACAATGGTACGCTCTGGCCGGCCCAATCCTGCATGGTGAAATGCTGCTCCCTTTGCGACACACGCTGCCAAGGCCTTTCCAATCTCTGTATCTGAATTTTTCCTTATCCGCTCCGCATATGCAGACAAACCGGGATCTTCACAGTTTATTGCCGCGGCAGCGCGTTTCGCAAATGCCTCAGCGTTTCTGCGCGACGACACAAAAATAAGGCATTGTCCACCTTCTGCAATCGTATCAAGACTGAGGTTTAGATCGTCATAATTCTTCGAAACAGCTTTAATCGGGCGGGTGCTGCCACGGAAATGGATATGGTTTTTGAAAAACACTCCCTGCCTCAGGTCTACCGGGCGCCAGTCACTTGTCACGAGTTCTGCATCAAGCCAGCTGGAAAGTTTATCAGGATTACCGATAGTTGCAGAAAGGGCAATTACCTGCATCGAAGGATTCCGGAAACGCATCTTGGCAATCACCATCTCAAGGGTCGGACCGCGACCGGGCGAATCTATAAGGTGGACTTCATCAATCACGAGAAGAGTGATGTCAGCGATCCACGATGCGCTGTTGCGCAGGAGAGAATCTACCTTTTCGCTTGTGGCAACAATGATATCATTTTTTCCCAGCATGTCATCGCGACGGTCGAGATCACCAGTCGCAATACCGACCTTCACTCCTTTATTACCAAATTCCCCGAATTTCTCGCTTGCAAGTGCTTTGAGGGGGACAATATAGAGACATTTTCCTCCGTTCGCTATCGTATGGTGCATCGCCATTTCAGCAATCAGGGTCTTACCACTTGCCGTTGGAATGGAAACGAGCATGTTTTTATCTGAAAGTACCCCCTTTTTTATGCACTCTGTTTGAGGAGGATAAAGCTCCGAAATGCCAGCTTGGGAGTATCTCTGCTTGAGATTAGGGGTGATTGCGAGATTCTCAATTAACATAATTAATCCTTTAAATCTCTCCTTTCCATCCGATAGAATCCGATGGAAATCTAATTGTATAAAATATGCTGATAAATGAAATATTCTCTATTGTTTACCCATTTTAAATCCTTTGGAGTGCTGGAAACGGAAAAACTCAGCTCAATAATAATAACTGATCATGTCCTGCTTTGCCTCTTTCTTTTTCCTGTCCAGAAATGCAAATACGTTCTCATGAGGTACTCCCTCAATCAACATATCAATGGCAGCACGTGCAGTTTTGAGCTGTTCAGGATATCCTATCAAAGCAATAGTCTTTCCAAAAACAGAAATTTCAACATCCGTCATATCCTCGATTTGTTCGCGGGCACGACCATCCTTTCCTATTATTCTCCCCCTCAGACGATCGAGCTGGCGTGGCCCTTCTGCCATGACAGAGAGATCAATTACGTCGAGGAGGAGATCTTCATCCTCAATCATTTCAAATGCACGTTCAGGTGAAAAACCCCGGTTTATGGCATTGATTATCTCGACGGCTCGAAGAAGAGATACTGTGTTCTCTTCTGAACTCTCGACCTTCACGAGGCCTTCTTTACTATCGACAGTAATGGTAGTATGGGTCTTTCCTTCAAGTTCTCTTTTGGTTGCGCCACTTTTTCCAATCAGTACGCCCACTCTGCTACTGGCGATTTTAACTTCCTGTATCATATTTTAAACACCTCGTTTCAGTACATTTCTTTTAGCACGATCGCGCTTTTCTACTTATTTCAATATGTGTTCCACGGATATCAAGGTTCAGCGGTATCAAGCCCGGTTACCGAATTGAAAATCTCAACATCATTTCGCACATCGCACCGGTTTTTGAAAAACCGGTTGATATTGCGTATATCCCTCATCAGAAACTGGTAAGCACGGGGGTGATCACGAGTAACTGATTGACCCATATCAATAAGATAAGGCTGGTCTCCGTATAATATATTAAACTCACTCAGGTCCCCGTGGACGAGTTCAGCCTTTTTATACAAGGTATCGATATAGTGTAAAATAGTGGCATAGATTTCCGCAGGGTCTTCGAAATAAGCATTTTTGAGCTGCGGGTAAGGGATCTCATCCTGGCCCAGGTACGACATAATTAAAATATTCCGATCCCATACGAGAGGCTTTGGAACCGGAATCCCAACTTCCGATGCCCGCGCAAGATTGGAATACTCCTTCCGTGTCCAGGCAAAGACAAGTTCCTTTCTGGATTTTTTCACACGGGAAAATCTACGGTCTCCGATGATATAGGAACTCATCGTGGTAAAATTAGCCGTGCGGATCCGATAGATCTTTATCGCAATCCCAGATCCATCACGTTCACCGTAAAAGACATTCGCTTCTTTGCCGGTGCTTATCGATCCACCTATTGCTGAAAGCCATTTTTTATGTACAAGTTTATAAAGGGCAAGGAGTGTGACTTCGTCAAAAACATCCTCAGAAACTTTGAACTGGTTGGCATCTTTGATGCGTATCCCCATTTCTTCGAGTTTTTTATCGAACTGGTCTATTCTTTTCTCTAAACTCACAATTATCCACCTTTGATTAACGGCAATTGCATTTACAGTATATATTCCCGAACCGGGGCAAGTATCTCAACAAGTGACTCTCCACAGCACTTCTTAAGATCGAGAGGGTGCACTTCGCCTTTACCATAGGACAATTCAAGATCTGCGTATCTCGAAAAAGCTCTGTCACCACCGAACTTTTCCGGTCTTTTGATGATAATTTCTGAAATCCGGGGGAAAATATGGTACTGGAAAATCTGGAGAACGGGATTCTCTGGAATTTCAGGAGGACAAAATGCCTTCTTGCATTTTTTTAATATCTCTTCTTCCGAGTCCGCAACAGATATGTAATTGCCCTGGGAAGATGACATCTTTTTCCCGTCAAGCCCATTAAGAATCGGCGTATGAATACATACTGGAGCTTTATAGCCGAAATTTACTAGGTGCTCCCGGGCGAGCATATGGATCTTCCGCTGGTCGATACCACCGACGGCAGCATCGACACCGAGCATTGCAATATCGGCCATCTGCATGATGGGATACACCATCTGTGAAACTGTCGGATGGTCCATCTGCCTCCCAACTTCATCCATGCTCCGAGTTGCACGATTTAAGGTTATCTGCTGGGAGAGCTGGAGCACAAGTAGTTCATAGTCCCGGTTAAGCTGTAAATCGGATCCCAGTATGTACTTTACGCTCTTTAAACCAAGACCCTCGAAACAGAGTTTATTGTATTCAGCCAGTTCCCCAACTTTCTCCATTGTTCCTTTCCGGTTCAGGAATGCATGGAGATCGGCGAGCAAAACAGTGATATCAAAACCCGCAGTCTGGAGATCCACTAGCTTGTTGATCGTGACCAGGTGGCCGAGGTGGATCTCCCCGCTGGGTTCATACCCTGCATAGACTCTTTTGCAAGGCTGTAAAAGAAGCGCCCGGAGGTCATCGTCTGTGACGATTTCGACGGTGTTCCGGGTAACACATTCGTATGCGTCCATTGAAAATAATGGGTGATGGTGAGAGTTAATGGTTATTCTGGATGGTGGTAAAACCCAGAGCAGCGTTGGTGGCTGCGATTGATTTGACCTCGTCCTTTTCACTACCCATCATCGCGCGGATTGCGTCAATATTTTCCACAACTACATCCGCTTCCTGGTGGATAGCCTGGAAAAAGCAGAGCTCATTTTTGTTGGCATATATAGACTCTTCAAATATGCAGTTTTCCCAAAGATCAGAACGCTGCCGGCCGAGATCCATTGCAAATTCCTTGAGTTCAGCGGTACTTTTGATTCCAAGTGTCTTTTTAATCAGCCCCAATCGAGGGTGATTTTTAATCAGGTCGATTACCCTGTCACGGTTCACGGGTTTTTTGGTAGAAATCTGAATTGCATGCATGTGCATCATGGTAGTAGGCACGATCATAGCCATGGTAGTAATTGAAATGTGGGGAAGTACTGTCTGAACATCCGGTCCGTGATGACTGGGGACACCTACCGGATCAAGAACTACCGCATCAATCGGACCTTTTTTGATCTCCCCGGGATCCGATCCCCGCCGAACCATTACCGCGTGAACATGTGAAACCCCATACTCTTTATCAATTTCATGAATGACTCTGCAAAGTCCCGTTGTGTTGCATGAAACAACTCTGACGAATTGCCTGCCTATTGCGCTCTTGTAATTGCATGAAGAGTTGAACGAGAACCCGGCTATCTCATGTTCTTCCCCGCCCTGCCAAAGTGCTTTTTTCCCGAGCTTCTCATACAGTGGTTTATTTGTTGCCCCCACGTCACCAGGGGTTGCATCGACAATCACATCTGCGGCTTTACACATGTCTTCGACGGATCCGACGACGCTAAGCCCGGCCTTTTCGAATGCGGATTTTTTTGATAAATCCGCAATATACAACGGATAACCTCGTTGCTTTGCAACAAATGCTTCAGCATTCGGGCGGGTTTTAGATACCCCTATCACCTTCATGTCTTTCTGGACGGCAACAGCATCGGCAACACGTTTACCGATCGTGCCATAACCATTGATGGCAACCTTGATCATACAATCTAACATGGCGGTGGTATACAAAAAAGCTATGCAGATGAAATGTCAGGTTCTGACTAGCGAGGGGTCAGGCAAAATCATGAATATCCGTGTCGGACTTCAATTGCAGAGAAGATCAATTACTAAGATATGTTTCAGTACTATTCCAGTCGTAAAATTTCAGGATAGAACGATTTGATCAGTTGTTCGATCTGTAAAAATGCTGTTTTATGATCAATAAACATCCTGAACGATTCCCCCGTCTTGTTATAGAGTGTCAGGAAACCGGGAAGCAGGACCGGGTTCATTAATTCAATTGTCTCAAGATCTTGTTTTTCAATTTCATAGACCAATAATTTTTCAATATTCTCTATTGTTTTTGGTCGGTTATCGATAGTCGCTCTCGTACCGAAAAGATCATCAAGGACGAAGGGGCCGTATTGCATTCCCCTTGGTTTTGAAAGATCAAAATCGGGATTCTGGATGATAAACAAACGCCGGTTTGTCGCATAGATACCGTACCCTCTTTGAGGTGGAGGAATAAGACCCGCAAGCGTTCCACTTGCACTTCCCCCGGCTACTTTGAGTGTTGGACTTGATATTCCACCGATATATCTCTCTTCTTCCGTATCACCTGCTGTGTGATCTGACTGCTGGTGCTCGACAACGGTTATTGTTTCGATTGCGGCAATTAACATGCCTTTCCCATCGTGAACCGCCGTTCCCTTTCCCCATAAGAACATCGGCTTTTCACCGATTCTGACTTTTTCCATTTCGCCGATAAAAGTGTTCCCTACACGTTTTATTCCCGGGAATTTTCCGGATTGCCTTTTATCAGTTGATATAACGATATAGTCAACCAGCATGGGTCTTGGTTCGCCGTAAAATGGAATTGCATATTCCCGGTTTCCTTTACCCAGCATATCTTTTGCTTTGATACCGGTCAATAGTTCAATTGCTTTATTCCAGCTAATGACAACACCGGTTTTGTCGATAGCAAATACAGGGCTGTCAAGAGCATCGATTGTTTTGGTAAATGTTTTCCAGTCATCTTCAGATTCCGGACTACCAGAAGTGGTGTCCGGGGTGGAGGGACTACTGTGTATAACCGGAGAAGCAGGATCTTCATGAAGTTTTAACTTCCCGGTAACTCTTCTGCCCCCGGTTTGGTACTCAGGATCCTTTCCCTCAGGACTTAAAAGCGCAGTGTAATTCCATTGGAGTAAGGGAAATGAGTCATCATTCTTATGAATCGCATGTTCGATTAATACACTCGGATTCGATGGTGTAATAGTGGGTAATATCTCCATAATTTTGTTGGAATCTTCTTCCGGGATAAATGAAAAGAAATTGGTTCCGACACATTCAGCCTTCTGTTTCCCGATGAAATTTGTAAAAGACTCATTAACGAATGATATTTTCCCACCCTTGAGAAAACGGCAAAGAAGATCAGGATCATTATCGACAATCGATCGATAGATGCGCTCACTTTGAAACAACGCACGGTCTGAACGAATTTTTCCGATACCATTTTTGATGAATTCAGTGAGATTGATCATATCCTGGACAACGCCGCCTCCTTTTTGCACGTAATAGTCTGCGCCGCTGTTTAACGCATCGATTGCTACATGGGCGCGGTGTTTACCGGTAATAATAATAAAAAGGCCCGAAAATCCCTGAGCCCGGATTTCTCTGAGCAGGTTAATCCCATCCATATCAGGAAGGCCATAATCTGCAATGACCGCATCGAATAACCGGGTACTTAACAGTTCCAGGGCTTCTGTTGCAGTGGCGCAAACGGTTATTGAAAATCCGGGTTCAGTCCTGAAAAAGTCCTGAAAAACCTCTAATAGCAGTGGTTCGTCGTCCACGCATAAAATAGAAATTTTCTCAGGATCAGCCAAAGTAATTACCAGTTCCTGTAAAATGTCCCGGATAGGGTTACCACAGTAACTTTATCACAGTAATCTATAATATTTTAGCCCCCATTTTTTTAATTTGCGCTTACATAAATAAAATACAGGAATTTTTTTAAAATTTGTTCTGGAAATAAAACAACCGGTTGTTAAAAAAGTCTCAAAGATAATCTCCCTGGATTTTTATTACTTCTGTGCTGTCTCTCGCATCTGCATACAGGTCTAAAGGCTCTCTGTTTACCTCCAAAAACCGGATTCCCCAACTTACTTTCGAGAGAAGGTCAGAAGCATGATCCTGTTCTCCAAGAATATACAGGGTTGCGGCCAGTGCTTCAACAGAGGACAACAAACAGGGTTTGCCAAAATTAACCGGATTTGCCGCCATTAAAAAGGGAAGTGCACGGCGAATCCGGAA
>PMDE01000151.1 GCA_003154335.1 Methanoregula sp. | reverse complement strand
GGTCACCATCATTACTACCACATATGGTTTCCGAACAACATTGAATTGAGGATTTCTACAGAACTTAAAATTGCATCCTTTTTTGCAGGATATCCGGAAATTGAAAGTCCAGAACAGCAAACCGGAATCTTACAGGGCCCGGATAAGAGGATCCAAAAGAGAAACACTGCGAAAACGGGTAATACAATGCAGGGATAATCCGGGGCTATTAAAGGTCCCAGATTCGACGAGGGGATGCAGATCTCCCGGGCGTGGATAGCACCGACCGTGCTGAAAGGAAAGATTCAAATCTTATTCTTCAAATCGTCTTTTGTCAGNNGCTAATTTTTTAATTTTTAATTCGGATTCGAGACGGAAAAAAGGCCTTGGCGTATCATGCCCTGGAATTTTTTTCCACGTAAATAACCCGGAACTTTCAGAAATAACAGAACGATATTCATTGGCCAGCCAGTCTGTTTCGGCATTGAGCTCATCGAACTTTTTTTGCAATCCTTTCTCTGGTGGTATAGTTTTATCGGTTTTAATAATCCGGTACCAGGAATCGATCTTTTTCCTGTAGATTTCATTGCGGATGATTTTTTGATAAAATTCCCTGAACTGGATAAGCAGGGGAGCTGCCAGTATCTTTAACTGGCGCTTCTGATGAACGGCAGCCGCAGTTTCTTTAAGATATTTCTGGTAATTTCCCTTCAGGACCTCCAGTACCCAGACTTCCAGGGGAATTTCCGGATTATTAGTGGTGAACAGCGTTTGTTTTTTTGAAGACAGACCCACACTTCGGATTCCCTTTGAGATGAAAATATGATTTTCAGGACCGGTATCAAATATCGAATCGTCAATATACGGCACCGTTTCGTTATCTCTGTCCTCTTNNTTCCAGGTCATCCGGAGAGATGGTACTTACCTGTATTTCAAAAACAATTTTCCTGTCATCCCTGATTGCGTATACATCCGAGATCCATGTCCGGTCCGGTGCCGGAAATTCGACGTACGTCTCCCATTGTGCAGATTTACAGATCCGGTATATCTGGTATTTGATCTCCAGGTGCTCTCTGGACTCCTCTTCATAATTACAGCCGGTATCAACCGCGTGATAGAAGTGCTGGGTTCCTTTTTTTGATATCCTTAAATGTCCTGGCGCACCGCAACAACCCATCCTGACAGCGAGCCCCTTCGTATGCCGGAATTTCAGGTTTATCCATTCCTCTTTTGAAAGGTCCGGGCCGATAATTGTTTCCCCATCAACAATTGCCTTCAGTGGCACTATGATCCCATGTACTTAGTATCAATTAAATCCTGCCCGGCAACCTGCCGGAAGAACCCCGAAATCCTGTCATGGCCGGCGCCCCTCTTTTTTATTTCCGGAAGCAAATCTTATCTTAAGGAAGTCGCGAATGAAACCCGGGGAATTTGTCCTTGATATTTTAAAAGAGGTTCCAAAAAACCGGAGAACCATTGTCCTGATCCGCCATTCGAAGAGGGATTCGTTTGAAGGAGTTCCGGATCATCTCCGCGAGGGGGTTGTTATAACTCCGGAAGGAATCCGCATGGCAAGGGAATTTGGTGAATCTTTGGGAGAGATCCTTCCAGGGAAACCTCTGGTTCTCGGCCATACCGTTGCACGCCGGTGCAGGATGACTGCCGAATCCATTCGCGATGGATACCCCCCCACTGTTCCCGCCCGGATCCTGGGCTGCGAACCGGATATAAAAAGTCCGGTGCTGCATCAGGAGCGGTATATCGCAATCAGGGATGAGTTAGGCTGGCATGAGGTGATCAGGAAATGGCTCGACGAGGAAATCCCCGAGAATATATTCAGTAATCCTCACCGGTATTCGGACTACGTTCTGAGAAACCTGTTTACCTGCCCTGGGGCTGAAGAAGGGGATCTGGTTGTCGTGATCGCCCACGACATCACGATATTCCCGATAATTTCCAGCGTGTTCGGGGTAAAAGTAAAACCAATTGAATTCCTCAATGGAATCGTGATCACGGCTGGTACGAATTCAGCGGAGTTTCAGTTTGCTGACTCGGAATCATCGTTGAAAACGGTACGGAGGATCCTTTGAATGAATGGAAAGTAATCTGGTATTTCCCCTATTTCACCATCATTCTCATACTCTGTGCGGATACCGCACCCCACCCCCCTGACCTTCACCATATTTACTGCTTTCGTGAAAAATTCTTTCCTGTTCTCTTATGAATTTTTGACAGGTTTGTTTTCATGACAAAAGTTGTTTCAATTTTTGCAATTCAGGCAAACGTATTTTCGATAAAAGGGGATCTACAACCTTCTGATCAACATGATTGGTGACATGATAGGTGAATTAACCGGAAAAGTTATAGGGAAGCGTGTTGTCCAATGCCATGGCAGCGAGCTNNTCCGGTATCGGGACTATGGGAAAAGGCGGCTCAACAAGTATGAGGGGTATCCGGTATGCCCAGACTACCGCTCCGGCCCTGATCAAACTCAACAACATAGCCCTTCTCCTGGAAATTGAGATTATGCCGGACGGAACGGTCAAGGACAAAATGTGGGAGTGGAAGTAACCCGCTCTTTTTTGCTCAACTTCATCCCGCTTAATGAAGGTACGGCACTCTGGTTTGAGGGAGGATCCCATTCCCTCAATTGGCAGGTGAACGGGATGGCCGGAATCGGGTAAAAAAATTCCGGAGATACATCTTTTAAAGAAAAACGTGCAGTTCAGAATTGTAAAAAAATAAAGGAAGGACTATGGACCATCTTATGGAGACGATTCAGGCCCGGCATTCTACCAGAGCGCTCTTTGATCCGCAGATGGCNNTTTATCCGGGAGAATTTTGAGCAGTTGTCGTTGTCGGAAGAAGAGTTGCGACAGAAAAAGGTCGGGATCCTCGGCTTGCAGTTTCCCCCGGCATGGCGGGAGAGGGAACAGCTTGCAACCGCAATGAAGGACAGGACACCGGGAACCCTGAATGAGACCATCAAGGGAAGCCCGGCGGTTCTCGTTGTAGTGTATGACACGAAAAAAAGGGCCCCGGCCTCGGAAGGAGACGTCCTCGGGATGCTGAGCCTCGGCTGCGTAATGGAAAACATGTGGCTCATGGCCCAGGAGCTGGAAATCGGCTTTCAGATCATGAGCGCATTCAGCGGCCCGGTACAGAAGGAAGTCAGGAAGATCCTGAAAATACCGGAGCCTATGGCGGTTTCATTTGCAGTAAGACTGGGATACCCGGCTGTCCAGCCAGGATACGTGAGAGTTCGCAGGGACATCGAATCGTTCACATACCGTAATGCGTTTGGAAAAAAGTGGTAACCCGAAAACATCCCTGGCCGGCACCTGGATCCAATCACCCAAACCATTAACTCCATTCTCCGTTTTAGCTCCTGCCAGCCTGATATGGGGGAGCATGGTCTGCAAAGGGTGCAATCCAACGGTCGGCTCGACTCCGGCTGACCCTTTCCAATTTCATAAGTAACCTTCCCTTAGAAATAATAAACGAGGTTTTAGTGTATCGATACTTCACGTTTGAGTTGATGATCGTTTCTTCCTGAAATTTTTGACAATCACCATCGTTGTTGCAGCAACCGGGGAACTGANNTAGAGCATTTCACTATCCCGTGACAGACGATTTCATTGAATCCGGATTTTGAAAACGGAATGAGGTTTCCGGCGCCCTTTTTCACCATAATCAGACCACAAATTCCCGGATTATAAATCCCCAAACCCTTACTGTTCGTGGTTCAGACCGTGTGCAGTCACTGAAATGGCACCGGATTTCGTCAGCTATATTAAGATGAATGATTATCCTTACCTCATAGCTCATGGATTTCAAAAAAGAACTCTCCCTATTCGACCTGACCAATATTGTTGTCGGATCGGTCATCGGGGCTGACATCTATATCGCTTCTGCAATAACTGCGGGGATGCTCGGGCCCTTTTCCCTGGCAGTATGGGTTATTGCCGGCGTATTTGCCACGGTCATAGCCCTGGTCTTTGCGTACTGCAGTTATTATATCCCGAAAGTCGGGGGGCCGTTTGCCTATGTATCGGAGGCGTTCGATGATTTCTTTGGATTCCTTACCGGCTGGAGCATGTGGATCGCCGAATTGATCTCCCTGCCGGTATTTGCTATCGCGTTTGTGCGCTACCTCGAGTATCTGGCACCTCTGACCCCTTTAGAGGAAGTTCTGGTCAAGGGTATCTTTCTCTTCGGCCTGACGTCAATCAATATTTTCGGGGTAAAAATAGCAGGCAGGGTCAATGACGGTCTCACCATAATCAAACTGGCCCCCTTGTTACTCCTTATCGGGGCAGGAACTGTCTTTCTGATAACACAGCCGTCAGGTTTTTTTGATAATTATCACCCCTTTGTCCCTCTCGGGGTATCGGCAACGGGGACTGCTCTTGTGCTCATCTTCTGGGCCTATGCGGGGTTTGAACTCGGGACCCTTCCAGCGGCCGAGGTAAAAGACCCGAAAAAGACAATCCCAAAGGCAATTATTATCGGGATGGCAATTGTGGCGCTCTTCTATATCTCGACAAATTTTATCGTCTACGGGGCGGTGAACTGGTCGGACCTCACAAAATCCCAGACCCCCCTCATCCTCGTCGGGGGAGTACTTCTCGGGTCGGCAGGGGCACTCATTATGACGGTCGGGGCCCTGTTTTCTGTCTCCGGGTCTGACGAATCAGGAATGCTCGGCACGGGGAGGTTATCGTATGCCATGTCCATCGACGGGCTGTTTCCCCGTTTGTTTTCCACGCTCCACAAAAAGTACGGGACTCCTTACGTCGGCCTGATAGTGCAGGGTATTCTCGCGTTCCTCCTTTCCATCTACTCCCCCATCACGGGCCTGATCTCCTTTGCCGTATTCAACCTGGCATTTTCCTTCCTCCTGACCTCTCTTGCCCTGGTTGTCCTGACCCGCGACACTGAAAAGCAGTTACCCGGCCAGAAAATACTCCCCTGGATCGGCGTCATGATCTGCCTTTATCTCCTCTACTCGACGTCCTTTTTTGATAAAATAGTCGGCACCGTTATTATCCTCGCAGGTGTGCTGATATACGTGTTCTTCTCCCCGAAACAGGATATCTATCACTTAAAAGGACTGTTCCTCTCGGAAGAGGCCATTTTTGTGAGGACAATGGCAAACAGGGAGCGGTTTTTAGGAAATTTTATGCTCCTTGTTTACCACTCGTACGTGCGGATAAAGCGGAGGATTTTCCCGGGACAGGATACCAATACCTGAAAGATTGTTTTTTTTCACCACGGGTAAAATCCTTCAGTCCGATGATCCGGTATCTGTTGGAAATGGAATTCATATCCCAGTCCCCGCCCCGGAACGCAACCGATATGTCCCGGGAGAAACCAGATCGAGAAGAAAACAGATGGTTCAACAAGGAAACAACATGAAGAAAAATGTCACGGATACAGATATTGAGCGGTTCAAAGCATCGTTCGATAGTGATTCCAGGAATCTTCTTGCCCTGAATGCGGT
Source organism: Methanoregula sp. (assembly GCA_003154335.1). GTDB lineage: Archaea > Halobacteriota > Methanomicrobia > Methanomicrobiales > Methanospirillaceae > Methanoregula. Next base: position 3,267 of record PMDE01000151.1, on the reverse strand, counting down.
GACCCAGAACGGCATTGCCGATGTTGCGTTAAGCCGGAAAGAAGTTGACCGGATAAACTTCACGTTCAGCAATGTTATAGATTCACCGGAGGCTGCCAACCAGGAAAATTCAGGAAGGTGCTGGTTATTTTCCGGCCTGAGTCTGCTTTGCTTCGAAGCGATGAAAAACCTGAACCTCAAGACGTTCGAACTCTCCGAAGTCTACCAGATGTTCTGGGATAAACTGGAGAAAGCGAATTATTTCCTGGAAAACATCATCGGGACAAGTTCTGAACCCCTGGACAGCCGTCTGGTCCAGGCGCTGTTGTCGGATCCACTCTCTGACGGCGGACAATGGAACATGTTCGTAAATCTTGTGGAAAAATACGGCGTTGTGCCAAAATCGCAGATGCCCGAGACCTCCAGCAGCAGCAATTCAGATGCAATGAATACGCTGCTCGTCTCGAAGCTCCGGGAATATGCAAAGGAGCTCAGGGACCGGCATACCCGTGGTTCATCACCAGATGAATTGCGTGCATTCAAGTACACATTTCTTGAGGAGTTCTACCGGATGCTTGCCATTCATCTGGGAAAACCTCCGGTCCTCTTTTCATGGGAGTGGCGGGACAAAGACAAAGTCTTCCACCGGGATGGGGATCTGACACCCTGCGAATTCTACCGGAAGTATGTGGGACTTGACCTGAATGATATGGGCAGCCTGATAAATGCCCCTATGAAGGACAAGCCCTACAACAGGATCTACACGGTGCAGTATCTTGGGAACGTTATAGACGGGCATCCGGTAACGTACCTGAATGTTGATGCAGAGACCCTGAAGAAAGCTGCTGTTGAAATGATACTGGACAACCATGCGGTCTGGTTTGGCTGTGACGTCGGCCGGATGCTGCAGACGGAGAAGGGCGCCATGGACCTCAATATCTATGATTATAAAACCGTCTACGGGACAGATTTTACGCTGGACAAGGCCGGAAGACTGGAATACCGGGACAGCGAGATGACCCACGCTATGCTGCTGACCGGTGTGGATCTTGATGAACACGGCAAACCTGGAAAATGGCGGGTGGAAAACAGCTGGGGGACGGATATCGGGGAAAAAGGGTATATGTACATGATGGATGAGTGGTTCGACCAGTACGTGTTCGAGATAATTGTCAGTAAAAAATACCTTTCTGAAGAGCTCCTCGCTGTTCTTACCACCCGGCCTGTTGTCCTTCCACCGTGGGATCCATTCGGGTCTCTGGCAGGATAACCCCCCTTCCGCAGGGATATGGCGCAACCTGTCACTTCAAAAAAATTCCTGAATCAAAAAGGGGTGCGGACAAAAGGAAAAACCTGAACACTGTCGCAATCATTCAGATTCTGTAGCATGTCAGAAATAGCAACCAGCCAGCGATTCTCCCGCCAGAAGATAAGGAAGTGGCTCCTCATTCTTTCTTTTGTCCTCCTGCCGGTAACGCTCGTCTACATCTCCCCTGTCATTATCCTGATGGGAGCAGCAGAAGGCATTGCCACCGGCAGCATGATACTCTTTATCCTGTTGTTTATCCTCTCACTGGCCGTCTCGCGGCTCTGGTGCGGCTGGCTCTGCCCGATGGGTGCATGGCAGGAGATCTGTTCGCCGGTTATGAAGCACACGGTAGAGGCGGGCTGGCGGAACTACATCAAGTACGGCGTCACGTTCCTATGGCTGGCCCTGCTCGCGTATCTTTTTATCAGCGCCGGGGGAATCCGCTCGGTCGATCTCTTCTATAATACGCAGAACGGTCTTTCGATCACGTCCCTGACCGTCCTCGTTGTAGTGATCGTCATATTCATCGTAATCTTCAGTGTCGCTTACCTCGCCGGCAGGAGGGGGTTCTGCCACCTGCTGTGTCCGGTCGCCGGGCTTATGGTCGCAGGCAGGAAGATCCGGAACCTCGGAGGCTGGCCTTCTCTGCACCTCGATGCAGACAAAACACGCTGTATCGACTGCAACCGGTGCTCGAAGGAATGCCCGATGGGCCTTGACGTCCATGAAATGGTGCAGCAGGAAAAGATGGAGAATGCGGACTGCATTCTCTGCGGCAGCTGCGCCGATTCCTGTCCAAAGGGGGCTGTCTGGTACGGGTGGACTGAAAAATAAGCCGGATTGATCAGGTTTTTATAGAACACCTTCTGAAACCGCCGGGCGATACCTGTCACATGCAGATGGCACCCGGTTCATGAGGGGCCCCCGGCCTATCGGTACCCGGTAAAGACATTCCGGAAAAAAGGAAGCAGAACTCACCACCAGGGAAACCTGCATGTGGAAACAGAATAGTCAGGTAGGGGAATAACGCGGGAACTAAAAAAATCTGATCCGGTGTATTAAGATACCCGGCGGTCATTTCATACATGGTGTTCTGGTATCTTCAGATGAACCGTTTGCGGCATTGAGCGGAAAGTATTCCGGAACAAAATCAATACAGGGAGGTACGTATGACGGAAGTAAACACTATAGAGGTCGTGACGGTTATCGAGGGTATTATAATAATGGTAATCGGTGCAGGCCTGTATTTCGCATTACCCATGCTTATTACCGGGTTGCTGGGGGCGGTTTTCCTCATCGTCGGGATGGTCGTTGTCGTCAAAGGGTTTTTTAAAAAGTTCAGAAATCCCTGACAGGCGATAATTATTTTTGTATATAGTATTATTTCAATCACCAACTTTTTCAAAAATCCCGACGGAAATATTGGATAATTGAATGACCAGAATAAATCTCAAAAAAGTGAATCACTGCTGCAAATTAAAGTGAATAGAGAATTTTTTATTGTGTCCGTTCTATCGCAATTTGGGGATGCCACAGCGGCGGGGACAAGCCGAAGGCGAAGTTCCCGGGAGCGTACGAGTGATTAAGATCATTTAACAAAAACAATATTTTTAGTTGCTGGGTTGGGACTATACTCTTATTTTTTTGGAATTGTCCGGGTAGACCCGACAGAAACTGAGATCCCGATTCATAAGGAGCAGGTGCAGACACCCGCCCGGGCATCATAGTACCCGGAAGTCTGCTCGTACCTGAACACCTCACCTGATTTCGAATCCCGGAGATTCAAACCAATTTTATTGTATGTACTTTTGAAAAATTACTAAAAAGGAGTAACGGGTTGTATTTTCCCGGTATCCTCTCTGACTTCAGAGAATACAACGAGCCAAAGTGGTACTTTGACCCGAAATAAGCCTATTTGCGTTCTCCGAAGAACCAACCCGGAACTCTGTTTTCATTCTCCGGAGATATGGAAAAAAACT
>PMDE01000033.1 GCA_003154335.1 Methanoregula sp. | reverse complement strand
ACCATTTCTTAGAATAGACGGGGGATTTCAAATCCAGGACGTTAAACTCCTCCGGACCGTTAATTCTCTACTGACACAAATAAAGAAAACAGGCGAAAGGTGATTTATATTCCCAGGGAGCAGTCAGTATTTATAATAAGTGCCCGTTCCAGGCTCCACCGGGTGAGATTTCCCCCGCGCCTTATCGGCAGTGTAAGGTGAAGGATGCTGAATATGAAAGGGGGCGGGGAATTGTTTTTTAATTCCGTATCAGATTGACTCCATATACTGTAGTCCTTGTCAGTTGTGTATCGTTTTTTTACTCCGCAATATCTTAGCTGCCTCAAGACTACCCATGCATGTAATTGCAATAATGGCGATAACTGCAATACTCCCGGCACCGATCGAAGCGATTCCTATTTGGTGCCCTGCTATCGGGAAAGCCAGGGTCAGTGTGAGGAATCCCAAAGCTCCTGCCGCCCATATCAGCATGATTCGGTTGGTAAACAATCCAATCCTGTAAAGAGGATCATGGGAAGAACGGGAGACAAAAGCAAGCAGGATGTGCCCTAGTATCCAGGCAGTAAATGCTGAGGTTTGGGCTGAAATGAGAGGCATATTCTGGTATAAGGCAAGCCAGTATGTGAAAAACACGGTTGCAAACAAGGCAAGGGCGCCTGATCCAATGCCCGAGAGCGCAACTGTATCGAGGAATGGGGTTTTGGGGTTTCGGGGAGGTCGCTCATGGATCGAAGGTTCTGCCGGCTCGGCAACGAATGATGCTGAAGCACCGAGATCCATGAAAAGCTCCAGCAGGATAATCTGGATCGGGGAGAACGGGAAAGGGAATGCGAGAAGGAGAGTTGCACAGAATACTGCAACAAGTGCAATCTTAACTGAAAGATAATACTTCACACCCTTTGAAAGGTTATCAAAGATCCTTCTGCCCTCAAAGATACCCTTTCCTATAGTGGTGAAATTATCATCTGCAAGGACAATATCGGCCGCTTCCTTTGCAGCATCGGTACCCCGTATACCCATTGCGATCCCGATATCTGCTCCTTTGAGTGCAAGAGAGTCGTTCACACCGTCACCGGTGACTGCAACCACTTCCCCGTTCGCCTGAAGTGCTTTCACAAGACGGTACTTATGTTCCGGGACTGCCCGTGCAAAAACAGAAACATGTTTCACCAGCTCGCGGAGTTCTCCATCAGATATCCCATCAAGGTCCTTTGCGTCTATGACCTGCTCGGACACGATGCCAACCTCAACTGCTATGGCAGCTGCAGTCCGGGGATGATCGCCGGTTACCATAATCGTCCGGATGCCTGCAAGCCGTGCAGCTCCGATCGTCTCCCGGACGCCAGTACGAGGGGGATCCTCAATGGAGATCAACCCCAAAAATTCGAGGTTCTGCTCGACACTGGCAAGAGGCCCATCAGGAACAGGAGTGATTGGATTCCTGTGGGCGATTGCGATAACGCGTCTGCCCAATGCCGTTTCCCGTGCGAGTGCTTCCTGTGCACTGGAAACATCTCCCGAACAATAGCCAAGCACCTCTTCAGGAGCGCCAATCATGAACATCTCCGCGTTGCCATCCCGCTCCCGGATGACGCTCCTTGTCTTTCTGGTATCGCCAAACGACCGCTCCCGGATTATTCGTCCGCTATCCGGAGGGATATGGAGAACATCTGCCCGCTCGAGAATCGCCCGGTCAGTGATGGAAAGGGAGAGGTCGGTCATTGCTGACCGTGCAGAGCTCATAATCCTTTTTTCATCACTATCCGGAGAGACAGCCATAACCCGCATCACGCTCTCCGTAATTGTCCCCGTTTTATCAGTGACAATCACGGTCGCAATACCTAACGTCTCAGCTGCTTTAAGTTTTTTTACGAGGAAATTCTCCTTTGCGAGCATGAATGAGCCAAGACCAAGATTCATGGTGATAATAATGGGAAGCTCCTCCGGGATGGTAGCAAATGCAAGTGCAAGCCCGATGAGGAACATATCCCGCAGGGAATTGCCCTGTAAAAACCCAATCAGCGGAATAACAATCGAGAAAATGAGCGCAACGAATACCAGGGTTTTTGCAAGCGTTTTCATTGCGAGCTGGAGAGGAGTTTTTGGCTGTCGGATCTCTTGGGAGATAGCAGAGATCTTCCCAACCTTTGTGCTGCCACCAGTCTGTGTGACATCCAACAACCCTTCACCCGAAACGACAAGAGTCCCCGCATAGGCTTCAGCACCCTGTGACTTCTCCTGCGGGAAAGACTCCCCGGTCAGGGATGATTCATCGATCTGGAGGCTGATTGCCGAAACAAGATTTCCATCCGCTGCGACCCGTGTCCCGCTCACCAGCACGAGGAGATCTCCAGGCACCACGGTCTCTGTCAGAACTTCAGAGATCGCGCTGTTCCGGATAACTTTTGTTTTCGGAGAGGCGAGGACAGCGAGTGACGATATAGCTTTCTTTGCCCGGTACTCGTTTGCAATCTCTACAAGAACCAGTGTTATGATGATCGCATAGAGCGTGAGAGCATCCCCAAATCCTCCAAAAAGGGTGTAAAAAATGCCGACCGTAAGTAAAAGAAGGATCATCGGTTCGGTGATCTCTTCTTTTGCAATAGAGAGAAACGTAATTTTGCGGGGTTTTACAATCCGGTTCAACCCAACCCTGACGAGTCGTTCGCCGGCTTCGGTATCTGAAAGACCGGAGTATTCCCTTGTTCCGGTTTTGTCATCCATAACGTGATATTGGGCAAAGGAGTAATTGAAAATTTTCTAATTTGCTCATCATTCCCAGACGTTTTTCCTGAAATTTTCGATACGATTGAATAACGGGATAATGAGCCATGAAGTGGATTTAAATACCGGTATCCCATTAGTCACACAATTAATTGAGCTGGTGGAGGAATGACTTATTGTTGAAACCAAACCCGAAACAGGGAAAGAGTATGACCTTATTGTTATCGGCACCGGAAATGCCGGAATGGCGATGGTGATCGAGGCACGGCATGCCGGTTGGAAGGTTGCAATCGCTGATGAAAATCCGTTTGGCGGGACATGTGCTGTGAAGGGGTGCATCCCAAAAAGGGTACTCACGGGAGCAGCAGAAGTGATAGAAAGGGCAATGGCCATGAAAAATAATGGGATTACCGGTGATATTCATATCGCATGGTCCGATCTGATTCGGTTCAAACGGACCTTTACCGACCCGGTTCCGGCGACCAGGGGAAATTTTTTCTTAAAAGAGGGGATAGATGCCTTCCGTGGACATGCCCGTTTTATGGGGAGAAACAAACTCAGGATCGGAGATATGACGCTGAGTTCCCGGTTCATAGGAATCGCTACCGGGGCAGTCCCGCGGAGGCTTGGGATATCCGGGGAGGAATTTGTAAGTTTGAGCGATGATTTCCTCGCGATGGAGTCCCTCCCGCACCGGATCGTCTTTATCGGAGGTGGTCTCATATCCTTCGAACTTGCCCACATTGCTGCCAGAGCTGGGTCGTCAGTGACGATTCTCCACCGGAAAGGGAGTGTGTTAAAGGAGTTTGACCCATTCCTCGTCGGGATACTCGTAGAGGCTCTAAGAACATCGGGAATCGAGATTCTCACGGATATGCCGGTTACGTCGGTCGAGAAGGGCGCTGACTCTCTTCTCGTCCATGCAGGAACTAAAGGAGAGAATGTATTCGAGACAGATATGGTCGTTCACGGTGCCGGGCGGATGCCGAATACGGCAGGTCTCGACCTCGACGCTGGCGAGGTAAAAGTCGATGTCCGGGGGATCGCGATCAACAAGTACCTCCAGAGCATCTCGAACCCGTCCGTGTACGTAGCCGGAGATGTAAACCCAAGAGGAAAGCCCCTCTCTCCGGTTGCGACGATGGAGGGCGGCGATGCGGCAAGAAATATGATTTATGGAAACAAGGTAGTACCCAGCTACGAGGCAGTTCCAAGTGTTGTATTTGTATCACCATTGCTCGCGTCAGTAGGGCTGAATGAAGACCAGGCCTGGAAACGTGGAATAACCGTTGTTGTCCACAGGAAGGAAACCCCAGACTGGTTCTCAATCCGCCGTGTGGGCATCACCCGCTCTGCCTATACTATTCTTACCGAAGGAAAATCCGGCAGGATTATCGGTGCCCATCTTCTTGGATACAATGCCGATGAAATGATCAATATCTTCGCCCTCGCTATAAAAGCCAGCCTGACACTTGCAGACCTGCAGGAGATGGCTTGGGCATATCCGACAGGTGGGTACGATATTAACCGGATCCGGTAATGTCGAATGAAATGATGGGTTTCATTCAACTTCTCCCAATTACAGGGCACGATAATCTGAGGTGCATAATGGGTATTCGGGTAACTCCTGGTCCCCATTCTCAAATACGGTTTTCGTCCAGACATTCTCCACCGTCTGACGACAAAACCCATATTTACACGAACTGGTTCGCTTTTACCTTGATCCCTGGACTTCCCGTTGTATTTGGGCAGGACAACTATTGGCAGGGGGATTAACGGGGGTATATGTTGGTGAATGATTTTACCATTTTTACGATTCATTCTTAACCGGACAGGATTTCATTCATTTATATAAAACAGGAGCATCTTCAGAGGACCCGGTTCAACTCTGGAGAATGTTTTAAAGAGCGCACTAATACAAAAAAATCAGGAAGAAAAAATAGCAATCGACACGAAAATTTTTTTTCCATGTGCGGAAAATTCTGGAAAAGGAGAGCGACTATATATCCTTGGAATTATCAGATTTACCGTGATTATGATTAGCTCCATTGGTCATATTGAAATTTACGGTCTCCCGATTGCTCTCTATTTTGGGATTATTACGTTTGTTTCTCTTATAACAACCGCAACAATGGGTATTCTAGTATTAAAAGGGCGCTACAATATCCCGTTCAAATGGCATATGCGGATGGCGGGAGTTACTTTTATTTTTGCACTGATTCACATAACTCTGGTTACCTGGCAGTTTTTCTACTGATCAAATTGACAGCAATTCCGATAAAAAATTTTGAATATATTACATTACAATGACAGTGCCCTTCATCGAGGGATGAATTGTACAATAATAAGGGTAGGTTCCAGGTATATCGAATTTAAACGAATACCTTGCATCTTTAAGCAAAGAATCACTCGAGAATAATGCTCCCTGGGCCAGTGACCCCTGGATGTCGTTCCTGATCTGGTGGGTTGACGTATCGAGGTTCACCCATGTTACAGTTGTTCCCTTCTGTACGGTGATACTCGCAGGAACAAATGCAAAGTTCTGGATATTTACCGTCATCGTTCCAGGGACCTCTGTCGGGGTAGCTGCAGGAGTTATGGATGACGGACTGTTACCTGTGCACCCACTAACAGAAATAAAAGTTATGAGAACAACCATCAGAATGGCAAGGTGAATTGGGTTTGGTATGCATCTCATTCAAATCACTCCGGGATCCCTCTTGTCAGAATAGAATAAAAGGATTTGCGTAAAGGATAAAAAAATGTGCTTTTTGTTCCCAAAAAAAATTTATTCGCTTATATGAATTGGGGTTCTTTCCGGAAATTGACGAGATTTTTAGCTGGATCAATCCTGAAATTTATTTCCCAAAATATTCTGCCACCTTTTTCAGGATATTGCGGATTGGTAGAATCTGGGGGCATTTCTCCTCGCATTCACCGTATTCCCCGCAGAGTGATGCATATGAGGAAGTGCCATCGAAGAAACCTCCGAGAAACATCGAATACATTTGTCGGGTTTGTTCTTCCCTTGACCTCCGAGATAAGTTTCATCCACTTCAACCGTTCAAGAGAAGATTTCAGGAACATCTTTTATCATGACAAGTCGAATTTTTNNGTTTTGTCTTTTTTGAGTTTTCTTCCAAGAAGGACCATCAGAAGAATTCCTACGGCAAGCCAGACAAGAACAAGAAGTATTGCGACCATAACACACAGGAATATAAATATCGTATGAATTAATCCCATTCCATGTGTCATTCCCGGACCACCCCGCATTCCCTGGTATGCTCCCCGTATTCCCATCGGATATCTGTAACCCTGCTCCATATAACCGTGATCTCCGACGCTGCCAGGAGTCGTCCCGTTATGATAGGAAACAATAGGGAAAGTTGTATTATTATAACTGTTCAGACGGGTTTGAGGGGCTGCTGCGGCAATGGTGCCGGACAACGCAAAACAGATCAATATCATCAGGATACTGATAGTAAAGCCCCGTTTCATTCTGGGTTTAAATTGTTTCATGGTTTAAGTTCCTCAATCTAAAGTTAAAGTTCATACATTCTGTAATATTAAGACGGGATACATCAGGGAATAGCTAAAATCCGGCAATTTTAACCATAATTTTAGCTCTGTTGCTGGGTCGGTGAGCGTTCGGTCAACCACCCGCTGTGAAACCCAGAGCATCACGGATCTGCTGTTCTGTCACTCCCAGCTTTTGTGCCGCATCAGTTAGGTTACCCCGATGACCTTGGGTTGTATTTCCCGCATTTAATGCATCTGAGAGCTGCTGCTCCGTTATACCCAGTTTCGATGCAGCTGAAGCAAGGTCGAGCTGGGGCCGCTGGGATTTACCGGCTGTTCAGTTCCCTGGACTGACGCTGCGGTATTCCCGGGCTGCTGTCCGGTGTTACTGCCGGGATTCTTGATACATCCCGTGGTGATAATGCCTGCTGCAAGAATCAGGGACATGAGAAGTACTATGAGACACGACTTTTTTATGAACTCTCTTTCTTTTGGTTGTTTCATGGTCTTCGATCAATAGTGTGTTTGCCACCTTTAAAAAGTAATTGATAAGCTACATATTGCTATTTATAAAATACATTTTGGTTGTTATACATATCTTTTAATTGATTTTTTGAATCAGAAGACCTGAGGGTCATCCATCA
>PMDE01000006.1:3385-4912 GCA_003154335.1 Methanoregula sp. | reverse complement strand
ACAAATTCGCATTCTACCTCGGCTGTATTGCTCCCAACCGTTACCCGGGAGTTGAATCAGCTTCCATCAAGGCCATGAAGAAACTCGGCGTTGAGCTGGTTCCCCTCAAGGGTGCAAGCTGCTGTCCTGCACCAGGTGCATTCGGATCGATTGATCTCAATGTCTTTTATGCAATGGCAGCACGAAACATTGTCCTAGCAGAACAGATGAAAATGGATATTGCTCTCGTCTGTAATGGCTGTTATAAATCAATCTGGGAAGTCAACCATAAGCTCAAGCATAATAAGGACCTCCGTGACGGCGTCAATGAAGTTTTAAAAGAAATCGATATGGAGTACAAAGGCACCATCAATGTCTATCATACTGCCGAGCTCCTCTATAACAACAAATATATCGGCGTTGAGAAGGTCCGCGATAGTGTAACTAACCCCCTTACAGGTGCACGTATCGCCGTCCATTATGGGTGCCACCTAACCAAACCCCACAAGGACCGGGAATTTGAAGATAACGTCATGCTGAATACCGAACACCCGGCATGGATGGAAGAACTGGTTGCCGCACTCGGTGCAACCCCGGTTGAATACCGGAACAAGATGCAATGTTGCGGTGCAGGTGGCGGTGTCCGGGGTTACGATATTGTTCATGCACTGGATATTGCCAACGAGAAACTCATCAATCTCAAAGATGTAAAAGTCGATGCGCTCACGGACATATGCCCGTTCTGCCAACTCCAGTTTGACCGTGGCCAGATTGAGATTAAGGAAAAGTTCGGGGTATCATACGATTTACCCGTACTGCACTTTGCTGAACTGCTCGGGTTGGCACAGGGAATGAGTCCTCAGGACCTCGGGCTGGATCTCCATGCGATCAGCTGCGAACCATTCCTGCAGAAGGTGCTGTGAGGTGGGACTAATGGCCGAAAAGAAGAAATCAACTACAAAGAAATCGGAAGCAAAGAAGGAAGTAAAACAGGAAGCTCCCGCACAAATGGAAACGAAAAANNATGGATATTACGACCGTGCAGGATTATGCAAAAACCATTCCGGGTGTGGCATACGTTGACAACTACCAGTACATGTGCTCAACACCGGGTCAGGGCAAAATTGACAAGGCAATCAAGGAGCACAAACTCACCGGTATCGTGGTCGCTGCCTGTTCGCCACGACTCCATGAACCAACATTCAGGACGGCAACAAAAGAAGGCGGCCTGAACCCGTTCCGGTTTGAAATGGCAAACATCCGCGAGCAGAACTCGTGGGTGCACATGCACGACCGTGAAGGGTCAACAGAAAAGGCAAAAGACGCAATCCGAATAGCTGTTGCAAAAGCAGCACTCCTTCAGGATCTGTTCCCGAAGGCTGTACCTGTTGAGAGAGCGGCGATGGTTGTAGGTGCCGGTGTCGCAGGTATGCAGGCGGCACTCGATCTCGCAAATGCAGGGATCAAAACCTATCTCATAGAATCTGCCCCCAGCATTGGCGGACGTATGTCCCAGCTGGACAAGACATTTCCGACACTTGACTGTTC
>PMDE01000006.1:0-3320 GCA_003154335.1 Methanoregula sp. | reverse complement strand
TCGGTGGAGGATGTAACGGTTGCGGCGACTGTGATATTGTCTGCCCGGTTGTCAAACCCAACGATTTCGAAGTGGGAATGAAACCGCGAAAAGCGATCTATATCAGCCACCCGCAGGTTGTTCCCCTTATTTACACGATTGATTTCAATTCGTGTATNNAAATGTGGGCTTTGTGTTACCGCATGTGGTCCTGAAAAGAAGGCAATTGATCTTGAATCCAAGGATGAGTTTATCAAGGTCAAAGTCGGGACAGCAATTCTCGCTACCGGCTACGACATCTACCCGGTCGAGAAGAAAACAGAATGGGGATACAAGAAGTACGAGAATGTTATAACGAGTCTCGAGTTCGAACGGCTCATCTGCGNNCTTGTCCGCCCAAGTGATGGTGAGACACCTAAGAGAGTTGCATTCGTACTTTGTGCAGCCTCTCGTGACAATACCGGAAATGGGAAACCCTATTGTTCCAGGTTCTGTTGCATGTATTCACTGAAACATGCACACCAGATCATAGAGAAGATCCCCGGCTGCGTGCCGTATATCTTCTATATGGATATTCGTTCATTCGGCAAGATGTACGAAGAGTTCTATTACCGCATCCAGGACGAAGGTGCAAAGTTCATACGCGGCAGGGTAGCAAATATACTTGAAGATCCGGTAACCAAAAACCTCCACGTCCACACAGATGATACACTGCTCAACCGCCCGGTTGACATGGATGTCGACATGGTCGTTCTGGCAGCTGCAGTTCAGCCAATGGAGGATACAAACCGCACCCGCAAACTCTTCGGTGTATCCTGCTCGATGGATGGATGGCTTCTCGAAGCTCACCCGAAACTTAATCCCTGTGGGACGACTACCGCCGGTGTTTTCCTTGCCGGGGTGTGCCAGGGACCTAAGGATATTCCTGACACTGTAGCTTCTGCCGAAGGTGCAGCATCTGCGGCAAGTATCCCGATCCACCGGGGAGAAGTTGAACTTGAACCGTACTTTGCCACGTGCATCGATGAGAAATGTGCCGGCTGTGGTATGTGCATCAGCCTTTGTCCCTATAGTGCGCTTGCACTTGTAGAAAAGGAAGGGCGCACTGTCATGGAAGTCACCGAAGCCAAATGCAAGGGTTGTGGAACCTGTGGTGGATTCTGTCCCGGGGGAGCAATCTGGATGAACCACTTTGCGACCCCACAGATCGTGGCGCAGATAGATGCATTCCTGCTCGGAGGTGAGCAGTAATGTCAGCTCCACCTGAATTCCCTATTCCAAAACGCGAACCCGGGGTCTGGCAACCAAAAATACTCGGTATTCTCTGCAACTGGTGCTCATATGCCGGTGCCGACCTTGCCGGTGGCGGCCGAATCCAGTACCCGCCGGATGTCAGGGTCGTCCGGGTTATGTGCACCGGCCGTGTTGACGCATTATTCGTGCTCAAGGCCTTTGCAGATGGCGCAGACGGTGTGCTTGTTTCCGGATGTCACTTCGGCGACTGCCATTACCTTGAAGGCAACTACAAGGGCGCAAAGCGTATGTTCATGATCAAACGTCTCATGAAGAGCATTGGTCTTGATGATCGCCGGTTCAGGATGACTTTTGTGTCAGCATCCGAAGGTGCAAAATGGGGTGCAGTCATCACCGATGTAGTGAAAACAATCAATGAACTCGGACCAAGCCCCATCAAGGAGTTCAATAAATAAAGGTGAACAGAGCGTGAAGTTCATATCCCTCCGACAATTTTTCTCACAACCGCACCAGCGGAACTGTTACAATAGTGGAGTTAATGTCAAGGAGAGAGGATACATAATTTCACGAATTATTTTAGTTATTGGAGGATTTTATCGTGGCAACGATACAAGTGAACTTAATTTCAGGGCGGAGCATCCAGCAGGGGGTTGCAATCGAAGGCGGTAAGGAGAAACCCGCTTATCGAACAGCGGCCGGGATTATTGAACTCGACCCTTCTGATTTAAAGAAACTCGGTGCATGGAAGAACACCAATGTCAGGGTGACAAGCGATTACGGTAACGTTATCGTAAAAGCAATCGAGACCACACAGGGTCCTCACCCCGGTCTTGCATTCATCCCCATGGGACCATGGGCAAATTCTATTATCAACCCGAATACGTATTCTACGGGAATGCCGACATTTAAAGGCGTTCCGGTGAACGTTGACGTAGCAATCAATGAACCTGTCCTGCTTGGTATAGAACTTGTCCAGAAATTGTGCGGGGTGAAATGAAATGACAAAGACCGTAACAGATGTAATTTGTCCTTTTTGCGGGACCCTTTGTGACGATCTGGAAGTTGTGATTTCCGATGACGGAAAACAGCTTCTCGAGGTATATAACGCATGTGTCATTGGCACTGAAAAATTCCTGCACTCCCAGTCAAAAGACCGTGTTACCCGGCCAAGGATGCATCAGGAAGACGGAACATGGAAAGAGATCAGTTACGATGAGGCAGCAGAATACACCGCCCAGATGCTGGCAAAGGCAAAAAAACCCCTCATGTACGGCTGGAGCTCGACCAACTGCGAAGCACAGAGCGTGGGTAACGAGATTGCCGAAATAACCAGGGCATGCTGTGACAATACGGCTGCGGTCTGCCACGGAACGACCCTGATTGCCGTCCAGGATATTGGTCTCCCGTCATGTACCCTTGGAGAAGTAAAGAACCGGGCGGACAGGATCATTTTCTGGGGCTGCAATCCGGCCCATGCTCACCCCAGGCATATGTCAAGATACTCGATCTTTCCCCGCGGGTTTTTCACCGGCAAAGGACAAATGAGCCGCAAGCTGATAGTGGTTGACCCCCGTGTCACTGACACTGCAAAAATGGCCGATGTTCACCTGCAGTTAGAACAGGGCAAGGACTATGAGCTGCTCAATGCACTCCGTGTTGCCTTCAAAGGTGAATGGCTCCCCGAGGTTGTTGCCGGTATCCCAAAAGAAAAGATACGGGAAGCAGCTGACATAATGAAGAGCGGTCGTTTCGGAATCATTTTCTTCGGTATGGGTGTGACACAGTCGCTTGGCAAGAATCATAACATCGATGAAGCGATTGCCGTCACCAAGGATCTCAATGAATACACGAAATTCTCGATCATGCCGATGCGGGGACACTACAATGTAACCGGCTCCGGTGAAGTATTTGCCTGGCAGTTCGGATATCCATATTCCGTGGATTTAACCCGGGGATTTGCCCGTTATAATCCTGGTGACACCAGCTCTATTGACCTGCTGGTACGTGGCGAAATTGATGCAATGTTCACCATTGGGAGCGATCCGGGGGCCCACTTCCCCATTAGTGCCGTCAAGCAGTTCGCACAT
>PMDE01000034.1 GCA_003154335.1 Methanoregula sp. | reverse complement strand
ACCGCAAAGTCGATAGAAAAAGACGGAATACGAGTCGAAGACGGAAGAGTAATAGACAGGCATTATTCCGGGCCGATTCTTCTTGAAGCAATAGAAAAAAATATCCCGATAAAAACAACGCCTTCAACCGGACCCTACAAAGGAGTTCCCGTAACAGTCAGTCCTATCAGGGATGAAGAGGGAAATGCGATTGGGGCAATTGGCATTGTTGATATCACCGGTATTTTTGATCTTGCCACCCTTATGGAACACCAGTCTGAAATACTCAGGCAGGTTTGCGGGAAAGATCCCTGCCCCCTGCCTTCAGAACAGAGCGGATCGAGGAGATGAATTTTTTGCCGGATTCTGCATTCAAAGTCCTGGAAATTCTCGAACGATCAGAATCCCCTATTTCAGGCGAAACAATAAGCAATGAGCTGGGAATTACCCGATCGGCCGTCTGGAAGCATATAAAAGATCTCCGTCTTATGGGTTATGACATCTTCTCCTCGCAAAAAGAAGGATATAAACTCACCCGGACAAGCAATAAGCTCCTCCCGTATGAAATACATAAAAAACTAAAAACACAGTTTATTGGCAAAAATATCCGGTATCTCGAAAACACCCCCTCTACCATCTGGATTGGCAAGCAAATGTGCTCGGAAGGGGATGTTGCAAAAATGCACGGTATGGTCATCATTGCTGAAGAACAAACCGGTGGAGTGGGAAGAATGGGGAGAGCATGGGTCTCTCCCAGCGGCGGGATCTGGCTCACAATTGTTCTCAAACCCCGTGTACCCATTGATCATATCTTTATGATAACAATGGCTGGATCCATTGCCGTCGCCCGCGCAATCCGCAAAGAATTCGACATCGGGGCCCTGATCAAATGGCCAAATGATATCTTTATCGGGAACAAGAAAGTAGCCGGACTCCTTCTTGAACTCGCGGCCGAATCGGATACCGTTCACTACTGTCTGCTGGGGATTGGCATAGACGTCAATGTTCCGCTCAACCAGTTTTCTCCGGCGTTACAAAAAGATATCACTTCCATCAGCGCCGAAGTCGGACATGAAGTTGACCGGGCTTCATTTCTCGCACGTATCCTCAAAGAGTTCGAAAACCATTTTCTCCTGATAGAGAGTGGTGAATATGAAACTATCATCAGGGAATGGAAAAGCCTTTCCTGTACGCTCGAAAACCGTGTTCAGATCAGGACCCTCAAGAACAGCTTCGAAGGCGAAGCAATCGACATCGATGAATTCGGAGCTCTCATTATCAGAAAAGATAATGGAAAACTTGAGCGGGTTATTGCCGGTGACTGTTATCACCAGTAAAGGAGGGGCACATTTTTATCGTCAACCTTTCAANNCCCGTTCCCCTGACCCTCCAGACCCTTTTCGTCCTGCTGGCCGGTGCGGTGATGAAGAGATACGCGATAATCCCTGTCTCTCTGTATATAATTCTTGGTACTCTGGGTCTCCCGGTGTTTCATACAGGAGTTGCCGGGATCGGAATCCTACTGGGGCCAACCGGCGGTTACCTTATAGGGTTTATCTTCGCGGCGTTTATTGTCGGCCTGGCCTATGGTAAAAGATCCCCCGCCATCAGGATTACCGGCATCGCTGTCGGAACGGGTATTATTTACTTCTGTGGTGTCGGATGGCTCATGTATTCTCTCGGTGAAGGACTTGCCCCCGCAGTGGCAAGTGGAGTACTTCCGTTCATACCGGGGGATGTGGTGAAAGGATATACGGCATATGTGATTGCACAACGACTTCCATGATTACGATCAAATCCCTCCGGTACCGGAAAATAGCAATTGATGCTCTTTCCATCAAGCCGGGAATTACAACAATTATAGGTCCCAATGGAAGTGGGAAAACGACATTTCTCAAGCTTTGTGCCGGCATTGCGGTGCCGGAAACCGGGACAATAATGATTGACAATTCTTCACCAAGGGAAACAGATATTGGCTGGGTAAACGAGTTTCCTGACCGGAATATTCTGTTCGTAAATGTTATCGATGAAATTGCGTCTTCACTTCGTTTCCGGCATGTGTCCTGCAATCAAATCGATGTGTCTGTCCGGGTATCTGCAGAGGCAATGGGTATCACCCATCTCCTCAACAGGAGGATGCATGAGTTATCCGGTGGTGAAAAAGCACTAGTATCCCTGGCAGCGGCATTGATTCATCGCCCGAAGATGCTGGTTCTGGATGAGTACGATTCACATCTTGACAATCGCTGGGAGGGAACGATTGAGCAGATGATGAGATCATCGGGAGCTGATTATGTTTTGCGATGCACTCAGCAGATGAATACAGCAATCCAAAGTGATCAAATTTTATTTTTTGATTCAGGCCGGATCTTACTTCAGGGTACACCAACACAGGTATTTCCTTTGCTCAGAGAAACGGCATATTATCCGATATTTTTCGGGAGCTAAAAAATGCAAATCACCTTAGACCGGGCTTATGCAATGCGGGAGAACTGGTCGCTTAATGCAACGGGAACCTTCCATGAAGGGGTCCATCTTGTCAGCGGAGACGTCGGGAGCGGAAAGTCGACAATGGCAATGATGCTGGCAGGTTTTTATTCACTTTCAGGAGGATCTATCCGCAGAAACGGGATTAATTCCAGTGTTCTCTCGCCTCAGTTCCCGGAACATCTCGTCACCGGAGTCACTATTTCCGGGGAGTGTGCATCGTGGGGTATCATACCAGATAAAATTCTGGAAGAAACCGGATTGGAAACAAAAAAAGATGAATCACCTTTCACTCTGAGCCGGGGTGAACTCAAACGGCTCCACCTTGCCTGCATACTTGCCAAAGACTATGATCTTCTGATGGTTGACGAACCGTTCAGCTCATTGGATTGCAAGGAAAAAGCAAAATTTTGTGAACGGATCGGAAACAGGACACACGGTATCACCATTATTTTTACCCATGAACAAAATATTCTTCCGCGGGTTGACAGAATCTGGGAAATTGTTGATGGGACGCTTATTGACTGCGGNNGATCTTGGGTCCAGACCGGATAATATTTCATTCAATGATCTTCGTGAGGCTGAATGCAGGATCCGCGGATAAGAACAGGAATCGCGGCGGTTCTTTCTTTCGCAGCATTTTTCAGCCTTCCGGGTGCTGCATTGGTTTTTCTCTGGTGGCTTGTTTTTACACCGGGTTTGCGGCTTGTAAAAAAATTCGGAAGAATATTTTCTCTTATCCTGATGATTGCATTTTTCAGCCTCATCCTCCAGATTTACGGGGGTCAGGGGCTTTCCTATTTCAGTCGGATGACCGTCATTATACTGATTGGTATGTGGGTCCATAGCGAACAGAAATCGGGAGATTTCCTTGGTATGGGTGTATGGTTATTCGGGGACAGGCTAGGTTTTGAGATTGGTATGATCGCTGAGATGGGTATGCAATCCCTTTTGTCAGTCACTACAGACTTTGACAGGATTCAACTTTCTCATAAGATCAAAGGAATACGATGGGGAGTAAACAGTCTCAGTTCTGCCTGCCTTTTGCTGGTCAGCAATGCAATTATCAGAGCGGAGGATTCGGCAGAATTGCTGGCGATCCGGGGATATCATTCCGGGGGAACGATGTGTCCAGAATTTCTGACACGACCGATGGATATCATTGGAGGAATTTTTGCTCTCATCATTTTATTGTTCGCTTTGATACCGTTTAGTGAATTTTTTATACTTTACCGATGATGTTTTGAGAGGCTTAATATGATCCTGCAGAAGCCCTGAGGATCCTCATGCATACAGCTTTTTCTGGAAAACTTTATATTACCGATACTACTTTACGTGATGCCCATCAGTCACTCATTGCAACAAGGTTACGAACTGAAGACATGCTGTCTCTTGCGCATGAGATCGACCATTGCGGTTTTTTTTCTGTTGAAGCCTGGGGCGGCGCAACCTTCGATACCTCTATACGATTTTTAAATGACGATCCATGGGATCGTCTGCGAGCTTTGAAGGAAGAACTAAAACACACACCTGTCCAGATGCTGCTTCGGGGCCAGAATCTGGTAGGTTACCGACACTATCCGGATGATGTCGTCGATAAGTTCGTTATCGCAGCGCATAAAAATGGTATCGATGTCTTCCGGATCTTTGATGCCTTAAATGATATAAGAAACATGAAACGGTCAATGGAACAGGTAAAAAATGTTGGAGCTCATCTTCAGGGGGCAATTTCCTATACAACCAGTCCCGTTCACTCGACACAAACCTTCATTGAAATGGCAAAAGATCTCTACGCACACGAGTGTGATTCCATTTGCATCAAGGATATGGCCGGCCTTATCATGCCAGAAGCTGCCCGGGAGCTGATTAACGGAATAAAAAAGGCTGTAGATATAAAAGTCTGCCTGCACAGTCATGCAACAAGTGGTATTGCCCCGATGAGTTACCAGGCAGCGATCGAAGCCGGCGTTGACATTCTCGATACGGCCATGTCACCATTTTCCATGGGTACATCACAGCCACCAACGGAAAGTATTGTTGCATCTCTCATCGGTACATCCAGAGAAACCGGTATCGATCTTGTCAAGCTCCGTTTAGTGCGTAATATCTGCCTTCAGATCCGGGAGAAATATATTGGTTTACTCAATCCGATATCAGAGCGTGTTGACAGCGATGTTCTTCTCTACCAACTTCCCGGGGGTATGATCTCGAATACACTCTCCCAGCTCCAGGAACAGGATGCACTGGATAAATGGGATGCGGTCCTGGCGGAAATTCCCCGCGTGCGTAAAGATCTCGGTTACCCTCCTCTCGTTACACCCACAAGCCAGATCGTTGGTACCCAGGCAGTGCTCAATGTGCTGGTGGAAGGGAAACGCTACCGGAACGTGACCAAAGAGGTCAAAGATTATGTTCACGGACTCTACGGGAAATCACCTGCACCAGTAAGTGACGAGATTCGGAAACTCATTATCGGGGAGGATAAGATTGTTACCGTGAGACCGGCCGATTTACTCGAACCGTCTTATGAGAAAATGAGGGAAGAAGCCATTAAAGCCGGGATTGTGAGAAAAGAAGAAGACATACTTACCTATATCCTCTACCCTGCAATCGCCCCCTCGTTTCTCAAAGGCGAACGGACTTTGGAAGAAATCCCAAAAAAGATTACCCCGGCGAAGCCCGTGACCGATATGCCCAGCCAGATGGAAGTTGAAGTAGATGGAGAAATATTTACTGTACGTATTGTTTCCGTTGCCGGGAGTAAAGTTGAAATAGCAGGTATTACGCCCCAAAAGATCCCGAGAGGCGAGTTTGCCGGAGGTATCAAGAGCAATATGCAGGGAATGGTACTTCAGGTCGTCGTGAACCGGGGAGATCGGGTAAAAAAAGGTGACACGCTTCTTGTGCTGGAGGCAATGAAGATGGAAAACCCCATCCATAGTCCGATGGACGGAAAAGTCATCGAAATCTTTGTTGATACCGGCGATGTCGTCCAGAACGGAGACGTTTTGCTGGTGGTGCAATGAAATATTTTGAAAAACTCCTGATCGCTAACAGGGGAGAGATCGCTATCCGTGTTATGCGGGCATGCCGGGAACTTGATATTGAAACGGTGGCGATTTATTCATCTGTTGATAAAAATGCACTCCACGTGAAGTATGCTGATGAAGCTTTTCATGTCGGTGAAGACCATCCATCAAAAAGTTACCTCAACATTGAAAGGATTATGGATATCGCTAAAAAAAGCGGGGCAGAAGCAATACATCCGGGGTATGGGTTTTTAGCAGAAAACTACCGGTTTGCAAAAGTCTGCCTGGATGAAAATCTGATTTTTGTCGGTCCCGGCTGGAAAACAATCAAAGCAATGGGATCGAAAGTTGGCAGTAAAAAGATGATGAAGGGAGCTGGTGTTCCCGTTCTTCCCGGAACAGACGACGGGATTAAAGATATTGAAGATGCAAAAAAGGTTGCAGCAGAAATTGGTTACCCGGTGATTGTCAAGGCAAGTGCAGGCGGCGGGGGTATCGGCATGCAAGTTGTCGATGATGAAAAATCCCTTGAAAATGCAATATCTGCCAGCATGCGGATTGCCCAGTCAGCCTTTGGAGATGCAACAGTTTTTATCGAAAAATATCTCGTAAAACCACGTCACATAGAGTTCCAGGTCCTTGCGGATGAACATGGGAATTCAGTGCACCTCTACGACAGGGAGTGTTCAATTCAGCGCCGCCATCAAAAGCTAATCGAGGAAGCACCTTCACCGATTATGACGCCCGAGCTGCGTGAAAGAATGTCGGATTCAGCCCTGAAAGTTGCCGATGTCTCAGGGTATACAAATGCGGGTTCTGTTGAATTCCTCTATGGTCAGGGAAATTATTATTTCATGGAAATGAATACCCGTCTTCAGGTAGAACATACAATCACAGAAATAATCACCGGAATTGATCTGGTCAAACAACAAATTGCAATTGCGGCCGGGGAATCCCTCCCTTTTGAACAAAAAGATCTTTCCCTACGGGGTCATGCAATTGAATGCCGCATTAACGCAGAAGATCCGTTGAATAACTTCGCTGCAGACCCGGGAAAAATTATCCGGTACCGCTCTCCCGGAGGTCCCGGTATAAGAATGGACAGCGGAATCCATATGGGATATACCATTCCCCCCAATTACGATTCGATGATTGCCAAGCTCTGTGCCTGGGATAGTACGAGGGTCGAAGCAATTAAACGGATGCGCCGTGCCATTTCTGAATATATCATCCTGGGTATCAAAACAACACTCCCGCTTCATTATGCGATTATGAACAACCCGCAGTTTGTTCAGGGAAATACCCACACACACTTTTTACAGGAAGAACATATCCTCAATACTCTTGATCGGTACAAACGCGACGAGGAAACCCGTATGCAGACACTCGCAGGATCCTTTGGACAGGAAAAAAAAGTAGCTGCAATATCAGCTGCAGTGAATATGTACCTGCAGTTAAAAAAGGACTGATGTTTTACAAAAACACATCATCAGAACCTTTAATAGTTTTTGCGGCTTTTCTATTGTGCACTTTTGTGCTGCGGTGGCCTAGTTGGTTAGGGCGCCAGACTCATAGGGTTCACGAACGCTTTGAGGGTTCAGGCTTGAGAGATCTGGAGATCGGGGGATCGTAACCCTCCCGCAGCATGGTAAAGAGAAATACAGATTTCTCTGACTTTCATTCAGATCATTAATCCTCAAGGACACTCCTGATTTGTCATTTCTTTGACGATATGTTTATTTACCGCGTTGTCAAACAAAAATAACGTATATTGAGGTGAAAAAAATGCTGTTAACGAATGCTGTTGTAGGATTAATCCAGTTGCTTATTTCCATTATCTTTGCAGTNNATTAATAAAGCATTAAGCGTTGGTATCTTTTCCGTTGATGGACTGTTGGTAGTCTGTGCTGCATTTATCCAGCTGGTCCTTGGTATCGTTCTTGCTGTCGGGGCAATCTACCTTGCGCTTAATATTCTTGACAAACTTACAAAAGGAATCGATGAATTCGCGGAGATAAAGAAAGGCAACGTTGCAGTCGCGCTNNACTGCAGCACTTATATAAATCCACGCTTTTTTTAATTTTTCAACGTATCGATAAAAAGCATTGTTAACAATAATGTTACCTGCCATATCGGTTTATTGTGCGGATCAAATCAGCAAATCCGTCCATCTCCATCTCAAGAACCTGTTCACGTGTCATCCCCATGCTTGTTTCAGCATCGGCAGTCAGCATATCGGGTCCACGGATTATCTCGCGTTCAATACCATCCTTGAACAACACTTCCTGTACTTCTGTATCGTGCACAAATGACCGACCAGGAATAATCACCACAGGTTCAAGTGTGGAAAGATCCAGTTTTCGGAAATCGTCGATCGTGATCAGGCATGCAATCTCCTTTGTGACTGGAATAACGGGAACCTGCGAACCACATGACGAGAGCACTTTTTCAATAAACGGTGCTGCAATACTCCCGCTGATTACGGTTGCCCGGCGCTGCACACGGGGCAGTTTCTTCACTAAGTCAGGCTCGGTAAGGATCGCAAATGGTGAACCGATATCCGGATCCCAGAGAGGAGTTCCGGAGATTTTCAGAGAAAACCTCTGATTCAAATCCCAAATCAGATCCCGGAATGATTCAACGGTCTGGACTTTTTGATTGGTGATTATTGGACCATTGCCAAGAATAAGCCCCTGCTCTGTTGAATTGGCAAACCTCATCAGGATTATCCCTTTTGCTCCGCGATCCTGAAGCCATTCGCAGGTTTGTTCAAGCACCACGCCATCATTGATTCCCGGCAGGATTACAGCAGCAGCATACACGTCAACACTTTCGCACAATCTGTCGAGAATTGCTAAAGAAACTTCCGGGGTTGGATCGTGCATGTAGCGCTTTCGAAGAGCAGGATCTGTCGCAAAGACGGTGAAAGATAATTCAGAAAGCCCATTGTCAATGAGCAGATCTGCAATAGACGGATCGTCCCAGCCTTTACCGCTTGTGTATCCAATGTGAAGGGGGGCTTCCATGCTGCCGAGGAGTTCAATCAATTCTCCGAATCGTGGATAACAGCTCGGATCTCCACCACCGCTGATGGTTATTCGTTCCAGGTCTCCACTTTTTCCCTGCAGGTTTGCGAGTGTTTCGTCTGCTATTGTCTTCAGATCCTTAAACCCGTTATACTCTTCCTTGACTCCACGGGTACAATAATCACAGCCTTTTTTAAAAGGCAGACAGTATCTGCACCCAAGTGGCTGGACACCACGAACTTTCTTAAAATAACAATATTCGCAGAATCCACGGCAGTTGATACCGGGGCTCCCGCCAATATCCACGTTCAGATGTGCCATCAGTATAAATTAGTCCGTTCTTGTGCCTATAATGTGTTTGGAAATGTGTACACGAAAGAAATGTGTACACGAAAATGTAATAGTTGTATAAATTCAAAATTATATGACGCTCATCGCGGTTGCAGGGAACCAAATCTTATTCNNCAAAACCGGCTGAAATCAGTCAAATTGGAAAAATAATTGTTTAAATCAGTATTTTCATTGGACGTGGACACTATTTTACTAAAGTAAAATTTGACCTTTGTCCGTTTGCCAAATGGGGCATTTTACGGGATTATTTGACCTCATCCCAGTTTTTAGTCGGTAAGAGGATGTCGATCCTATCATGCTTCTGACACCTGTCAGGAATTATTTATTGATCTATATGGGACCCTGCAATAATGTGCAAAGGGCGGTCAATTTTATCAGTGAATGATTCACCATCAGCACCACCTTTTTTACCACTAAATTCCTATAGTATATGGCGCCTCAGTGGCTTAGTTGGCAGAGCGGCTGACTTGTAATCAGCAGGTCCCGTGTTCAAATCACGGCTGAGGCTTGATTTACCGATTCAGTGATATTTCTGGGTTATTTTAAGAATTAAGGCACCATTTGAGCGTTTTTGTAGTACTCTACCAATGTAAGTCAATTCAGTTCTGTTTTGTCACAGCGACAACAGAATAGCCAGCAGGGA
>PMDE01000138.1 GCA_003154335.1 Methanoregula sp. | reverse complement strand
AATGCAGCACAATTCCGGTGATCAAAAGTAGTACTATACTAAAAAAATAGTTACAATCATTTCCCCCAAGGTATTTTTTATTTATATATTAAAACAAAAATGAGGTTATAAGTCTTCAATTTCGGGAGTAACGGTTTTATTCAGGTTTAGCACTGCGGGTCCCGGTTTTCATTAGTATAACCAAAAGGTTACATGATCAAACCTGCAGGGTTTTGTTAATTTATAATAACTCTTATACAACCTATGATCATGAGCTCATTTGGATTATTTTCCAAATCACGAATGATCAGTCTTCTCATCGGACTTATCCTTTTTGCAATAGTATTGCCGGGCGTGGTATCCGCCGCTACTTCTTCTCCTGCCGCCCAATATATATCAAATACAATACCGTCAACAATGGATCCGGGTCAGAGTTATCCTGTTTCTATAACCATGAAAAATACCGGGAACATTGCATGGGATGAAGCAAGTATGGTCCGCCTTGGTGCGCTTGATGATGCTTCAGGTGATGCGGCCAGGTTCGGACTTGTCCGGATAAAGATCCCCGCAGGTACGAGTGTATCGCCAGGATCGCAATACACTTTCTCGTTCACTATGAAAGCACCTTCCTCAGCAGGTTCCTATACACCCAAATACCGAATGGTATGGGATGGACACCAGTGGTTTGGATCCCGTATTTCCAAATCCGTTACTGTAACAGGAAGCAATTCGGCGGTCAATGCAGAGCTCGTGTCAGAAACAATACCGTCAACCATGAATACAGGCCAGAGTTATCCTGTTTCTATAACCATGAAAAATACCGGGACCACGACCTGGAATGAAGCAAGTATGGTCCGCCTTGGTGCGCTTGATGATGCTTCAGGTGATGCGGCCAGGTTCGGACTTGTCCGGATAAAGATCCCCGCAGGTACGAGTGTATCGCCAGGATCGCAATACACTTTCTCGTTCACTATGAAAGCACCTTCCTCAGCAGGTTCCTATACACCCAAATACCAAATGGTGTGGGACGGACACCAGTGGTTTGGATCACAGGTATCCAAGAGTCTTCAGGTCACCGGCATCGCTGGTTCAACCGGGGTAGCGCCTTCTGCGCAATTCACTGCCAGCCCGGTTCTGGGACAATACCCATTGACGGTACAGTTTACTGATGCATCTGTCTTTTCAGGTACCGGCTTATACAAGTGGGACGTGGACAATGACGGGATTACGGATTACACCACACAAAATCCTGCCCACACCTACCGGACGCCCGGGACATATACGGTAAAACTCATGGTGTTTACTGCTGCGGGAAGTTACACAGAAACGAAGACGAATTATATAACCGTAACATCTGTTCCCGTAAGGTTGCTGGCTCCGACAAGTTCCACTCAACCATCACAGGTTACTGTGTCGGCAGGGACTCCCGTAGCCCAGCTCGTGTCCAGTACGATACCCACATCCATGAATGCCGGCCAGAGTTATTCCGTTTCGGTAACGATGAAAAATATCGGGAGTACAAGCTGGACTGAAGCAGGTCTTATCCGTCTCGGCGGGGTCGGGGACGCGTCCGGAGATGCAGTAAAATTCGGACCCACACGAATAAGGATCCCTGCCGGCACCAGTGTAGCGCCCGGGTCATCCTATACCTTCACGTTCAGCATGAAAGGGCCTGCTTCAGCAGGAACCTATTCACCCCAGTACCAGATGGTGTGGGACGGCCACCAGTGGTTTGGACCAACGGCATCCCAGAGTATTCGTGTCGCGGGTACTTCCAGTTCATCATCGGGTTCAACCACCTCACCCGCACCGGAAAGTATCATCAGCTTATCTTCGATAGTATCCTCAGATGGAACATATGGTGCCGGGGGATATACCGGAGCCGGTCCGATTGGTGGCGGTGCAGGGTATAGCAGCATCATTACATCGGGAACCTATACCGTTACCACCCTTGCAGAATTAAAAAGTCACATGGTTGGCGGTTCACAACCGGCAACAGCCGGGCAGGTAATATTCATCCCGAGCGGCACTACCATAACCTTCCCGGAGGGAAACACCCCGGCAATTCCTCCGGGTGTTACTCTTGCATCTGACCGTGGATACAACGGGCATGCCGGTGCAGTCCTGAAAAAGTCGTCCAGTTCCGGGGGATGGACCGACGGGATGCTGGACATTGGCGGCGACAATGTCCGGGTTACCGGTCTGCAGCTGGAAGGAGAGATGTTCCCCTCGACGTCTTCTCCGTTAGTATCTGAAAGCAATTATCTTCAGGGTATCACAAATAATGGCGGCTACACCGGGGAAATTGTCGATAACAACGAACTCAGAGGGTGGGCATATTCTGCCGTGCAGGTTAAAGAGGTTCCATCGGCAGGAAGACCATGGATTCACAACAATTACTTCCATCACAACGAGGCACGAGGCGAAGGATATGGTGTAGAAGTAAATGGAGGAGATGCATTAGTTGAAGCAAACATTTTCAATTATAACCGGCACGATATAACCGGTACTGGTGTTACCGGAGAGAAATACGAGTTCCGGTACAATATCATTCAGGGAGGATGCGATAACCCGATTGGCGGGGTCCACGTCGATGTTCATGAGAGTCTGGATAGTTCTTCGAAAGCGGGAAATACGTTCCTTATCCATCACAATACCGTGATTCAGGGATCGGGAATCAACCAGGAGGCATTCGTCCACATCCGGGATATCCCTACAACCGGAGCATATGTCTATAATAACGATATCCAGACAAACTGGGGAAGTGACTCAAATTACGATGGCGCTGAATCCGTAATCTACCAGTCGCATTCACAGACAAGGACGGTCAGCAACTGGAACCTGTTTGCCACGAATAACAAGTGGAAAGGCACCGTGTATTCGACCAATTCCGGCATTGTAGTGGAGCAGTGCGGAAGCGGTTCAACCTGCTAACCACATATCTTTTTCCTCTTTTTATTCTGACTGTTTCTGCCCCGACAAGAAGGTTTGTGTCCCGTTTCCCTCTTTGAATTCCGCAGGAGGCACCGACAAGCAACTCCCTGAACCTGGGATGTTACCCGAAGATTCACCATAACCGCGGAGTATCTGACCAAAAAATTTGATAGTCTGAATATCTCTCCCGTAATCCTCAAAACAAGGTAAAATCCCACTCTTTTTATTTATTGAAAAGAATGTCCCCTGGTTTGAAAAAAGTACCGGGTCTTTGATCATTTCATCAGCACTGTTACCCATCAGGTTACGGTTCGCTAACCAGATTAGCAAATAGATAATCGTTGGGAACCCTCAAAAAAACCAATTATCCCAAAAACAATTATTATTGAACGTGATCTTAATAACTCTACCAGATCAAGAGGATGCAGAAAAAATACACGATCCCCTTGTATTTTTATGTATTGGTTATATAAAGCTGATACAGATTTCTTATGGGAGCAATCAAACTATTTGAAATAAGAAAAATATAGGTATATCATTCAATGAAACGACAAATAAAATATCTGATTCCGGGTGCTGGAATCTGTCTGGTAATTATAATTCTTCTGGTAATCCTTTTTTTAGTACCACATGAATCCTTCGGAGCCGAATCCAATCCGACCGGTAATCCGATCGGTGGCGGAATAGGATACAGCCATATTATTACCGAAACAGATTCACGGGTGAACTATGTCGTATCAACAAAAGACCAGTTGTTAAATGCGTTGAAGAATGCAAAATCTGATGAGATCGTATTCATCAATGGTACGGCGGTTATTAACATGACCGGAATGCCTGATACAATCATTCCTGAGGGTGTAACACTTGCCAGTGACCGGGGGAGCAACGGTTCACCGGGAGCTCTTATTCAATATAGCTCCAATAATAACAGTGAGTTTTTAACTTCGCTGTTTGTCATTGGGGGAGATAATGTTCGCATAACCGGTTTACAGCTTCAGGGCGAAATGCTTGCTCAGGACGGGACCGGGAATGGCGAATCGAGCTACCTGATATCAATCAAAGAACAGAACAGGTCCGGTCTTGTTGTGGATAATTGTGAGATCCGGGGCTGGTCGTGGTCCGGCATAACAACTATGAATAGCACCGGGACCTATATCCACCACAATAATATCCACAACAACCAGGCCCGTGGAGAAGGATACGGCATAGATATTTATGGTGGACACATGCTGGTAGAGGCGAACCAGTTTAATTTCAACCGGCACGATATTGCCGCAGGCGGACACCCCGGTGAAAGCTATGAAGCGCGTTATAATCTTATCCTCGGCGAAGGCAATGCGATAGGGGCTCACCATTTCGATGTGCATGCATATCCTGTCCCGGAGACCAATGAATCAATTGCAGGGTATGAATATACCATTCATCATAATACATTCAGACTAACAGCCGTGCCTGCAATTGGCATCCGTGCTGTTCCTGAAAAAGGTGTATGGATAGAGTACAATACATTTCAGGTATCCAACGAAACGGTTCCGGTATTCCAGAGAGGTAATTATCCTGACGGGGTATTTTGCGGGTTTGGCAGGATATACATGACGCAAAATTTTATCGGTTACGACAATTTTTCACCATTACTCTATCCTGCTGGTCCTATTCTACAGGTATAATTCCAGGACAGGGATTTTTTCATAATCCGACATTTTTTAAAAGAGCCTTTAAAACCCATTTGGAGAAGGGATATCAAATCGATGAAACAGTGATGAAAAACAGATTAATTTTCCAATCTTGAAATTAAAACAGATTACCTTTATTTAAACAGGAAACGAACAGAGAAAATGAGATACAATTCAAAAATATTATGCGCAACTGGGGAAAAAACAAGCGATTTAAATGACGATATACCTACTCTATTCTGCCGATTATGAATTGTTTTTAGGCGGTAATTATTATGATGAAAATGAGGTGCTGATTCACCCGACCGATGAATTACTCGATTTATTTGATAAGTTGCATATTCCCCTTACATTATTTGCTGATGTTTTCTCTATTCTGCGCTATCGGGATCACAAATTATCCGGTTTTTCTGAAAATGCTGAGAATCAACTGAAAGATGCTGTCCGTCGCGGCCACGATGTTCAGTCACATGTACATCCCCATTGGAATTTTACCCAAATCGAGGGAAGAACCTACAAAGTAAATCCTGATTATTTTTTACTGGGGAAACTGGATTCGGATCCAGAACAACTCTATATAAAAATTCAAAATCTTTTAATGACTTCTAAAACGTACTTAAACAACTTATTATGTCAGGTCAATAAAGCATATGCCTGTATAGCCTTTCGATCCGGGGGATATGGATTGCAACCCAACACTTCTGTGATCATTAAAGCATTACAGGATTCGGGGTTTATTATCGATTCGAGTATTGTTCCTGGTTTTACTGTTAAAAATACTATTAATGAAATTGACTTTTCAATTGTACCAAAAATGGCAAATTATTATCTGGATTCCGATCTCGGGACGCCGTCGAAGAATAATAGCGGGATATTTGAAATACCAATAGCCTCCTGTCGATTCAGCAAAGAGGAAAATTTTTCACTGCAGGTCTCTTTATTATTGAAATTTTTACGCATGAAAATCATGAACCGGCGAGCGACGAATACCCACGTAAAAGACAAAGGATATTCAATCCAGAAGAATTCCCCGCAGAACATCACCCGAAAAACCAACCATTCGAAATACTATAATTTTTTTGTGGATACAGTATATGATGATTTTTATTATCTTGATTGTTCGACTGATGATGAAAGGATGCTACTGTGCACAAAAAAATATCTGAAACAATTTGATTCATTAAATAAAAATATATTCTTTAGTTTTAATATGCATCCGAAAGGGATGACAAAAAAACATTTTATAGCCCTGGAAAAATACCATAATTCGTTAACAAAGTATTACAAAGACAATATTAAGGTGATAACCTTTCAGCAGGCTGCTGAATTGATCCAAAAACGCGAATAATCTTTGTTATATATCCATGATCATGAGAATTCCAAAGCTGCATTGCTCTTGAAAAGCATAATCAGATCAAATCTCAGGATCACTCATTCGGAAGCTTTCTTAAAAAGTGCACATCACTGGTTCAAAAATCCCCCGGAATGAGACCGCCTGCGCCGTGATTCGGATAATTTCAAAATACTTGTTAATTCAAAAGTAATTTTGAAACAATTTCTTTTTCTAAAAAGGTTTTTTAAAGACATTCTATAACTCCGGAACTATTCCGGAAGTTTAAGCGCCGGTGTAATCAGGGCACACGGTAAAACCGCTTCGGAACATGGATCTCGTACCGGGCCCCTTTACCGGGTTCCCCGTTCTCTTTTATGGTGAGTTCAGTAATCGCAAGGATTTCGCGGGCCATAAACAATCCATACCCGATGTTTTTCCCGTAACCCCGCTCAAATATCTTCTCTTTCTCATCAAATGGGATTCCTATGCCATCATCTTCAAACACGATATCCAGTCCGTCCCCGGATTTATGACAGGAAACCGTGATTTTTGTTACATGTTCTCCATATTGCAGGGTGTTATCAATCAGGTTAAAAAATACTTTTTTCAGCCATGGATCAGCAAAAATCTCGAGATCCCGGGTAAAAATATCCAACTTCACGTCCTTAAGGTCCACGTTTTCGAGGGATTGCCGGAGAGTATCGATAACAGGTTGCCAGTCCGCCTTCTCCAGGCCCATATTCTTATAATCAGCAGTAAATTCAATCTGCTGTTTAATCGCAACCGCCGCTCGATCCGCCTTTTTCAGATATTCACTGAATGTTGGATCTGAAATTCGTTCCTGCAAAAGAGAGATAACCCCGTAAATGACCGTCAGTCTGTTGCGAATGTCATGACGTGCAATACTGCTCATCAGATTTAGTTTGGTGTTCACCTGGCAAAGAGCATTTTCTCCCTGGCGTCGTTGGGTAATATCCATTCCCACCACAAGAAATTCTTCCGGATTTCCCTGTGCGCCAAAAATTGTTTTTGTGGTCCATGCAATCCAGACTTTTTCACCATTCTTCCGGACACATTCAATTTCGGTGAATGTCAGAGGATCCTTGGGGCTCAATAATGTCCGGATTACATCTGATGCATTTTCATCCGGCGCATCCGGTAAAGGAATGATCGTACCGATAATATTCTTGCCCAATACCTCACGTTCAGAGAAATGAAAAAAATTCTCCGCAAATTCATTAAAAAAAGTAATAACACCAAAATCGTTGATCCTGATGATGATGCTGTTTGCATTTTCCACGAGCTCCCGGTATTTCTTCTCACTGAGCTCAAGGGCAGTTCGTGATTTCTGCCGTTCATTGATCTCTTTTACCAGCTGCTCGTTGGTTACTGATAACTCACGGGTCCTTTGCTCAACCAGCTGTTCAAGATGCTCCTGGTATTTTTTGAGTTCGGTGATATCTTCAAAAATGACCGCCAGTCCCTGCCCGCCATGATCAAAAACAAGAGGGATCATCTTAATCTTAAAATAATAACCTATACCATTAATCTCAAGCCGGTCGATTTTACTCTGTTCTGTCCCCCGTGCTGCTTCCTGTATCAGAGACATATTACTCTCAGAAACAAATGGCATAAAAGGAGAGCGGATGAGAGGTACACCGGCAAGGGTTTCTTGTGAAAAACCGAATAACCGTATAAACGGTTCATTTACCTGGCTGATAACCAGGTTCTGGTCCATTACAAGGAGGAGATCGGAAGATAGATTCAGCATTTGCGAGAACGGAACACGCTGAGAAAGCGTAAAGACTTTCGCACGGCCGAATGTCCTCATTTCGGCCTGACCGGATATCAGGAGCGTATTAAGATATTTTGCCGTAGAGGTCCTGTTCAAAGGTAATTTTTTTGCAATTTCTTCGATCGTTGACCCCCTGGGACTATTCATTAGTATTGTTCGAATCCGGCCTATTTCATCTGCCTGATCTTCCATAACACTGTTCTCCAATCGTCTTCACCATCATTCGGTACAATGCAGTATTGTTTGTCGTTATCCACTATTATTATGTATTGTATTAGTGCGAATCATTGAAAATCGAGGGAACCCAAATCGCCCGTTCATCTACCTCACACCGGAGACCGGGTTCTTTTGAACCGGACCCGGACAATTTATTTTGGGATCCTGAACAGGTTCCGGTAAAACGGCTCGGAAAAAAATCCTGTATTAATGATATTGGGTATAGTCCAGTTCCGGGAACTTAAAAATTCTCATTTTTTTGAACAATACTTGCCTGATTTGACACTCCTGTGGACTTGCCATGGCTCATCCTTACCACGGTAACATCCCCAAATTGCGATAATCCTTCATAAGGAAAATGGCAAACTAACAACAAAATTGCCTGACAGATACTACAGCGTTATCCAAAGTGCTGGAGAAGTTCAGGGGGAGGGGACAGGCACTGTCGCCTCCGTGATTATTAACCGGCTTTTTAGCTTTTTATTGATCTGATAACTGAACTCTTTTCATAATGAATACAAAACCCGTTAATTTAGTAATTTTCTCTCGTTATTGCAGAACAATTCTGGTGGTTAAAAGGCACTACCCCCGTGTTTTTTCCCTCGTATGTGAAGAGTTCCTGCACACGGTGAGAGGAAGACAGCACGGGGATCATTCCTTTGACCCGGGGTATATTCCAACCCCAAAAATTGTTTCAAAAACCGTTGCTTACTCGCGCTACGGGGGAGACCGGCGGCAGAAGGCAAATGCATTGCCGAAGCCAAAGAAGCGTTGGAGCACGCTTATCACCGTTTCTCCGGAGTCGCTCCAAAAAACCGGATAAATACAATTTCTCCAGCATTTTTATTTCCCAAAGAGAAATCGATACGGTTATTTTGTCACTTCAACCCCCCGTGGCCCTGCAAAAACACAAGATAGATAAAAAAANNTTACCACTGGATATTCCTTTCCTGTTCCATATCAAAAAGCATGGCAAAGAGCAAAAACATCGACCCCATCAGGAAGAGAAGAATTGTAAGGGTTGCCCGGATAAACAGGGTCTCGTCAAAGACCAGTTTGATATAGAGGGAATATACTCCCAATACCAGGCTTATCAGGATAGTTATAGCCCCGAACAGGTAAAAGAATACGAGCGGGTGAAAATTTAGGACAACATACTTTTCTTTTAACCTCCAGAGAAAATCCTTCAGAAGGAGGCGGGATAACCTGAAAATGTAAGTCCGGTATTTTATGCCCGATACCTCTCCGATATTGTAACGTGCCTGGTGATTGACATTTATTGCCTTGAAACCAAATGCATTTAATTTTACCAAAATATCGTTGCAGTATCCGTACCGGGGGTAGATCGTATTGGGATCGAGGCGTTCCATTGCCCTTCTTGAAATAGCCGTATAACCATTCTGGGGGTCCATCAGCTGCCAGTACCCGGATGCGATTTTGGTGAGGAGAGTGAGAAGGGCATTTCCAAAAAATCTTAACCGGGGCATTCCTTTTCTGTATTCCGCAGCCTGAAGCCTGTTTCCCACCGCATAATCAGCCTGGCGGTTGATAATGGGATCAAGAAAATTGGGAAGATATGACGGATCCATCTGGTTATCCCCCGCCATTACCACCGCAATATCCATTCCTTCCTTTAAAGCTTCATTGTACCCGGAAGCGATTGATCCACCTACACCCCGGTTCTGTTCATGCCGGATATGGAAAATCCTTGCATCCTTTTCTGCACATTCCTGGATAATTTCCGGCGTCCGGTCAGTGGACGCATCATCAACTGCATAAATCCTGTAGATATAGTCGGGAACTGAATTCAGGGTTGATCCAATAAGTTTTTCTTCATTATAAGCAGGGATAACAACGCAAATATTATTTTCACGGTACTGCTCCTCGGTCTTCTGTTTCAGGGCAGCCTCGTGAATCATCTTCCGCAATTTTGCAAACTGGAACCGGGGATTTTCACTTTTCTGGAGATAAAAAGTTGCTCCGGAGTTTAATGCCTCGATCGCAATCTCCTCTCCCCCCTTTCCGGTAAAAATGATAACAGGAGTCTCAATACCCTGGAATTTCAGTGTTTTTAACAATTGGATACCGTTAATTTCCGGCATAAGGTAATCGGAAACAATCACATTGTAGATTTTGTTATTTAATTTCCGTAATGCTTCCTTTACCGAGGAACAAACGTCAATATTGAGTTCCAGGTCCCGCTCAAGAAAAAGCCGGGTAAGCTCAAGGACATCAGGATCGTCTTCAACAAGTAAAACTGAAATCATGGATATTCCCTGTATAAATATAATATATCAGAACNNGCTACCCTCCCTACCCGGCCATCCACCAGCCTGACTTTGATCCCATGGGGATGAAATGCAGAACCGGTAAGGATCTCCTTCACCACCCCTCGCGTTGTTTTCCCGCTTCGCTGATCAGCCTTCTGGATAATATCCACGGCGTTCCCGGGCAGGACCGATGAGCGTTGCCTGCCATTATTTTTCGTATCCATGGTTATGAAGAGTGCCTCAATCCTGGTCAGTCCATGCCGGCCATCTCGAGATCGTATTCAGCAAGGGCCGGGTTATGAAAAGGTTTTTTCCGGAAAGGTAGGTAAAACATTTGTTCCCTGATTTTGTTCAAGTTCTCCCGTCATCACAGTCCAGCCTTTTTGCGATCCATGCAAAACCACCTTAACCGAGCTGTGATATTCATTGAATTCGTTGTTTACGATTTTCCAGCTGTTCTTTCCGGTTATGGTCGAAGTAATATTCACCGTTGCCCCGGGGGATGCCTGGTAATCAGCATAGAGTGAAGTCAGATAACGAAAGCACCGGGGGGAACCCTGTACCGGTGAGCCGGCATCCGGACATCCAGCATCGTGGAGGGATTGGATCGGGCGGTACAGGGCACTGGTGTTCACCGGATCCCGGGTACTGATCATCTCCTTTGTTTTGANNACGGTCCAGTCTTCAGGAAGGCCGGTGGTATTCCCGGCGCTGTAATGTGAAACTACAGGTGAGTTGCCTGAAGGATCTGCAGGTACGGGTAAAAAGAACGTAATATTGGTGAGACGCGAATCGGTGGAAAGCAAAAGAGTATAGGAATATGTGCTGGCCAGAGAATCATGGTATGACTTTTCAACAAATCCATTATAGGAAACAACTGAAGTGAAAATGATGACCAGGATCATTAACAGGCCGAGTGTGTATTTTAGTACCGGATCCATTCTCAAAGTCCCCTCTGCAGTCAGAGCTCTTCAAAATCTTTAACACGGAATTAGTGTATCTATTTTTCCCGGGAATAGTATTGAACAAGGATGATTGAATACCTGCCGATGAAAACCATAACGGCTTCCCGCTGATATGAATTGCACCACAAAAATGATCACTATACCTTTATGGTTGCGGGAAAAAGAATGATCATGGATACGCCGACGTCCCTTGTCCTTGGTAACGTCGCCCTCCCGTCAGGGCGCATTGCGGATATCTCTCTTGGAGACGGAAAAGTTGTCCATATCGGTTCATACCAGGGTTCGGTAGAATATATCGATTGTACCGGGCTCCTCGTTCTTCCTGCAGCAGTCGATATGCATGTCCATATGCGGGGGGGCAGCCAGTCAGAAAAAGAAGACTGGAAAAGTGGCAGCAGAAGTGCCCTTGCCGGAGGAGTGACCGTAGTTGTGGATCAGCCTAATACCCTGCCACCCATCACTACTCCTTCACTCCTTAAAGAACGCGTTTCTGATGCACTGAATAATACCCGTTGTAATTTTGCCATAAACAGCGGTGTCACTCCTGGAACAAACATTGTTTCAATGTGGGAAACTGGTGCCATGGCATTTGGCGAGATTTTTTTTGCCCCATCCAGTTATGGGGAAAGCATCAGCGATACAGAGCTGAGCCTGGCACTAAAAAATATTCGTTCCATTGGGGGGCTTGCGACGATTCATGCTGAGACAATTGACGATATCGCTGATAGGGATCTGGCTGCTCATGACAGGGCACGATCGGCCGAAGGTGAACTCCTGGCGGTAAAAGCGATCCGGCGACTGAATGCGACAGGTTGCCGTCTGCACTTCTGTCATCTCAGTTCAGAGAGATCCNNTCGCTGGAAGATTTTGAAAAAAACGATCCTCTGGCAAAAGTAAACCCACCACTCAGAACACAAAAGGAGCGAAAACAGCTTCTGGGACATTGGGACAGGATTGATGTTATTGCTTCGGATCATGCACCTCATTCGCTGACCGATAAAGGAGAGGATTTTTCCTGTGCACCTTCCGGTATCCCTGGTGTTGAGACCCTTATGCCCCTCCTCCTTGCGGGGGTTATGGACGGAAAAATTTCCCTTCCCTCAGTTATTCAGAAAACCTCCCGGAAGCCGGCGGAACTGCTGGGAATTCCCTGCGCAGGATTTAAAAAAGGTGATCGGGGGGATTTTGCTCTCTACTCAAAAATCCAGAGGCCGATTAGAGCCGAAATGCTTCACAGCAAGTGTGGCTGGACACCGTTTGAAGGTCACATGGGTATCTTTCCCCATGCAGTAATAATGAACGGAAAGCTCGCATACCGGGACGGGGAATTTTTCCCGTCAGAACCCCGCTGGTTTTATGGAGAAGGCTACCAGGAAGGCACTATCGGTTCCTGGCAGTTTTAACCGGGTTTCCTTTCTTGGTTTTCGTCCCTTCGTCCCTATTACCAAATGATAAATAGCAAAAACAAAATAAGAATACTGCCGATACAGCGTATCCATAGGTCCCCGGGTGATTTATTGACAAGCGTCTGGATGTGATCTTCGGGACAACCCGGATACGCGACAGGCACGCCCGGCAGGGTTTAAACACAGGTGAAGAACGGCAGCACGCCACTGGTGATCCATGTGCGTTTATGCCGGGCGACATTCTTTTCAAAGGAAGAGACCATGCCAGACATTGCTGCTGCTCTTTTTGAAGACAGTTCGGGAACTATCATTTCACTCGAGGTTACCCCCTGTGCAAAAAAAGAATCCTTTCCGTCGGGGTATAATACCTGGCGAAAGACAATCGGTTGCAGTGTCACGGCTCAGGCAATCGGGGGGAAGGCGAACCGTGCTGTTATTACTCTCATATCAGAAAGGCTGGGTATCCCGGCCACTGGCGTAACTATCCGGTCAGGGTCGACTAGCTCCCAAAAGCGTGTGCATATCCGGGGCATTGATAAAGCGGATCTCTTTATACGATTGCAGGCTCTTATCAGGCAACCTCAGGGAAAAGAAAGGAATAAAACCTGATTTCAGAATAAATTCATTCGATCAGAGCTTTATTGAAATTCCCTGTTTCCTGATCAGTGCTTATCTCTACAACAATCAATGATTAACCCCTTCCACGAAGCGAGAAACAGCCCGGGGGAGCAATCATTTGATCTCCGTGTCCGGGTTTTATCGACTTTTTGAAGGGTTACCGGATATGCAGTTCCCGGGCGTCGGAGGCAAAAACCACACTGTTGCGGAGAACCTGGAGCGATATCTCGTTTCTTTCCGGGATTTCACCGGTGCTAAAACAGGGAAAAAGTCAATTCCTCGTTTTTCCCCCGGTCCATATCATTATCAGACACTTTAAGTAATTTTATATGAAATATATAAGTTATACCTATGATCAGGCATTTCATCAGTTGTATGATTCATGGGGGTGCGTTTACATGTATTCACCAGATACTACCAAGTACCTTATTCATATCAGCCTCAGTGCAGAGGGGGTGGTCGAGAAACCTGATGTAGTCGGTGCCATTTTCGGGCAGACTGAAGGGTTACTCGGCGAAGACTTAGATTTACGGGATCTCCAGAGGACAGGACGAGTTGGACGGATCGATGTCCAGATAACCAGCAAGAAGGGTGAGACGAAAGGAGAAATTTTAATCTCTTCTTCTCTTGATCGGGCAGAGACTGCCATACTCGCTGCTTCCCTCGAAACGATCGATCGCGTCGGACCCTGCATTGCCCATGTCATTGTAGAATCCGTCGAAGACATCCGGGTTGTCAAGCGAAAAAAGATCGTTGAACGTGCAAAGGAAATTCTGATCGACCGTTTTGAAGATGGGACGATTGACAGTGACGAACTGCTGGATGATGTAAGGCAGAGTATCCGTATAGAGAAAATAGGATCTATCGGGGATGAAAGGGTCCCGGCCGGACCTCATGTACTGGATTCGGATGCGATCATCATCGTCGAGGGCAGGGCTGATGTGCTGAATCTCCTCAGATATGGAATAAAAAATGCGGTTGCCGTTGAGGGTACGCACATCCCCAGGATCATAGTAGATCTGTGCGAAAAAAAGACTGCAACTGCTTTCTTTGATGGTGATCGCGGGGGTGAACTGATCCTGCGGGAACTTCTTCAGGTCACGGATATCGATTTTGTTGCTTTTTCACCGAAAGGGAAGAGCGTTGAGGATATGACCAGAAAAGAAGTCATCAAGACGCTACGCAATAAAGTGCCGGTTGAGTATATACGCGANNTCACGGGTACAGCCGATTTCAAATAAAGAAGGTGGGGAACCGGAAGGAAAGGTAAAGATTCCCCCCGGTTCAAAAAAAACGCGGGAGGGAAATAAGGAACCACTGACACTGCAGGACCACATTGAAGATGTAAAGGGACGCAGCATTGCCCGTTTTCTGACCGAAGACCTGAAAGTTAAAAAAGAACTTAAATCGGATGAACTGGAAAAAGGAGTTGATACGGTTGACAGTTCGGTAACCGGTATCGTGGTAGACCGTTCGATAGATCAGAAACTCCTTGACCGTCTGATAGGCAAAGGGCTTACTTATGTTGCCGCAAAAGATTTCAGGGGAATAATCAAACGTCCGCTTTCTATCCGGTTGATGAAAATGGGATAATAATAACATTTTTGGCATATGTATTTATGCTCCGTAAAACTACGTTATTGTCCGGAGCGGCAACATGCACAAAGAGGAACTGATCAATCTTCACCAGATGCTTTATAACGTAAAAGTATATTTTGAAGGTTTGAATCCTGAGCTCAAATTTTCCCAGTACAATGCACTGAAAATCACCCCCTCACAGCAGCACAAAAGCAAAATGGAGCATAAATATGCGATCTTTGTCCTGGGAACCGAGATCGCAAACGCCATGAAAGAAGTGGATTATTCCTCCTCAAGCAGGATTTCGGCAAGAATGAAGGAGCTGGCCGATAAAACCCTCAAGGAAATGGATATTACATAAATAACGCCGCGATTTTCTTTTATTATAGAATCCGGCTCTTATGAAACGATCCTGATTGTACCTGAGTTCAGAGCAGAGTCCTGAAAAATATCCTGTAACAGGAACCTGTCAGCAGGGTCATGGAATAAAATTTTTTTCATAACCAGTGACGCACCTGCGTGATATCTCCCGGAGTCCCGGCCTATAAAAAAGACTTCCCCGGTTGTATCGGTATTTTTTCTGCCTGAACCGGAGGTTTTTTCGGATATATTAAAATCCAATCACGCATGATGATCGCTCATGCAGTATTTTACCGATACGGACATGGGACTGGACATCGGACAGGTTAACATGGCTGTTGAATCGGCTTTCGCGGATCATGGAAGAGGCCTTGTCCAGATGCCCCCCAAGCTCTACGTAACCCTTCCTGACGGAGACTTCAGGACGATGCCGGCGTACCTCCCCTCGCTTGCTATTGCGGGGGTTAAAATTGTGAATGTTCATCCGGGTAATCCCAGGAAAGGACTCCCCACCGTGATGGCACTTACCGTGATCCTCGATATTGAGACAGGGCAGCCTACCGCAGTGATCAATGCAACGCGACTTACGGATATGCGAACCGGCGCAGCGGGAGCAGTTGCCGGTAAATACCTGTCTTTGAAAAAAGAAATTGTTCTCGGAGTAGTCGGTACCGGCAGACAGGCCCAGGCTCAGGTTTCCGCCATATCCCGTGAACTGAATATCAGACAGATAAAAATCTGGGGTCGGGACCCGGAGCATATCCGGAAATTTGCTGACAGGTTTATGGAATTTCCCTGCCTGGCACCTTCTCTTGAAAATACCTGCGATTGTGATGTACTGGTTACTGCAACATCTTCAAGGAGTCCTCTTATCCGGAGTGAATGGATCCACGACGGGACACATATTAATGCAATTGGTGCAGATGCACCCGGGAAAGAAGAACTCGATCCGGCACTCCTCAACCGGGCACAGGTTTTCGTCGATGACATATCCCAGGCCATTCACTCGGGAGAGATTAATGTACCGATAAGCAACGGCCTGTACCGTCCAGCTGACATTGCCGGGACTCTTGGTGAAGTTGTTATTGGAAAGAAAAAAAGGGGAGGTGCAGAAACCATCACAATCTTTGATTCCACAGGTCTTGCAATTCAGGATCTTGCAATAGCAAAAATTGCCATGCAGCACGGTAAAAAAACTGACCTGCCGTTTCCCTGACCGAGGTGGAGGTTACCTTTTAATATAAACCGCAGGTAATTTTCTCGTTTCCCCATCATCCCTGTTCTCCGCCAGCATTGCTTGATAAAGTCTGTTCGGGAGGATGTTGCAATTAAAAAATGAAATTTATCACTTTTGCGTAATCTTTGTAAAAGGGAAATAGCAGGGAGGATATCACAGGATTGATCAGGAAAATTCAGATTATTCGATATGAATGGATAATACAGCGGCTTTTGTAAAAAAGGAAATGAATTGATTTCGTTCACACGAACAAAGAAAATCGGGCTCGATAGAAATCCACTCAGGAAAAAAGAAATCGCTCCCGGGGCTCCAGCACATATTGCATCTGCCCTTCCGCTCTTGTACCCCCCTATATCGCGAAAACCCCGCTGAAGGTCACGGAAAAAACTCCGAAAAAGAGAAGATGCAAAAAGACGCCCCGCGGCTACCTCCTCAACAGGGGGAGAGAGGGGGATTACTACCCGGGTTGCCGGGAGTATAGGCAAAATGACGAGAAAATCAGGGTTCAACGGAGCCTTATTTTTTCGATTGTGCGTATTTTTTCCAGACTTGTTCACGATAGACAGGACCGCTGTTGTAAGTACAGAAAGGAATGAGTTTTCCATCCGGTGTGGCATAATGGATACAGCACCGCGAAACCCGGTCAAGATCATAATTGTACCGGTCCATGAAATGCATGGTACCGATGAAAAGGGCATTCCAGTGAAAGTCCCGGAGCGCTTCAAAGTTCTGCCCGATCAGTGTCTTGCCAATAATTTTCCAGAACTCAGCAGTATTTCCCTGTTCGCCCTTCCTGACGGATTCATGCATGTTTTTAACCCCTTCCAGCAGGGCTGAATATTTATTGATGGTTCCGCCTTTTTTGAGCTTTTCTGCCATCTGTGAAATGGTTTCAAAGAATTTGTCGACGTCCACCATCCTGTTTACCGGGACAACTGACCCGTCATTCTGGACAAAAACATAGGTAGCAGCACCACAGTGCTGGTGGGCGGTAAACCGTACCTGGGGTCTTCCGGTATAGGCTTCAACAAGATCGGAGAAAGGGAGAACGCAGGGAACCGGGTAAAAATCATTCTTTTTAAGAATGCCCTGCATCTGTTCTTCAACGCAATCAAGGACTTCAGGGATGGTAATGCGTGATTTTTTTACATCATCATCGGTAGCTGCACCGGTAAATGCAATGGGCTGGAAGTTTATTCCCCGGATTACTGAAATATTTTTTACGGCAAAGCGGATGATATCCCCAACCTCATGGTCATTCTTTCCACGGATGACCGTGGGGACAAGCACAACGCCGAGACGAACATCCCTGAGGTTCCCGATCGCTTTTTCGTGGATCTTCAAAAGAGGATTGGTTGCAGGCGAGATACCATCAAAGTGGAGGTAAACAGTATTGAGTCCTGAATCCTTGAGATCCTGTGCATAACCAGGCTCGTTTGCGATCCGGACACCATTTGATGCGATCTGGACCTGGGGAAACCCCATCTGTTTTGCCATTTTAATGATCTCCGCCAGGTCTTCGCGCATAGTTGGTTCCCCACCGGAAAACTGGACAGCGGGAGCCGGGACGGGTTTTTCATCTCTGAGGACCTGCATCATCCGGACGATTGTATCAAAATCCGGTTCATACACGAATCCGCATGCACGGGCATTGGCAAAACAAAAATCACANNTGGACAATTTTCAGCGGGAGCATTATTCTGGGGATTGGTAACACCACTCCCCACTGCATTATAATTTTCAAACCGGTGGTACATCACCGGGTCGGACCAGTAAAGATTATGGAAAATTCCGTGTTCCCGGCACTCACTGTGCAACCAGATCTTTCCCTCTTCTTCCACGATTTCCGCACCAATTACAGAATTACACGTGGGGCAAAGACTCCGAGTTTTCTTTATCAGCATTGATGTCCACCCGGAACACGATCGTTCCCGTTTAATCTCGTTTGAGTAACCTTAATGTTTGTATCTGCTGTTTATTACAGGTATTGGAGTGCTACATTATTAGTATTGAGTTGTTCATAATACCGTTGCTTGCCGCGGTCTGGATCATGCTCCCGGCGTATCTTCCCAATCCTGTAGCAGCACTTTTCGGGGGAGGTACTCCTATTGATCAGGGAAAGAATTACTCTGACGGAAAACGCGTGTTGGGGGACGGAAAAACATACCGCGGCCTTATCTTTGGAGTTCTTGGAGGTATCGGCATCGGGCTGGTCCAGATAGAACTTTTCGGAATTTTCCATCTCGAGCCCATGCCTGAACATACAGTTTTATCCGTTATTCTCCTTGCAACGGGCGCACTTCTTGGCGATTTGTGCAAAAGTTTTTTTAAACGGCGACTGGGCAAAGACAGGGGAGAGAAATGGCCAATCGCTGACCAGTATGACCTCGTCGTTGGATCACTACTCCTGGTTCTTTTAATCGATCCCGGCTGGCTTTTGGGAAACCTGACCCTCCCGGTCTTTTTGGCAATCCTCATTCTCACGCCGCTCCTTCACAGGGCAGTTAATATCCTCGGTTATCGCATGAAAGTCAAAGAGGTTCCATGGTAAACATAATCGCAGATATGCTTATCCGTCATAAAGCAATTGAATTCGGTGAATTCGTCCTTGCCTCCGGCATGAAGAGCCGGTACTATATCGATATAAAATCTGCTCTTACCAACCCCGATCTCCTCTGCACCATCGCATCATCAATTGCCCATAATTATGAATTCGATGTCGTAGCCGGTGTTGCGGTCGGAGGTATACCTCTTGCTGTTGCAACTGCAATGATCACAAAGAAACCTTATGCAATCATCCGGGCTGAAGAAAAAAGTCATGGTAAAAAAGCAGTAATCATCGGAGATGTCAAAAATAAGAAGGTCCTCCTTGTGGAAGATGTAACAACCTCAGGCAGATCAGCGCTCTACGGGATTGAAACCCTGCGTGCTGCAGGTGCACAGGCCGATCGGGTAGTAACGGTTGTCGATCGCGAGCAGGGTGCGGACGGGATGTTCATCGGCCAGGGAGTACACCTCTTTCCGCTGGTAAAAGTCAGCGAGATCTTAAAAGAGTAAACCCTTTTTATTGTCA
The DNA here is from genome assembly GCA_003154335.1 of Methanoregula sp. Taxonomy (GTDB): domain Archaea; phylum Halobacteriota; class Methanomicrobia; order Methanomicrobiales; family Methanospirillaceae; genus Methanoregula. The sequence goes on along the minus strand of PMDE01000138.1, from coordinate 20,745 downwards.
GTACAGAGTACATGGATATGAAAATACTCGTTGTGGGAGGGGGAGGACGGGAGCACGCAATAGCACGTGCCCTTGCCCGCAACAATGATACTGAAATTTTTGCCGTGATGGCAAAACGAAACTTTGGCATCGCCTCCCTTGCAAAAGGGGTTTTGCTCCGCGGCGAGACAGACATTCCTGCCATAAAAGCGTATGCCCGGAAAACAGGAGTTGAATATGCATTTATCGGTCCGGAAGCCCCTCTTGAAGCAGGGATCGTCGATGAGCTCTCATCTGATGGTATAGCATGTGTAGGACCAACGCGTGCAGCAGCAAAACTTGAGACGGACAAAGCATTCTGTCGCGATTTGATGGAGGAGCAGAGGATTGACGGGTGCCCGAAATACCGTGTCTTTCACAACCCGGCAGACGCAGTTGCATTCATAAAGGACTACGGCGGGGACCTTGCGATAAAACCGATTGGGCTTACCGGAGGAAAAGGCGTAAGGATAATGGGTGAGCAGGTAGACATGGCCGGGGCTATAACGTATGTGAAATCACAAAAAAGCGGCGTTGTGCTTGAAGAACGCCTTATAGGCGAGGAATTCACTCTCCAGGCTTTTGTCGATGGTGCACATCTCGTTCCGATGCCGCTTGTTCAGGATCATAAGCGGGCATTTGAGGGGGATATCGGACCTAACACCGGGGGAATGGGTTCCTACTCGATGCCGGACCACAGGCTTCCCTTTGTTTCAGACTCAGATTACCGGAAGGCACTCGAGATTATGTTGTCCATTGTAGGAGCCATGGAGAGGACCGGACACCCCTATAAAGGAATCCTGTATGGCCAGTTCATGAATACTGCAGATGGTCCCAAAGTTATTGAATTCAATGCCCGGTTTGGTGACCCTGAAGCGATGAATGTCCTCCCCCTTCTCAGTTCCGACCTGTCCGATATCGTCAGGGCTATAACCGGTGGATCACTTGATACATCAAAAGTAAGCTTTGACCAGAAAGCAACCGTCTGTAAATATATTGTACCCTCGGGTTATCCGGATTCCCCAACTCCGGGAGAAACCATTACCATCGATTCTTCTGCAGGTGCCCTCATGTATTACGCAAATGTTGAGGAAAATAAGGGAAAACTTTCGACACTTACTTCAAGAACACTTGCATTTGTTGGTATCGGCCCGACACTCGAGGAAGCAGAACGTGTCGCCGAACAGTCTGCTTCTGCGGTAAGCGGACCTGTACGATACCGGCGTGACATCGGGACGAGAACACTACTCGAACAACGCATCGCCCATATGAAGGAGCTACGATGAAAAAGGATTTTCTGTCAATTCTGGATATCAGTAAAGAGCAACTGGTGCAGATACTCAAAGAAGCAAAACAGCTCAAAACCGATAAAAAAAAGGGTAAGGTAAATGATATCCTGCGGGGTAAAAACCTCGCGATGATCTTTGAAAAATCGTCAACCCGGACGCACATTTCATTTGAGGTTGGAATGAATGAGCTGGGCGGGCATGCACTCTTTTTAAATGCCCGTGATATGCAGATCTGGCGTGGCGAGGAAATCCGCGATACCGCCCGGGCCGCCTCGCGATATGTTTCCGGCCTGATGATCCGTGCTTATAAACATTCAACCATTGAGGAGTTCGCCCGGCATGCCACAATACCCGTGATAAACGGACTTTCTGATCTCGAACACCCGTGTCAGTTGCTTGCCGATATCATGACGATCCAGGAACATTTCGGTTCAACACGCGACTTGAAAGTAGCCTGGGTTGGAGACGGGAACAATGTCTGTAATTCCCTGATTCTTTCAACGGTTCTCACCGGTATGGAGGTGACCGTCTCGACGCCGAAGGGGTATGAACCCGCTTCAGATATCGTAAAAAAAGCAAAAACCATGGGAGGAAAAATAACCCTTGTCAGAAAGCCGGAACGGGCGGTAAAGGATGCGGAGGTAATTATCACGGACACCTGGATTTCCATGGGGGACGATGATGAACGCGAAGAGCGGCTCCGGGTGTTTGCCAGATACACCATTGATGCAGCGCTCCTGAAGCTCGCTTCGCCGGATGCACGCGTCCTGCACTGTCTTCCCGCGCACCGTGGCCAGGAAATCGCTGATGAAGTGATGGAAGGCGGCCAGAGCCTGGTCTGGGACGAAGCGGAAAACCGCCTCCATGCGCAAAAAGCACTCCTTATCCGTCTGCTTGGAAAATAAATTTTTTCGTGGATCCTTAGAAGTGCCGCTTTTTTTCTTAACAAATTACAGAGATCAGGAAAAACCTTTAAAAATCAGAGGTCAGTGGAAACGGACATAAATAAATAAGGTTCCCTCCGGAACCATGAAAATCGTACTACACTACAATACGAAGGACCTCCGCCTCAGGGTTTCTCCGAGGCACGGCGGGCAGGGAGTTTTTTAATACTCCTCAATCCAGCCGCGGGGGCGCGCCGTTGCGGTTTAAGGGATTAAAAAAAGCTAAAAACCTCTTTACCACCGCTGTATCCAAGAGAGACCCTGATGCAGGGAACTCACGTAACTAATTGATTTTTCATGGCTCCGGAGTGAATGCAATAGGTTCAAGTCCGTTTCTCCAGAGCCAAAAGATAGCATATAAAAAAGGTAAATTACCAATTCACCCGGATTTTTTTATTTTTCAATACGATATTTCCGGGAAAATTTCGTAACTAAAACTAAAAATCAAAACAGGGACCATGATTTTCAGGCATCTTTTTTTTCGTTTGTTTTACCCCGGTGTACTGGTCCATCTTGTGGGGGATTACCACAGCTGGCGGGGGCGGAGGTGCGTAGAAAAAAACCCGCAGGAACGTAATGGTCAAGTAATTGGAGGACTATTTTACAAAAGAGTTTATAAAAAAATCAGTTGTTAAAATACCACGTTACCTTTGAAAAATATCCCATCCGAGGAAAACAAATTTTTATAGGAATGATTGCCAATAGAGTGTAAACCTGAAAAATTAATTAAAAATTCATCATTATCTCATTTTTTCCCGGAAAAATGTTTCACAATAATGACTGGATAAAAAATTTATTTTTCCCTGACAAAATCATTCAGCTGTTCAATCATGTATTTTTCGACCTGCTCAAGGATCTCCTTTTTACCCCTGAATGCCAGAAGCTCCCGCTCATCGCCATCCATATTGGCAAACTTGATTTTTTCCTTGCGTTCCACAATACTTACATCAAATTTTTCGGATATATCCACAATAAGCTTCTGGGGCACCCCGGGAAGGATCAGGATATCGTACTGCTGCTCTTCTTTTCCAACTTGTTCCATCTTCTTTCACCAACGTTATTTACCTATCTTGATCCGCCGGCTCATAATACATGGGCCCCCTCGAACCCCGCCTATGGGATTTTTTGGCTTGCCCAGGGAATTCATGCACCGTCCCATCAGAGCAGCGCCCCGTGCAAGACCGTCGTCAACAAAAACCAGATGATCATTGGGATCGTCAAAGAGGTTGCGTTCGATGATTCCATCAAGGATATACTCTGGTTTTCGGCCGGATATTGCAGCCCTGCCGGTAAACCCAATCGAAGAATTCCTTAGAACAAGATTCTGGTCGACTGCAACATCAATAAGACGGAGTGCCATTTTAGCGCAGACACGATCGACCACTTCGTTGAGGGTTGCAAGATTGTATTTTTTATGAATTTCGGAGCCAATGGCTACAAGTTCGTTAAGTTCGCTGCTGTTCACACCGCAGTCGCATCCGATCATGGCAATACCGGACTCTCTTGCGAGCCGTGCATTAACGGGGACGCGCCCGAACCGGTCGCGTTCGGGTGGCACGATGCGTATATCGATATGCCGGTGGCACTTTTCAACATATTCGTCCACAACGCGACGGTTACCTCCGCTGAACAATCCCCCCGCAACGCTGTGCTCACCGAAAATGTCCAGCGCAGTTCCGGTCCGCTCGTTTACCATGCCGGTTCCCCTGACTACAGCATCAGGAATAGCACCGGCAAGCCCGCAAAAATTCCCCACGGTTTTTGCAAATGGATTAGGATTATCAGGAGAGACATCGCTGGTGATGCGACCGTCAAGAGTTGTGCCAAAATCTACAGAAACACATGGGTTGCGAAAATCAACCTGTGTCCATTTCGCTCCTTCTTTGATTCCTGCCATTGCGAGCTCGCCTTCCATTTCGTTTGCCACCATTTCAACACCGGTCGAACCAACGGGGGGTATAACACCTGCAACAGCACCAACAAACACCACTTTATCAGCAAAACTAAACTGCTGGAGTTTTAATGACTGATTTTCTTTTGACATCGGAGGCGTCATTTTCCGGGGAGGGACTCCGGCGATCAGGCATCCGTTTGCCAGAGCAATAACAAAATCCCCGATCTGATCCGGTGACTCCATCTCAGCAACGACACCTGTGCTGCGGACGACAAAATCAAGATCCTTTATCACATCGAGATGTGCATTCTCATGGCTCTCGAGCAGGGTATCCCTCACGAGCTCAGTTACCGACTCCCGGGTCAGCTCGGTGCCATCCAGGGTTGCCCCAAAAACGGTCTCCCCGGGTTTTGGAAGACGGATATCACGACTCATTTTCACCGTCTTATTGATAACATAAGACATACCGGTTTCAAGACTAACGCCGGTCAGGATACATTTGGTGGTGGTATTTCCCATTTCAACCGAGGCAACAATAAAATAGGGCTTGTTTTTATATTCCGGAACCTGCATCCCCGGTCCGTGCGCGATCTGGGGTGGAGGAGGACTTTCAACAATATGGGGTTTTGGCTTGGTGAAGCGGGAAAAAAAACTGGCACACATGAGTATTTTGTTTCTTTATTCTCAATCCATATAATTTTCTGTTTTTTTTCCTTTTGCAATATGAAGAAATTTTTTTTTAGGTGTAAAAACTGATTTTATTTCAATGAAAGACACCTGCGGATCAATAGTTTCACCAAAAGAAAAGGCCAGACCCGTTTCAATAAATAACAGAGTTTTTTCAAAAACGGGATCTTCAGTTCTCAGAAAATTCAAGGTATACTTACCAGACTTCTCGCCGTTTGTAACACGATCAATCGTTGGAGAACATCCTAAGATTTTTAGAAATTCTTAAGGATCCGGAAAAATGAGAATAGTTTTATGATTTGTTGTTTTTCACTTTCTTATTTTTTAGATTATGCGCAAGTCTAGCCTGAAGCCCGAAATAGTGGGAGATGCCTATCGCATGACATTGATCGATTGACGAACTATCGAATGATACCAGATCCCCTGAGTACAGTGCATCGGGGGAACTTCTCCCCAGCACCCTGACGCTGCCTTTGTAAAGCTCAAGGTCAACACTGCCGTTTACCCGTTCCTGGGTCGTGTTAATAAAGGCATTCAGTGCAGCGTAGAGAGGTTCATAAACAAGTCCCTTATAGGCCAATTCGGACCATTTGTCGTCCACCATGCGTTTAAACGCGAGCTCCTGCCGTGTCAGCACAAGGGCCTCAAGATCCCGGTGGGCCAGGAGAATAACCGTTGCAGCAGGGTGTTCATAATTCTCGCGAGCCTTGAGTCCAAGGATACGGTCTTCAATGATGTCATTGCGGCCGATCCCGTGTTTCCCGGCACGTTTGTTCAGGTTCTGGATTAATTCATAGCCGGGGAATTTTTTCCCGTCAACCTCTACAGGAATCCCATTTTTGAATTCAAGCGTAACTTTCTCCGGGACATCGGGAGCATGTCGGGCTGATACGGTCCAGAGATAGATCTCTTCAGGGGGATGATAGGCAGGGTCTTCGAGCTTTCCTCCTTCGATGCTGCGGCTCCAGCAGTTCTCATCCATACTCCAGGGCTTGTCTTTTTTTACCGGCACGGGAATATGATGTTTTTTTGCATACTCAATTTCCCAGTCCCTGGTCAGGTTCAGATCCCGGATTGGTGCAACAACGTCAAGTCCGGCTCCGCGAATGACAACATCAAATCTGAGCTGATCATTACCTTTCCCTGTGCATCCATGTCCGATTGCTGTTGCACCTTCCTTTCGTGCTACTTTAACGACTTCTTCTGCTATGAGAGGACGTGCAAGTGAAGTCCCCATAGGGTAGCCCTCGTAAGATCCATTTGCCCTGATTGCCGGGAAAATATGCTGGCTGACGAATTTTTTCCGTGCGTCGATCGTATAATGTCGGTCGGCGAATTTTTTTCCTTTTTTTGTTGCAATATCGATCTCTTCATCCCGCTGACCCACGTCAACAGCAACAGTAACGACGCGATCATAATCATAGCGTTCCTTTAAAAGCGGAATGCAGATCGAGGTATCAAGACCTCCGGAATATGCAAGGACAATAGTACCTTTTCCCATGAATGGTTCTCCACTCTGATATTGGTATAAAGATAGGTGGTGGAAGCATATATGTTAAAGCGCGGGAATCCCCGGATGATGATCATAGCCGCCAGGGCACCCGGATATGATATACGGAAGAACAGGAAAAAAGGTTGTTCAGGCTGGTTTTCCTGAACGATTATCGGATTTTACTTCGTGACGGTGATCCTTCCGGTAGTTGCCGGCTGGAAGGTTGTTCTGTAGTCAAACGAACCTACCGTGTCAAAAGTTACATTGAACGACTTTCCGAAGGGGATCTGTCCCGGGATCGTGCCACCAAAGTATTTTGCTCCTGCCCCGTCAACCGCCTCTACACCATGAGGTGCTCGTGGATCGTTGTTCACCCAGACTACTTTGCTACCAACCGGAACAGTTAACGATGTACTGGGCATAATTCTCATATCTGTGGTGAAGGTTATCGTGAATGTAGGCTGGGGCGTTGGGGTGGGTGTCGGAACTGTTGTCGCGGTCTGGTTTGGTGTAATATTCACAGTCGGAACAACCGTTGCGTTCACGGTTGGAACGATTGTTGGAACAGCCGTCGGTACCGTTGTTGGTGCCGTTGTGGTTACATTTACAGAAGGCTGAGAAGTACAGCCCGCGAGAAGAATCCCTACAAACAGGATCGCGAGAACAACAAATAATTTCTTCATGCATCTTTTTTTGTTATTTCGGTATATAAGGATATTCAATTAATATGTGACATATTCCCGTTTTCTTTGATGAGAGTTGCCCGATTCGCCAATAAAGGGAACAACNNGCGCTGCCTGAAGTGTAGTTATATATGGAATCCCGAAATCCACGGCCGCACGCATGATCTGGTAATGATCCTGCCGGGACTGACGGTCCTGAGGGGTATTGATAATAAGGCGGATTTCCCCGTGTCGCATCATATCCAGGACATTGGGTGACCCTTCCTGAATTTTCCTTACGAGATGCGCTTCGACACCTGCTTCATGCAGGTAGTCCACGGTCCCTTCAGTGCCGTAGAGTACAAGCCCGAGATCACGCAATTGCCGTGCAATGGGAATTGCCTCGATCTTTTGCTCGATATTAACAGAAATAAAAATATTACCCTTGAGAGGAAGCTCATTATCTGCTGAAATACAGGCTTTGTAAAATGCAAGCCCGAAATCGTAATCAATTCCCATTACTTCGCCGGTACTTTTCATTTCGGGACCGAGCATNNACTTTTGCCGCAATCTTTGCGACGGGGATCCCCGTCGCTTTGGAAACAAATGGGACGGTACGGCTTGCACGCGGATTTGCTTCAAGGACATACACAATATTGTCTTTGACGGCGAGCTGGAGGTTCACCAGCCCTATGATCCCGAGTCCCAGCGCAATCTTTTTAGTATAATCCCGTATAGTATCCAGGACGCCCGGGGACAGTGACTGGGTAGGAATAACGCATGCCGAATCACCGGAATGGATACCCGCCTGNNAGCTCTATCGCATTCTGGAGGTAGGAGTCGATCAGAACCGGGTGGTTCCTGCTGACCCGCACGGCTTCCTTCATATAGGTCTCAAGTTCACGCTCATCGTGAACGATTTCCATCGCCCTTCCCCCGAGCACATACGACGGCCGGACAAGCACGGGATACCCGATCTGCTCGGCCAGAGCCTTGGCATCACTCTCTGAATATGCTGAACTGTTCGCCGGACTGGGTATTTTGAGTTTATTGAGCAGCACGCTGAACCGGTCACGGTCCTCAGCGATATCCATCGCATCCGGACTTGTGCCGAGAATACTGGTGTCGAGACCCAGACGCCGTATTTCCTGCTCGATGGGGACTGCAAGGTTTACTGCATTCTGACCACCAAACTGTACCATTACGCCATAATAATGGTCCTTTTTTAAGATATTGACAACATCCTCGAGCTGCATTGGCTCAAAAAAGAGCCGGTCTGAAGTGTCAAAGTCCGTTGACACGGTTTCGGGATTGTTATTGACAATATGGACCTCGACGCCTTCATCCCGGAGAGCCTGTACCGCATGTACCGTGCAGTAGTCAAATTCAATTCCCTGACCGATTCGGATGGGACCTGACCCGAGGATAAGGACTTTCTGGCGGTCACTGGGAATGATCTCACAGACTGTTTCCCTGGTGGAATAAAAATATGGAGTACTGGCCGGGAATTCTGCGGCGCAGGTGTCCACCATTTTATACGAAGGAAGACCGGCAATTTTCTCAATCTCTTCAAAGGATTTTCCGGTGATCCTTACTATCTCGGTATTCGGGAACCCATATCTTTTCGCTTTCAGGATATCCTCGCATTCGCCGTATTCCGCAAGCCGTTTCTCCAGATCAACAATGTTTTTGATCTTTTCCAAAAAAAACGGAAGTATTGAGGTCAGCTGGAAAATCTCATCCAGAGTGAAGTTCTGACGGAAGGCATCGAAAAGACAGTGAAATCGTTCATCTGTCGGCCTCGAAAGGATCATGCGGATCTCGCTTTGGCTCGTGTGGGCGATAACATCGGTATCGAGGGAGCGCTTTGCTTTCATGAAGGCTTCCTCGATTGTCCTCCCAATCGCCATGACTTCGCCGGTACTCTTCATTGACGTTGACAGCGTCCTGTCCGCCCCCTTGAATTTGTCAAAAGGCCAGCGGGGGACCTTCACAACGATATAATCGATGGAAGGTTCAAAAGACGCAGGAGTGCATCCGGTCACTGTATTCGTAATCTCATCAAGCCGAAGCCCGATGGCAATCTTTGCTGCAACCCGGGCAATAGGGTACCCAGTCGCTTTAGATGCAAGTGCTGATGACCGGGAAACGCGGGGGTTTACCTCAATAACCCGGTAATCCCCGTCACGGAACGCGAACTGGACGTTGCAACCCCCCTGCACATCAAGTGCCCGGATGATATGAATCGCTGCACTTCGCATCATCTGGAATTCATCGTCNNACCTCGAATTCAATCTCCTTCCAGCCAAGGACACTTTCTTCAATCAGTACCTGGTGGATCCGCGAGCGGGCGAGACCGAGTTCGATGATCCGGATCAGCTCCTCTTTTGTTTTCCCAATCCCCCCTCCGGCTCCTCCCAGGGTATATGCCGGGCGCACAACCGACGGGAGCCCGATTGTTTTTATCGCTTCGTCGACCTGGCTTAACGAATTGATGATAATACTCCTGGGGACAGGTTCACCAATCTCCGTCATGAGATCACGGAATTTCTCCCGGTCTTCTCCTTTATAGATCGCCTCGAGCGGGGTGCCCAGGATCTCCACACCTTCAAGCGCCCCCATCTCGGCGAGTTCGACCGTAAGGTTGAGTCCGGTCTGCCCACCCATGCCGGAAAGAATGCCATCCGGCTTTTCCTTCTCGATTATTTTTGCTATAATATCTGCACGGAGAGGTTCGATATAGATTTCATCGGCCATCTCCGGGTCTGTCATTATTGTTGCAGGATTTGAGTTTACCAGAACAACCTTAATACCCTCTTCGCGGAGTGCCCGGCATGCCTGGGAGCCGGAAAAATCAAATTCTGCGGCCTGCCCAATCTGAATCGGACCCGACCCGATCATAAGGACTTTTTTGATGTCTGCCCGTTTTGGCATCAGGCGATCCTCCTGAACAGGGCATCAAAGAAGTGCGCTTCGGTATCCCGTGGGCCGCCGTGCGCCTCGGGGTGGAACTGGACTGTCGTAAGATCGAGGTCTTTGTTTTCAAATCCCTCCAGTGTACCGTCATTCACATTGGTGTAAGAAACCCCGCAACCCTCCGGCAGGGAATGGGCATCTACAGCAAAACCGTGGTTCTGGGTGGTGATAAAGATCCTTCCGTCTTTAAACCGTACCGGCTGGTTGGCTCCCCGGTGCCCGAACTTAAGCTTGTAGGTATCTCCCCCGAGAGCCAGTGCGCAAACCTGAATACCCATACAGATCCCGAAAACAGGAACATGGCCAAGAAGATCCTTTAAACACCGGATCACATCCGTTGCCTGCTTTGGATCCCCGGGCCCGTTGCTGATGAGAATTGCGTCTGGTCTGCAGGCAAGGATCTGATCGGCTCTGACATTATACGGAAAGACATACAGATCCCCGTTCCGCTTCGCAAGGCTTGTGATCATATTCTGCTTTATCCCCAGGTCAATTACAGCAATTCGTTTTCCACTTCCGAAGACCCGATAAGGCTCTTTACAGGAGACTTCGGGAATCGGGACAATATCTGAAATCGAGGGGGCCCGCCGGGCCAGTTGCACTGCATATTCCCCATCATTACTCCCGGTAACAAGGGCAGCCCGCATCGTCCCATGAACCCGCATCTCGATAGTCAGAGCGCGGGTGTCAACACCACTCATCCCCAGAAGGCCATTTTCTTCAAAAAAAGTTCTGACTGACGGGCCGGCGGAAGGTTTCTCGCAGATCTCTTTGGCTATACAACCGAGTGCACAGACATCCGGGTTCTGGAAATTCTGCCGGTCAACGCCATAATTGCCGATCTGGGGAAAGGTGAACATCAGGATCTGGCCGAAATAACTCGGATCGGTAAGGGATTCCATATACCCGGTCATCTGAGTATTGAACACAAGTTCACCGGAGCACTCCCCATCAACTCCAAATCCTTCACCTGCAACGAATTGTCCATCCTCAAGACCCAGAACCGCCTTCATAATTTCCATATATCATGTGCCTGAATAGTTATTAACGATAGCACAGTTACATCAGATTTAACAAAAAAACCAAGTTCCCATATTTTGCTGGATGCCTTTTTTCTCTTCTTTTCTCTTCTTTACAAAAAGGGTTGGGAACCCGAATGGGGGCTAAAAAGAATTTTTTGAGAGGAAAACCTTAGCCTAACCCCATTTATATATAGTATTTACTGCAATCTCCATGACAGGATAAAACTGAGGTTTTTATGGTGCTGGAACATGTGGACGGAAAGAAGAAGGGGAAAGTGATGTTGTATGCCCTGAGTACCTGTGGATGGTGTGCCAGGACAAAAGATCTGTTACGGGAACTTGGTGTAGAATTTTCTTACATCTATGTTGATCTTCTCGAAGATAAGGAACAGGACGATATCATGAATGAAGTCGAGAAATGGAACCCGAAGGGTTCTTTCCCGACTCTTGTTATAAACGACAGGAAAGGTATTGTTGGATTTCGTGATGATGAGATTCGGGAGGCTTTGAAGTAAATGAGCCTCATTGTTGTGGACGAAAAAGAAGTTGACCGTGAATATGGTATTCTCAAAAATGACGCAGAAAGCGGAGGATATTTCCTGAACCCTGATACAGAATTCACAAAAAATCTTGTACGGGGACTGATAAAAAATAGAGATCGTTATGGATACCAGAGCTGCCCCTGCCGTCTCGCTTCAGGAAAAAAAGAAGAAGACCTTGATATTATCTGTCCCTGCAATTACCGTGACCCCGATCTTACCGATTTTGGCGCCTGCTATTGTGCACTTTATGTAAGCGAAGTTGTTTCAAAAGGAGAAAAACATACAATACCGGTTCCTGAAAGGAGACCCCCACGATCCATGCGTGGTAAAAAGAGATCCATACAGACAATCTCCACCACACCTGCACTGTCCCTGCCGTTCCCCGTCTGGCGTTGTTCTGTCTGTGGTTATCTCTGCGCCCGCGATCAGCCCCCGGAAATCTGTCCTGTCTGCAAAGCTAAAAAAGAGCGGTTCGAGCAGTTCATTTAAAAAATCATTTTTGTGGGTTCCCGTGCAGGCAAACAGGATCCCATAACGAATCCTAAAATACCGATTAAACCAAAGTTACTCGCATGACTGGTATCGTCACCGTTGAAATTATCGGGCTCAAGTATTCCGAGTGCTGCCCGTTCCCCTGCGATGAAAACCGGACCTGCGGCCTTTCCCTTTGTTATCCAACGGGTAAACTCACCTCCGCTTTTGAAGCACTCGCAGGAGAACTCAGGAAAGAATACGGTGACCGGGTCGATCTCAGGCTTACCCTGGTTGATGACGAGGTCCCCGGATATGTGAAGCAGCTTATTGAAACTGATTATCCCCCGTTACCCATCGTACTGGTGAACGGAAAACTAACGCGTATCGGACGCATTGTTCTTGACCGGATCAAAAAAGAGATTAATGCCTGTTTCTGATCCTTCAGGTTACCCGGGTGAGCGCACCGGTTCCGAGATCGTAATAAAGTCCGTGAACCTGAATTTTCTTTTCATCAACCGCCTTTTTCAAGAGCGGGTACGTATAAATGTGTTCGATCTGGAGCCTGACATTTTCCTGTTCGATCTGCCGGTACCGCTCTTCTTTTTCAAGCACCGTCACAGGAGGACTAATTTTATTATCCACCCGGACTTGCGCTTCGCGGGCATTATTCAGCCAGAGCGGGATATAGGAATCCGTACTTTCCTTATCAAGAGCACGAATCGCACCGCAGTTTGAGTGTCCACAGATAACCACATCGTCTACTTTGAGATGAACAACTGCATATTCAAGCACGGTGGCAAAGTTCCAGTCATGGATGGGCACAATATTACCAATATTTCGCTGGATAAACAACTCCCCCGCTCTTGCCTGGGTGATATGCCCCGTCTGGAGCCGTGAGTCGGAACACCCGATCCAGAGTACTGAAGGATGCTGGCTAGATGCGAGATCGCGGTAATAGTCGATATTCGGGGTGAAATCTGACTCCCTGAACTTATAATTTCCCAGTAATAGTTTATCGATCATAATCCTCTTTTCACCTGTCCGCGGCAACTTCACCGTTAGCTCTCCGGTGAAAGTCTGCCTGTAGTTTCCACTCGTGCCGGCAATCAGTTAAATTTTGTGATTTTATTCGGATAATTGCAGGTCAGAAAAAGAACAGGGGGGCTCACTTGGCTGCCCATTATGCGTTCAGCAAAAACCTCATGACGCATTTTGCGCGCAGAAATTGCAATTGTCAATATTTATTGCCGGATTTCATATCCAGGCAGAATTTTTTGTGGGATTCCAAAATGTTACCTGCCCTTTGAGCGGAAAAGTCCGAAATATAGGTTAAAAAAACAGTTTTTCTTCGGAGACTACAGATGCTTTTATGTTTAGAAGAGGGCAACATAAAGAAATTGACATCGCAACGATGATCCGAATGCGCGATTATCTGTATCATATCCCTGCAGGGAAAACAGTTTTTGAGGATGTGCCGTATACCGATCATTTCTTCTTACGCTGACCCGGAACAGTTCAGCGAGGACCAGACCCTTCTTACCCTTTATACGCTTGCCGGGGAGGAAAGCGGAGGTTTTGTCACTTTCCATTCTCATTTTTTTATTCAGATTGGAAAAGCCTTGTTTTCCCCGGGTGTCGTTGCATCGACGGCTCAGGAATTCGGTGCCGTGGATGTACGCGAGCTTTCTCCCGCTGAGCTCGTCAGGGCTGAACGGGAGATCTGGGTCCACTACCATCAACAGACTGCTGATCAGATCAATGACCGGCTTTTTGCTGCATTCGCGGGTTCAAAACTGATAGGAGTTGCCCGATGCTCACGCCATCCGGACGGTCTCGAAGTCGATGCGGTTTATGTTCTCGACGAATACCGGCGGCATGGATTTGCCCGCTCGGTTATGATCCTTCTCGTAGAGGAGTGCGGCAGACATGAGACCCTCTACATGCACTCAAAGATTGAACTGGTGGATTTCTATGGAAGCCTGGGGTTCTATCCCATGGCAGAGTGTGACCTGCCAAAAACAATCCGGGACAGGTTTGGGTTCTGCATGGGAAATCTCAAAGGAATAGATGTCTGTCCGATGAAACGTGATCCTACTGCTCTAATTTCGGAACAGGCAACCTGATATGGGTTGAGGGCATGAATAACCGGATTATACTCAATCGGAGTTCTGGAGAGAGTATGGGTGAATTTCTGCGGTCTTATGTCAGCTGAAATGCACAACAGGGTAATGAGGTGCAAAGATGATAGTTGAACTTTTCATTCTATCGCTCGTCATTCTTCTTGCCGGCTCAATCTTTCCCCTGATAACTGCATCGTTTGACCGTAGATTTATACGGACATTTTCGTTCTCATGTACAATAGTTGCATCCCTTCTGCTGGGGATGCTCTCTCTTATGACCCTGCTTAAGGGTGATTCGGTTTTCTTTATTCTTTATCAACCCATCCCGGGGTTCTCACTTTCGTTTGTTATTGACCGGCTCGCTTCATTTTTTCTTTTCATCATCGCAGTTGTCTCATCGTGTGTCGCTCTCTATTTCACCGGGTATATTGAGCATGAAAATGGTTCAACCCGACGAAACCTCCTCTGCAGTTGTACCAATCTGTTCGTCCTTGCGATGGTGCTGGTTGTCGCTTCCGCAAATACAATCTCGTTTTTCCTGTTCTGGGAACTGATGGCGGGAGCCTCATTTTTCCTGGTCATGTACGAATATTCGCAACGCGACACAATAAAAGCCGGGATATTTTATTTTGTGATGACCCAGTTATCGTCTCTTTTTATTCTTCTGGGAATCATCGTCCTTTATATCATCAGCGGTTCGTTTGCTTTTCTGCACCTTTCACCAGTATCAGCACCTCTCATCACCCTCGCTTTTCTCGCTCTTTTTTTAGGATTCTCCATCAAGGCGGGAATTATCCCGTTCCACAAGTGGCTGCCCTATGCACACCCTGCAAGCCCATCCCCGGTCTCCGCACTTATGTCCGGCGTGATGCTCAAGATCGCCGTATATGGTATTGTTCGTTTCCTGTTGGACGTTTTCACGCCTGACCTCTGGTGGGGCGTTCTGATTCTTGCTGCTGGAGCAGCATCGGCAGTTCTCGGGGTCATCTACGCGTTAAAAGAGCATGACGTCAAGGGAATGCTGGCCTATTCGAGCATTGAGAATATCGGTATTATTTTTATTGGTGTTGGTCTTTTTGTGATTTTTACCGCAAGCAGCCTCCCCCTGCTTGCAACCATCAGTTTGCTGGGAGCGCTCTTTCATGCGCTGAACCATTCCCTCTTTAAGAGCCTGCTCTTCCTTACATCGGGATCGGTTGTGTATGCAACCGGAACGAGAGACATTGAACATATGGGAGGCCTCTCGCGGAGTATGCCGGTCACTTCCGCGCTTTTCTTTGTCGGCGCACTCTCAATTGCCGCTTTACCCCCCCTGAACGGGTTTGCAAGCGAGCTCCTGATCTTTATTGCCTTCTTCTCCTCAGTTACTGTCGTAGATCCGCTGTTTAAAGTGATCCTCTTTATTTCTCTTGCCCTCTTTGCACTCACCAGCGCATTATCCGCGGCATGCTTTGTCAAAGCGTTTGGCTCGATATTCCTTGCTCTGCCGCGTTCTCAGGAGAGCGCTGCGGCGCGTGAAGTCCCCCGCACAATGCTGATCGGGCCGGCGATACTTGCGGCTGCCTGTATCCTTTTGGGGGTATTCGCACTCCAGATCTTTACAATCGTGGGTTTTGCCGTTCCCCTCCCGGATATGCTTCTCGTAGGCCTGCTGCTCCTCGGAATGGCTGTCCTTACGTATGGTGCGTTGTATTTTACGGCCTCGCATGAAGTACGGATAAGTGAAACATGGGGATGCGGGACGCTCTCCCAGAAAGCGTCGTCAGAATACAGTGGCCATGGGTTCTCTGAACCTCTCGACATCATCTTCTCCGCGATCTATCGTACAAGGACAAAAAATGAACGAATATTCTTTGACCAGAAAAACTGCATCTTCAAAGAGGGCAGGGGAGAAATACGTCTCCTGAAGGTCTTTGAGGAGTATCTTTACCGCCCCATAGCGCAACAGTCCATGCGGTTAGCAAAAGAGGTATCACGATTCCAGAACGGGTGCCTTGATACGTACCTTTTCTATGTTTTTATCACGGTCATCGCCCTCATCATTTTCCTCGGGTGGTTTGCATGAACTTCGATTTTGTCCTGTACCTTGTTATCAATACTGCGATAATTCTGGCAATTTCGCCACTTTTCGTCAGCCTGATAAAGAAAGTCAAGGCATGGACACAGGGGCGGTCTGGCCCATCCGTCTTCCAGACATACTTCACGTTAATAAAACTGTTAAAAAAAGAGGTCATTTACTCACCCAACTCCTCGCGGATAATGCGGGTCACACCTCTTGTCACACTGGCAGCAATCCTCGTTGCCGCCCTCTTCGTCCCGCTGGTCTTTGTACCCGAACCCATCGGGGGTATCGGAAACATCATCCTCTTTTTGTACCTGCTTGCCCTGGCCCGGTTCTTCATGGCGCTCGCAGGTCTTGATGCCGGCAGTTGTTTTGGAGGAATGGGCAGTTCGCGGGAGATGAGTATATCGTCGATCATTGAACCTACGACCATTATTGTCTTTGCTGCCCTGGCGTTCGTCTTTAAGTCCCTCAATATTTTTGACATGTTTTTTCTCACCGCAGCATCCGGATCACCAGCCACACCGACACTAATCCTGATCGGCATCTCGCTGTTTATCATTCTCATCGTAGAAACCTCGAGGATCCCGGTTGATAACCCTGAAACACATCTCGAGCTCACTATGATCCACGAAGGGATGATCCTTGAACAATCCGGCAGGAATTTAGCCCTGATGGAACTTTCCTCTGCAGTCAAGATGACAGTTCTTATGGCCCTCCTCATTAACCTGATCGTTCCTTTCGGTATTGCTACAACCCTCACCTTTGCAGGGATTCTCATAGCCGTGATTGCTTTTATGATTAAATGTTCTGTCCTCGCAGGAGTAATCGGGCTCTTTGAATCGTCAATGGCAAAGAAACGGTTCTTCCAGCTACCGAGTCTCTTTGCCATGGCATTCTTCTTCTCAACTCTTATCATCATCATTGAGGTGTTTTCGTGATAGAGCAGGTAACGATTGAAGGAATTATAAGGATCCTGTTTGTCTGCGTCATCATCACTGCAGCGTACATTATCTCAACACGCAACCTGCTTTCCGTGGTGTCCGTCTATGCTCTCCAGAGTCTCACTCTGGTCTGCATTGCTCTTGCACTCTATTTTCTTGAAGGATCCGTGGTTCTCCTGGCAATTGCGGGAGTTACATTTATCAGCAAGGTAATAATCATCCCTTACTTCATTGCAACCATCCAGGAAAAGATCCGGATCAAGCGCGACATCGAATTCCATTACCTCAGTCCCACCACATCACTCCTTATCTCCATGATACTGATGCTGGTGATCTACATGGCGCTTTCAAGAATTGTAGTGGGAAGTCCATCGAGGGAGAACCTCTTCTTCTTTGGTGCTGTCCTGGGAATATCGCTTATGCTGATGGGTATGATGGTGACATTCAGCAGAAAGCGGGCGATCACGAAGGTGCTGGGTTTTCTCTCCATGGAAAACGGGGTGCTTCTTTTTGGAATGTTTGTGACGGAACTCCCGTTCATCATCGAGTTTTTGATTATTATCGATCTTATTATCCTTGTTATCCTGACAACCATCCTTTCTGTCGGTATTGACTCAACCCTTGAGGATTACCACAAACGTCTCCACCGCTTCCATCTTCTGGATGATTCTGAGGAGGTTATATGATCCTGATTGCATTTGTTCTGGTATCCGTGCTCTCACTTGTCATCATCGCATTCGCCCGGAACCACCGGCAGATGAATTCCGTCTGTATTGGCCAGGCACTGATCTTTACGACTCTTACTGCTTACCTCGTTGTGTTCCAGCAGGTACCCGTTGTTTCGTTTCTCATCGACAGCCAGTACTTCTTTATCGATCATCTTGGTCTTTTTGAGGTTCTTATTGCCACGCTCATATTTACCTGTGCCGCAGTTTACGCCAGAGGATATGTCGAAGGACTCCTTAAAAGCGGGGAACTGGAGAAAGGCAGCCTCAAGCTCTTCTATGTGGCCTGGACCCTGCTCCTGCTGGTCATTGTCCTTGCGTTCATTTCTGACAATCTCGCACTTTTCTGGATCTTTGCCGAGCTGACCACTATCATCTCCGCAATGCTCATCGCCATTCTGTCAGCCCGCGAGAATATCGACGCAGCGATCAAATATATTTTCGTTGCTTCGGTCTCCATGCTCTTTACCTTTGCCGGGTTCATATTTCTCTTCGAAATGTCACGGGTCAGTCTTGGCACGGGAACCCTGAACTGGACAGTACTCATGCAGCATGCCACAACGTTTCCCCCGGGCATGATGATAGCGTCCTTTGCGCTCGTCTTTATCGGTCTTGCGGCAAAGTCCGGGATTTTCCCCTTCCACACATGGCTTCCTGAAGCACATGCCAAAGCTCCTTCGGCAGTGAGTGCCATTCTCTCAGGTGTCCTGCTGAATGTTGGTATCTACGGGATCATCCGCATGTATGCAATTACGCACCAGTCAACGGCAGTTGTCACCATTGCACCGATGCTTACCGTATTTGGCGTCCTTACCATCGGCATTGCTGCTCTGTCAATGCTTCCCCAGAAAAACTTAAAAAAACTGGTGGCATTCTCGAGTGTTGAAAATATGGGCATCCTGCTTGTAGGTCTTGCCATCTCAACACCGGTCTCCGTTTTCTGGGTGCTCTTTCACATTATGGCACATTCTTTTACCAAAGCCTCACTCTTCTTCTCTTCCGGAATATTACACAGGCAGTACCGGAGCCGGTTTGTAAGCGATGCCGCAGATGAGATAAAGGATGTATTCCGGCTCCAGCCACTGGCCGCATGGGGGATCATTCTCGGCGGGCTTGCAATCATAGGTATGCCCCCATTCCCCCTCTTCTTTTCTGAATTCTTCATCCTGCTGCAGCTGGGTACAGTCTCCCTGTGGGTGCTTGCCGCGATGCTGCTGCTGTTGTTTATCTCTGCCGTAGCCCTGGGATATTTTGTACTTATGAATTTCACCAGTGTTTCAGAGCCGGAAGCACAGACGGATATTGAACAGTACAGGACACCTGCCAGTATGAAAGTGCCCATCATTTTCCTGCTCGTGCTCCTCCTTGTTATCGGGATCTTTCTCCCCTCGGGAATTACAGGTTTCATTAATCAGATTGTGACGGAGCTGAACTTCTGATGACTGCTGACATTGATATCGGGATCAGGGCGGTACAGGAATTTCTTGGAGATGATGCCTCTTCCGGTCGGATCACTACAGGATCCAATAATGAACATTATGTGTTCATCGATGAGCCGGAATTCGAAACGGCTGTTTCACACCTGGTTGCAAACAAATTCGTTCTCATCAGTATCTTCTGTTGCGAAGGTTTCTCCAAAAATGCTGAACACACGCTCTTTTACGTGTTTGAACGGAGGACCAGCATTCTTGTGCTTGTCCGGGACATCAACGGACATGCGACATCAATAGCCGGCACCTGTCCTTCCGCATCATGGTTTGAACGTGAATGCCGTGACGGGTTCGGTGTCGGGTTTGACGGGGCATTCGATACACGCAGACTCTTCCTGCACGAGACCTATCCGGAAGGCTTTCATCCTCTCAAAAAAGCGTTCAGGAATGCGCCAATCACCACGAAGCAGTCCGTAGATTCCAACGATGAATACCCGTTCAGGATCGTGAGCGGTGAGGGAATGTACCAGGTCCCGGTAGGACCGGTGCATGCGGGAATCATCGAACCGGGTCATTTCCGGTTCAGTGTGATTGGAGAGACAATCTTCAATCTCGAGATAAGGATGTTCTATAAACACCGGGGAATCGAGAAGCTTGCGGAGGGAAAATCCCCGCGGGATTGCATCAGGATTGCTGAAGCGGTGAGCGGTGATGAATCCGTGGCGAATGCGACCGCATTGTGTATTGCTGTTGAACAAATCTCGCAGATACCGGTCCCGGGCCGGGCCTGGTACCTGCGGACTATCCTCCTTGAGCTGGAGCGAATCTGCTCGCATCTTGGAGACCAGGCGGGCATGCTCGTGGATGTGGCGTTCCCCCTGGGAGCAAGCCAGTTCTCAGTGCTGCGCGAGGAATGTTTCCGTTTGTTTGAGCAGATGAGCGGCTCGCGTTTCCTCAGGGGAATGGTTTGTATTGGCGGGATGAACCGGGACATTTCCCCTTCGCAGATCGATCAAATCGCCATATTCGCAAAACAACTGCGCAGGCGCTACCGGATCGGGCTGAAAATAATGCTCTCGACTTCATCGGTAGTCGACCGTTTTGCTGCAACAGGTATTATCCGTCCTTCCCTCTTACGTCCTCTCAATATTACCGGGCCGGTGGCCCGGGCATCGGGAGGGGAAGTCGATGTGCGGGTAAATCACCCGTACGGTATCTATGACAAATTCGAACTGAAACTGCAAAGGCTGCGTGACGGAGATGTACTCTCCCGGTTTACCATCAAGGCATCTGAGATTATGGATTCACTCGACCTGATCGAACGACTTATTTCATCCATTCCGGAAGGTGATATCAGTTCAGATGCCCGGATGAATGATGGTTACACGCTCTCGATGGTTGAATCTGCACGGGGACAAAATCTCTGCTGGGTCTGGATTAAAGATGGCGTGATCTGCCGGTATA
>PMDE01000106.1 GCA_003154335.1 Methanoregula sp. | reverse complement strand
AGAGATCGAAGCGCATTCCCCTTATTATACCATGCAATCGAATGCGCGGTTGTTAGATTTCCTTCTCGGGCGATGGACGCATCTGCTGCTGCATTTGCTTCTTCAAATCGACCGAGCATCACCAGAATACCTGCCCGGTTAGCCTGAATAACGGCATCCATTGAAGTCACATTCAGAGCAAGTGCCTGATCAGATACCTGAAGAGCTTCATCATATTTTCCGGCATTTGCAAGATCAACACTTTTTGAATAGAGTGCCCCGGCAGAGTTCAGCTGATCCGATGAGTCTGAAGCCATTACGGAAAGACTCAACCCGGAAATAATGAGAATTACCATGAGAAATTTATAAAACTTCATTAGGATTTCTCCGTTTCACATTTATTGAATTTAATTCCGTATAAAAAAATGGATTGCGCTATTTCATCAGTTTTTTCTGATCATTAACAAGCATACGATCAAACTGAGTATGGCAATCCACTCCGGTAAGGGTGAATAGGTTGTCTTCCGGGGAATTGAAGTTGATGGAGAAACTGAGGTTGATACGGAGTTTTTTGTCGAATCAGAAGTTGTGGCAGGAATTGTTGTCATCGCGGTCAGTGTAGTAACCGGTTTAGCCCCGGAAACGTTGTCTTTAATAAAAGTAACAGTTTTTGTGTCCGTAATGCCATTCGTCAGATTTGTGATACCAGAAGACTGAAAGGATTCCACCATATGGTTAAGGTCCTGGTTGATCACAAAAGTATACGTACCTAACGGGTAGAGAGGTTCTCCGATTGTATTCCTGGCAGTATGGTCCCAGTCTTTTCCATTTTTCCAGTAGAAAGGTGAAGAAGAAATGAAGGGTTCTTTATCGAAGGACAGGATTTGCGTTCTGGGATTTCCGGTACTACCTGTATAGACATTATTGACATTCTGACCAACAGGATCTACCATCGAGACGAAAAAAAATGAATCCAAGGGAGTAACATCAGGCCGACTCAGTGATTGGAGTGCAGAATACATATTTGTATCAACTCGATAGGTGATATTTGTCAGGACCGAGACCGATTTTCCGCTGATATCCTGGTTATGATCCAGATCCCAGACTTTGATACCAAGTTGCGGATCAAATACTTCAAAAACAACTTTTAAGGGTTTTTTATCGATACAATACCATTTTCCCTTGTGATCGGAAAATATCGCCGGGCTGATGTTATAGTGATATATTATTTCCGACAAAGTGTTCTGCTCGTACAAAGTTATGGTATTATCCGGAAGAGCGCTGGTATTTGTTCCATTTTGCCACCATCCTATTATCCGACAACTGTTCAATGCATTGGAAATATCCAGATTGCTTTCTCCCACAAAGACGGGAGCACCGGCAGCGATTTTAGCTGTGCTGCCCCCAACAGGTACGGCAACCAAACAAATGATTACCAGAACGAATGCGATAAGTTTTCTTTGCATGGAAAGTAATTTCAAAACCCTTATGATAAACATTATGACATTCATTAAAAAGAGCACGTAATTTCCCCGATTGCAGGTTCTTTGTGTAACACTATACGAACGATCATCAATAAATGAAAAAATAATATAAAGGAGACAGGATTGCCCATGGAAGATCATACTATCTGGATTGAAAAATACCGTCCGCTAAAGCTTACCGATATAGTTGGGCAAGATGAAATTGTAGAACGACTGTCGTCATATGTGAAGTCGGGAAACCTCCCCCACCTGCTTTTCACGGGAAATGCAGGGGTAGGTAAGACAACTGCTGCTGTGACCCTTGCCCGCGAATTTTTTAAGGATTCATGGCAGCTGAATTTCCGTGAGCTGAACGCCTCCGATGAACGGGGGATCGATGTGGTCCGGAACCAGATTAAACAATTCGCCCGCACAACACCACTTGGGGAGGCAACTTTTAAAATTCTTTTTTTAGATGAGGCTGACGCGCTGACAACTGACGCACAGGCCGCCCTGCGGCGGACAATGGAGACTTATGCGCAGACCTGCCGGTTTATTCTTTCCTGCAATTATTCTTCAAAAATTATTGATCCAATTCAAAGCAGATGTGCAATTTACCGTTTTAAACCTCTGGCGCCGGTCGCGGTTAAAGAAGAAGTATGCCGTATCGCGCTGCATGAGGGGCTCAGCATAACGACGGAGGCTGTGGAGGCTATTATCTATATAGCACAGGGAGATATGCGGAAGGCGATAAATGCACTACAGGGTGCCGCAATTATCAGTTCGGCCATTGACGAAACGAGAGTATATGCGATAACCTCGACAGCGAGGCCGGATGAGATCGAAGATCTTATGAAACTCGCGTTATCCGGAGATTTTGATGGGGCCGAAACCCTTCTTGCTTCACTCCTCCATGAACGCGGGATCGCACCTAATGAATTAATTAACCAGTGCTATCGGGCACTGGTCCAGAAGCCCATGGACAGGGGATTAAAGGTTGAATTAATCGATCATCTGGGAGAAACAGATTTCAGGCTTTCTGAAGGGTCAAACAGCGATATCCAGATGGAAGCACTGATTGCCCGGTTTGTTCTGAGCGCTCAGAAATGCAGGTGAGGATATGGATAAAAAATCTGACCTGAACGATACCGATAAGACCGAAAACTGGAGCAGGTTGTTAAAAAGTAAATATAAAAAAGAGATTGGTGAAATCTCCCGTGAATATCCTCATAAACGGTCGCTCTACATCGACTACCGAGATGTTGAACGTTTTGGTAAAACAGGTATCGCCCTCGCTGATGAACTCCTGGAAAATCCGGGAAAAGTTCTCGAAGACGTCTGGGAAGCGATAAAACACAGCCAGTTGATCAGGATAAAGGATGGCAAAGAGCCCAAAGGTATCAATATCAGGTTCATCAATCTCCCAAAAAAAGTTGGTATCCGCAATATCAGATCTGACGATATTAACAAATTCATCTCTGCTGAAGGTATCCTGCGCAAGACAACGGAAGTCCGGCCACGCATAGTTGAAGCAGCATTCAAATGTCCTGCAGGACATTTTACCATTAAAAAGCAGAAATATGGAAAATTCATTGAACCGGAGGGGTGCGCCACAGATGGGTGCACATTCAAAAAGCTTGAACTTTTACCCAAACGCTCAAAGTTTGTCGATTCCCAAAAGCTCAGGATACAGGAATCCCCGGAAGGGCTTCGTGGTGGTGAACAACCCCAGACACTTGATGTTGATGTAACCGATGATCTATCCGGCAGAGTGGCACCTGGTGATCGTGTAATAATAAATGGCATTCTCCGCTCTATGCAGCGGATTGTCAAAGGTGAGAAAAGTACGGTCTTTGACATTTTTCTGGAATGCAATTCCATTGAAATAGCAGAGAAGGAATTTGAGGAAGTGGAAATCGATGAGAAAGATGAGGATGAGATCAAATCCCTGAGCAGCGATCCGATGATATATCGGAAAATTACCCATTCCATTGCCCCGACAATATATGGCAGCGAGGATGTCAAGGAAGCAATCGCTCTTCAGTTATTTGGAGGGATCGCAAAAGAAATGCCTGACGGGAGCCACCTCAGAGGCGATATCCATGTGCTCCTTATCGGGGATCCGGGTATTGCAAAAAGCCAGTTGCTCCGGTATGTTGTTAAACTTTCACCCCGGGCAATATATACGAGTGGTCAGTCATCAACCTCCGCCGGTTTAACCGCAACCGCGGTCAAGGATGAATTCGGGGAGGGGCGATGGACACTGGAAGCAGGCGCTCTTGTCCTCGCCGATATGGGAGTTTGTGCGGTAGATGAAATGGATAAAATGCAAAAAGAAGACCGTTCTGCCTTGCACGAAGCGATGGAACAGCAATCCATAAGCGTCGCAAAAGCCGGGATAACGGCAACTCTTAAATCACGCTGTGCCCTCCTTGGTGCAGCAAACCCGAAATATGGCAGGTTCGATATGTATGGAGATATCTCTGACCAGATTAATATGCCTCCTTCCCTGCTTTCCCGGTTCGATCTCATATTCATCATGGCCGACCAGCCTGAACAGAAGCGAGACCTTGCTATTGCTGAACATATCCTTAAATCGCATGGAATCGGTGAACTGATTGCCCAGCACAAAAAAACACCGATTCCTGGTATTACTGATGAATACATACAGCAGCAGCTCAAACCAGTGATGCCGGATATCGATCCTCCGCTCTTTCGGAAGTACGTTGCTTACTCAAAACGATCCTGTTTTCCCATTCTTTCAACTGAGGCAAAAGAGGCGCTTGTCAGCTATTATCTTAAGCTCAGAGGTATAGCTGAGCCAAACAAGCCAGTCCCCGTTACTGCCCGACAACTGGAGGCGCTTGTCCGGCTTGCAGAAGCCAGTGCTCGTATAAGGCTGTCAGATACAATAGAGCAACATGATGCCGAACGTGTGATTCATATTGTTGATGCATGTCTCCGCCAGATTGCCTACGATGCAAGAACCGGCAATTTTGATATCGATAAGATAGCGACAGGGATCTCCAAGGAAAAACGCGATATCGTAAGAGTGATCAAGGATGCTATTCGTGACATCGGCGGTGAAGGAAAACGTGCTTCCAAAGATCAGGTCGTGGATGTAGTGGTATCAAAGGGCTTTCCCCGTGATAAAGTTGAAACGGGTATTGATATGCTTGTACGGTCAGGAGAGGCAATGGAACCCAAACTGGGCATCCTGCAATTGATTTGAGGAGAGAATACTCATGGTAACCAGCCAGAATCAGGCAGTTTTTGAAGCGGGAATAAAACTCGGAGCGCTCTACCATCAGTGGGTTGGAACACCTGTTTCGCAAAATTCTGCGGCAGGTCTTGAGAGCGCAATCGAGCAGGCAGTTATCCTCCAGCCATTCGTCGAGGAGATCGCGGTCAGACTTGATCGGAAACTGATGACCCATAACGTGTTTGGATACAGTGAACTTTCAGGTCTTATGTTCAACGTGGATATAGTAACCAGAGTCGGATTTTCCTATTGCCGGGCGCGGCTTCTTCCCCAAAAAGGCTATCCTCTCATGCAGATCATTGAGTGCAATGAAACTTCATGACTTCCCCGTAACAGACGATCATATTCATATCGATCCCATAAACGGGAGGGGAATAGCGGCAGCAAAAGACTTTTTCCGGGCTGGCGGGACGCATATCTTTCTCGTTTCAAAACCTTCCTGGTCGCACTCCGTGTACCCTTCCA
The DNA here is from genome assembly GCA_003154335.1 of Methanoregula sp. Lineage (GTDB taxonomy): Archaea > Halobacteriota > Methanomicrobia > Methanomicrobiales > Methanospirillaceae > Methanoregula. Next base: position 13,561 of record PMDE01000106.1, on the reverse strand, counting down.
AGGGTTCAGATTTTTCTCCGGTGTTTGATGAGACGCTCCGTGTTGCTTCGCTGATTGAGGAGTTGGGTATTGTTGTATATCCGGTTCTCGGGATACACCCTGCGGAAATCAGCAGGCTTTCTGAACGCATGCCACTGACGGATGCCATCGAGATTATGAAAGCCGGAATAGATTGTGCGGCCGAATATGTGCGAAAGGGAAAGGCGGTTGCCCTGAAAAGCGGGAGACCACACTATGAGGTCAGCCCGGAAGTCTGGATTGGATCCAACGAAATTCTTGACCATGCCCTGAACTGTGCTGCAGAATGTGGATGCGCGCTACAGATCCATGCAGAAAGTGGTCCGTGCACCGATGTCGGGGATATGGCACGGAATGCCGGGTTTCCGGTAGAACGTGTGGTAAAACACTACGGTTCACCCGATACTCCGCTCCATCCCTCGCTAATCGCAAAACATGAAGACATACCCCGGCTGTCAAGAGAACGGCGGACGTTTACGATGGAGAGTGATTTTATGGATGAGAATTCACGACCTGGAGCGGTAATCGGCCCAAAATCAGTACCCCGGTATACTTACCAGTTGCTCCGGAATGGCCTGATCACCGAAGATGACTGCTTTCGGATTCATACCGAAACTGTCAGTAAAGTATATGGTGTAAGGATCACGCTTTAAGAAGGGTTCCGACTCACCTTTTTTATTCCACGCCGCTAATAGGTAATCAATGTTTTTGAAGGTTCATTGTTCACCTGGTACGGGTGATATCGTGGCCGTGTGCGATCGGGAATTGCTGAATACAACAATCTGCCACGGGGGGCTTTCTGTTCAAATCACCGAATCGTTCTATGGTAACTGCCCAGCGAGTGAAGAGAACGTGAGGGCAGCGTTGAAAAAAGCAGGTAACATCAACCTGATGGGCAAACGTTCGGTTAGTATCGCTATCGACATGGGACTCGTCACCAAATCCGGCTGTATTATGATTGGGGATATACCCCACGCTCAGGTCTACTCGTTATGAGTATCCAGGATTGTTTCTGCCCAAAATGCGGAAAACTTACGAAGGATGAAGGGCTCTGCAACAATTGCAGGATAGACAAAACGCCCTGGTTTACCTGCGACAGACGTATTAAAAGCACCCACTGCCCAAGCTGCGGGGCAATAAAACAGGTAAATACATGGTCTGACACTAACCTGGAGCGTACCAAGTTAGCCCCTGACCTTGCAAAGGCTGCTGTTCATTTTCATCCGATGGTACGGAAACCGGCTATTACTGTATCTGTCGAAGACAATACACTGAATCGATCTACTGCGACAATGGCTCTTAAAGGGTTGTTCTACGATACGTCCGTCGAAGGCACGTGTAAAGTCGAAATAGTCTGGAATAAGGAGCAATGTGACCGTTGTAACCGGATAAGCGGAAGTTATTACGAAGGGATCGTCCAGGTACGAGCTGAAGGGCGGCTTTTGAGTACATTTGAACTCCAGATGTCGGCTGCAATAGCACAACAGGTCGAAGACACATTGCAGGCTGGCGGGGAGCGGCTTTCGTTTATCTCTGATATGAATGAATCCCGTGAAGGTCTCGACATCACCGTTGGATCCCAACATATCGGAACGTTGATCTCCCAGGGAATAATTGCCCAGCAAGGTGGCAGGTTTACTACCCATCCAAAACTGGTGGGTGAGAAAAACGGGCGCCAGCTCTACCGAATCACCTATTCGGTTCGGCTTCCCCGGTTTCAGAAACAGGATATCGTGGTTAGCAAAGGGCATTACCTCGAGGTAACACGTGTTGAATCAAACCACCTTAAGGTTCTCGATCTCACTGAAGGAACGCCAAGATCGGTTCGCGAGGAGGATATTGTGCACCTTATAGGGAATATAAGGAATGCTGTGTCGGCATTGGTTGCTTTTGCTGATGGAAAGACCATCGGTATCCTCGATCCGGAAACCTGCCAGACAAAAGAATACAGGAGACTGAAGTGGCATGATGTTAAAGCCGGGCAACAGGTTCTCGTCCTTCGGGATGGGGACCAGCTCATAATCGTTGGATAAATAATGCGGGTAAGAGCAGTTTTGAAAAACAGCCTTGCAGATATCACTAATGAGAAATGGATTGATCATTCCAGAAATTCTTTCATTGAGGGAAATATCGCATGGGTACCTGTTAAAGAAAATGAACCCTGCGAAATGGAGATTCCAAAACGAATCCGGTATCACGGACGAGGATATTTTATGATCGGGGACATAGCAGTTATTCATGGTAAAAAACCCTGTCCGGAGGAACTCGAAGAGATCAAAAAATTTCGTCACCCGAGAGGTGTTATCTGGATCGAATCACTTTATGGCGTTTCACGAATTCCAAAAAGCGAAATTATCTGGGGAGATGCCGGAGAAGTCCGGCACCGCGAAAACGGATATACTTATATCCTTGATCCCGGAAAAGTGATGTTTGCGCAGGGAAACAGAAATGAAAAAATGCGCATTGCACAGCTGGTATGTAATAGTAATTCTGATGAAAGAGTGGCAGACATGTTTGCAGGAATCGGGTACTTCTCAATCCCGGTGGCCGGATGTGGCGCCCGGGTCCACGCAATCGAGATTAATCCTGTCGCATTCGATTACCTGAACAGAAATATTCTGGAAAATGGTTTATCAGGTCGGGTCACTTCTTCATTAGGAGATTGCCGGGATCAATTACAGGGTGTTTATGACCGGATTATTATGGGACATTTTGAAGCAATTTCAATGCTTCCATCTGCACTTTCTCATGTTCATAAAGGGAGCATTATTCACCTGCACAGTATTGGCACGATTGAAGATCAGATCAAAAAGACTGTGGAGGGAGCAGGTTTTTCTGCGGTCATTGATGTACATAAAGTCAAGAAATACCGCCCACATGTATGGCATATGGTACAGGACGTGACCATTTCATGACCCAGGTACAAACCCTTGCCGGAAAGATGATTGTCGTTGCCGTAACGGGGAGTATTGCGGCAGTAGAAGTTGTCAAACTCATTCATTTACTCCGCAGGCGCGGGGCAGTCGTTCAACCGTTGATGACTCAGGCAGCGTCGGAAATTATCCGACCTGATGCACTGACCTATGCAAGCGGGAGAGAAACGCTCACCCGGTTGTCCGGTCACGTTGAACATGTAACCTACTGCGGGGATGGAGGGAGTGCAGATCTCCTGCTGATCGCTCCCTGTACAGCAAACACACTAAATAAAATTGCCTGCGGAGTCGATGACACCCCGGTTACTACTTTTGCTACAACTGCCCTTGGCAGCAATAAACCCATAATTGTTGTCCCTGCCATGCATCTCAGTATGTACCGGCACCCTTCGGTAAGGGATAGCATTGCCAAGCTGAAACAATGGGGTGTAAACATCATTGATCCACGTTTGGAAGAAGGGAAAGCGAAAATTGCTGACAATGAAGAGATTGTCCTCTTTTGTGAGCGTATTCTCATGGGTAAACAGCTTTCCGGAAAGAAAGTGCTCATTACCAGCGGATCCTGCAGGGAACCCATCGATGATATCCGCATTCTGACAACGAGATCAAGCGGACTTATGGGAAAAGCTCTCGCTCTTCAGGCATTCCGGCTTGGAGCTGATGTTACGGTTGTTCATCATGACACCTTTCCCGTTATCAATAATGTTTTTGCCGAAACTGCTTATGAGATGCACGAAGCAGTTCATCGGTGCTTTTCTGAGAAGGGTGTAGACATCTATGTCACTGCTGCAGCAATTTCTGATTTTGCACCAAAAAAAGTTAAGGGGAAAATCCCCAGCGGAAAACAGGTCGATCTGATACTCGAACCTCTCCCCAAATTACTTACAGATATTTTACNNATGATCGCCAAAGGTGTGAAAATGGTTCTCATAAACACCCCCGAGTCTATGGGCGCTGCTCATGGAGATTATATACAACTGACCCCGGAAGGAGAAATTCCTTTGAGTGGCACTAAAGAAGAGATCGCCACTGCAATCTGGAATACTATTAAAGGAAGCAATATCTGATTTTGCTTGCGGAAAAAACAGATTATTTTCAAAAATTTTTCATTTTAAAGAGAATTAATAACATATTTGTAAAATCAATGAGTATAAGTACTGGAAATTTATTTAAAGTAAATGGCACTATACTGATCTATGTCTGTCACGAAAAAACACCAACCGAAATCAATGTCCAGGGGCTTTTCATTACAGATCCCCATTTTCTATAAGCTCATGGTGAGTATGCTTTTTGTTTCTATGATTCCGATGATTCTTCTCGGAATCGTTTCAATGGGTGGCACAACAAGTATTGTAACTAACATAGGCCTTACAAACAGCATCTTTGTTCTGACGCTCGTCACTCTTTCAGTCGTTGTTATGTGGAGTTTTTTCCTCGCCACCAGTATAACAAACCCGATTGTAAAACTTTCTGAAATTGCAACGAGCATGAGCACCGGACAGCTGAAAGATCCAGAGATTGAACTTCTCAGCAACGACGAGATTGGTGAGCTCCAGACCGCATTCAACCGGATGATAAATACCTATAAAATCCTCGATACCCTGTCTAAAGAAGAGAACGAATAAAAAAGGGGTTTCCGTAGGTACTATGAGAGTCGGGACATTCAAAGTGAAATTCAATGATTTAAGGATGCGGATATCCGTAATCGAACACCGGATCAATGCGTGACACGGACGAATATTACACATCAATGAAACAGGAAATGCCGATGCTTAAGAAAATACTCAATAAATTTCTTATCCTTCACGAGGTCCGGGGAGTAATAGTCGTACGGGAAAATGGAGAAATTATTGAAAATATCAAATCGGGTATAGAGTTTGATGATAATTTTATGAATGCTGTTTCCACACTCATGCAGGATTCAAAAGCTATCGCAGATAATTTCAGCAATGCGCCTATTTCCATGGTGTTTATGGAGTTTTCAGAATATTTTCTCCTTTTAGGCCCTCTGACAGAAAAATTTTTTTTATTGATTATTGCTCAGAACACTGCAAATATAGGACAGATTACCTACGAGATTAAAAAGAACACAGAAGAAATTGTTTCACTCCTATGATAGAAAGGTTACCTGAAGGAAAAAGCCTTGGATGGATGCAGGCACCCCCGACCTGGATAAGTTCCCATACGGTACGGTTCATAGGGATTGTAAGAGTAGTGATCCAGGACGGAGAAGGTTTTATCCTGATTAAAAAAGGAAAGCCAATACTCCATTATTTCAAACACGGCGCTATTGAACTAAAAGGGCATTCCGCTCTTGATTATTTTAACTCCCACCCAATTTTAGAATTTAATCTCTGTAAATATACAACTGAAGAGTTCACGTATGCGTTGAAAGTATGCAACATTGAAGATCAGGGACTTGAGATTCCCAAAGAACCGGAAAATTACGGTCATTCAATATCTGTAAAAACCCCTACACCTTCTGATATGGATACAGATCTTCCCGAACATACACAAAAGATAGGAATATCAGAGACAGTCATCTTTTCACAAGATGAACTTCCTAAAGAGAGTAGCCCGGTTGTTCCCCAACCGGTTGTATTTGACGAGCCGGATTTAAAAATAATTTCACAGATAAAAAACCTGAATGGAATCGTAGCTATATCTGTATTCAATGTCAAGCGCAATGTCATCATGATGGGAGATGCAGATAGTGAACCACTCTTAAAAATCGCAAGAACCATGCTTGCGACTGCAGAGAAAACTACTCCGCAGCTTAAATGTGGATCCTTTGTTCATTTGACACTCCAGATACCTGAGGGCAATATTATCATAGCACCATACCGGGACAATCATATCTGTCTGCTCACTACGAGAACAATCAACATCGGGCATATTCGTCGGATTCTTCGCGACCTTCAGCAAAATGGAGCACCCCCATAATTTTTATTCTCTTCTCAACTCCTTTCATACTTTTTTGTTGAATAACATTCATTTTCTTTTCAGGATTCTTTAATGAAGGAAAACACCGTATCTTCCTTAATCAAAATATTACACCAGCTCATGAAACCAAAAACCGTTATTGCATGCTGTCCGGGTCATATTTCTGGCTATTTCAAAAGGGTAATCGGGGAGACAATTGCTGACACAGGTAGCATAGGGGCGGGAATTGTCATTAGTAAAGGGGTAACAGCTACGGTAAATATTGCCGGAGAAACATCGATTTGCGTTAAACGAAAAAATTTTTTGGGTTCATCTTATGAAGTTGCTTCCGGATCTCCTCTGCTCGATCATGCACTGAACCATTTCGGTGTGAAAGCGTCGGTTATTACAGAGTCCGTCCTGCCTCTAGGTGCCGGGTTCGGACTCTCCGCAGCCGCATTGCTTGCTACACTTACTGCCGTGAACCATCTTTTTAATCTTGGGATGACTGGAGAAGATATTGGCCAATGTGCTCATGCTTTTGAGGTTTCCCACCATACAGGGCTTGGTGATGTCGCCGCTTGCCAGGATGGAGGGTGGGACATACGATCCGGGCCAGGGATCCATGGTTTGATCGAACGAAAATTTGATATGCCTGAACCTTTGTATATAGTGAGTTTCGGTCCAATCCGGACTCCTGCAATATTGGGATCACCACGACAAATGAAAAGAATAGAATCTGCCTTTCCACAGACAATACCTGAGAGCATTGACGATTTATTTCTCCTCTCACGTCATTTTGCCGAGCACAGCGGTCTCATGACGCGGGAAGTTGAAGAGGTTCTCCACCTATGCGATGCTGCAGGTGTACTATCATCAATGACAATGCTGGGCAATGGTGTTTTTGCATATGGCAGAAACGCATACCATGCACTTTCACCATTTGGCCCGGTTTATGAGTGTCATATGTCATCTCATGGTGCACGGATCATTGAGGTTCTGTCATGATACCTGCAGACCATCCCCGATACAGCTCGCTTGTTACTCGTGAACATCTTGTGGAATCCGCAAGAAAAGGATTGGTGGCATGGGAGGGGCTCATTGCTCATGGACGTGGCGAAGCTTTTGATTATCTCCTGGGAGAGCGAACGACAAAAAGTGCCCTCATTGCGGAGAAAACGGCGGCTGCCCTCCTTCTCACTGCCTCCCACCCGGTTATATCGGTGAATGGTAATACTGCTGCACTTGCCGCCCCTGAAATTTCTCATCTGCAAAAAGCCTGTGGGGCCTGTGTTGAAGTGAACCTTTTTCATCGTACAGAAAAACGTGTGGAAATGATTGAAGGTCTTCTTCGTGATACTGGAGTTGAAGTACACACCGGTGAGGCGGAGCGTTTACTTCCCCTTTCCCATGACAGGTCCTGGTGCCGACGAGATGGCATGTTCTCTGCGGATGTTGTGCTTGTTCCACTGGAAGATGGGGACAGGTGCGAAGCTCTTATAGCCATGGGAAAAACCGTTATCGCTATTGATCTCAACCCTCTTTCACGCACTGCCCGATCTGCAACTCTTACAATTGTCGACGAAATTTCTCGTGCACTTCCCCAGATAACCAAGGCTTGTAGTGAGATTTCTGATGCCGAAAAAGATCGTCTCATCAGGTCAGTTGACAATTGTTATCTTTTGTCAGAAGCTATTCGTGAGATGACAATGAGGTTCCCTAATGCTATGGATTGAGAAATACCGCCCGGTTAAACTCGCTGATATCGTGGGACAGGATCAGGTAATCCACCGCCTTGTGTCGTTTGCAAGTTCAAAAAACGTGCCGCACCTGATTTTTACCGGACCTCACGGGACCGGTAAGAGCATTGCAATCGAAACACTTGCCAAGGCTCTTTATCAGGAAAACTGGGAGTTAAATACCTCTGTATTCCAGACTGCAGATCTCTTTTCACAAGGAAAAACTTACCTTGAAAATGATGACCGGTATACACACCTCTATCAGAAAAACCAGTCTGTTATTACAAATTTTAAATATATTATCAAGTGGTACGCCTCTCTTCGTCCACTGGATGCAGAATACAAATTGATGGTTTTTGAAGATGCGCATGCCCTTACCCGGGATGCCCAGCAGGCTCTCCGAAGGATTATGGAGAGGACAAGCACGACATGCCGTTTTATTTTTTCCACAACGAACCAGAGTGCTCTCATCTCTCCGATTACGTCACGGTGTCTGCCATTCTTCTTTTCACCAATTGACCGGGTTGTTATGCTTAAATATCTCTGTTCGATCAGGGAAAATGAAAAATCCGGGATGCACTCGTGTTCAGACGATGAGATTGAGCTTATTGTTGAAGTTGCAAAAGGAGATATGCGGCATGCAGTCCTTCTCATGCAGGTTGCCCTTGAAGCCGGGCGATGCCGGGATCTCTTCTCTCTTTCTCAATCTGAAACAGCAACTATTGCAACTTCAGCTATAGATGCACTAAAACAGGGAGAAATCCGCGGTGCGATCCGGCTTCTTGAAGCGCTGATGATTGATTTCGGACTTTCCGGCAGTGAAGTCCTGTTCGAAATTCGCACAATACTACAGAGAGAGTATAACCACCCGTCGCTCGCCATAGAGCTTGCCAATGCTGAATTCCGAATGCACCACGCGAACAATGAATTTGTCCATATTGGCGCATTTGTTTCAGGAATCCGGGATGTATTTTCATGAATACTTTCAAGCAGAGGAAAATCAGGGAACACTATGATACTATCGCTGATGTCTATGATCACCATTACGATAAACCCCGCGGAAGATGCTATCACAGCCACATAAGTACGTATATTATGAGTGTTCTTCCAAATGAGGGGGTCCTCCTGGATATCGGATGCGGCACGGGTCTCTTTGTTGAAAGATATCATAAGAATGGCGGGAATGCTGTCGGACTCGATATAAGTACAAAAATGATCGAAGTAGCACGAACGCGGTGTAAATCGTGCGATTTTACCATCGGTACCGGAGAAAAAATTCCTTTTGGTAGTAATTCATTTGACGGGGTGTCAAGTCTTCTCGTATTCAGCTATGTTAAAAGTCCCGAAGCGATGCTGAGCGAAGCATATAGAGTTTTAAAACCGGGAGGATCGATCGCAATCTGCACGCTTGGAAAGAAATTACTTACAAAGGGAATACCTGCACTCTATCAGATCAGCGAAAGAATTAACGTAAATCATGTTGTCATGAAGGATTTCGGAGAACATTATTACAACAAAAAGGAAATGGAAGGGCTTTTTACCAACGCTGGCTTCTCAGATACTGTGATTAAATGGTGTTCGTTTGCCCATATTGATATGATCGATCCACTTTTTTTCCTCGCTAAGAAAATTGAACCTTTCGTGGAAGAACGTATACCGCAACTGGCGTATAATATCTGCGTGAGTGGGAAAAAACCGCACCGTTAAAAACGTTAAAATTCTTTTTTCTTGTAGGTCAGGTTCTTTAAAACACGCTTTTTTTTCTTTATTGCGGCTTCTGCTGCATTCAATACTCCCAGTTTCATCTCTTCAAAATTACGAATTTCCGTATCAACTACTTTTTTCACAGGAGTGTATGCCGATTCCCGGAACCGTGGAGAGAAATCTCGTTCTTTTCCATCAACCATCAGAACCGACGACGGGGAACCTTTCTCAATGAACCCGATTTGGTGCATCGGTACACCTGAAGACTCCACAACCCTGCAGATCTCTTCTGCATATTCAGGTGGTGCAGCAATGAGCAATGCATCAAGGGAAACCCCCAGATAATCTATTTGTAACGTTTCAAGCATGGCCAGTACATGGGGTTCAACCAGACTGGCAATCGAATTTTCATCGATAACAATTCGGCAGCTAGCAGTTTCTGCCATCTCGAATGCATCTCCCCGTAAACCACCATTCGTCACATCTGTCATTGAATGAATGTGGCTAAAGACCTCACTTTTCATTAATTTCTCACATGCGACAAGGAAATTAAGATTGATTGTCTGTTCGACAACCTCCGGAAAACCTGAATAAATTGCGGCGGTTGCAATTGTACCTCCACCAGCCCCTTCCGTCATGAGCAGCACATCACCAGGCTGCATTGATTTCCTGGCTGTGAGGTGTTCGGCAACTCCTACTGCTCCAACACAACCTGTAAGACGGGTTCCAAGTACCATATCGCCACCGATTCGGAGTGTGGAACCAGTAACCAGTGGAACTTCCATCGCATCTCCCACGGTTGTAATACCGGCAGTATAGTCAAAGATCTTTGCCACATCACCATCATCGGCAACATGGATATCCGAAAAAAGCATAATCGGTTTTGCCCCCATCACATAAACATCCCTGAGTGTCGCACGTGTAACATGAAAGCCTGCAAGGAAGGGGTAATCCGAAAGACGCGAATGCATGCCATCAACGGTGCATACAATAAAATTACCTCCCGCACAAACAGCACCGGCATCATCCATTTCATCAACTCCAACCGAAGCGGACGTTTTGCCGATAATCCGGGCAATCTGGCGATGAGCAAAAAAATCGCCGGTTCCCCGTGATCCTACCCCAAATTCCCCCATTTTGACACCAGAATGAACAAATTCAAATAAATCACCCTTCAGACTCAGGGTGTTTTTCACTTCGGCAATTACTGCATCGGAAAATGCAGAAGCATACGAGGACTGGACCTTTTTTATTTCGATGATATGATCAGTAAGACTTTTTTGAATTGATTCTTCATCTGTTCCGTCCGCAATTTTTCTGCGAACATATTCCTCAACATCCATAGGTTTGTTTACGCTTGAGAGGCATAAAAAAGCGGGGGCTTGATCGGCATATTCCCTGAAAAATTATTTGCGAACTATCGCAAAAGAACACCTAAAACATTGGAGAAACTTCGCAGGGCCTCATCAAACATACCGTTTTTCAAAAGTGAAAGTCCTTTTACCAGACCTGAACGCACATCTTTAACGTCAATATAATATGCTTTATCAAATGCCCTTGCAGATTCTTCAAGTCTGCCAAGCATAAAACATGAATTACTCATCACTATCCATGCATCGGCTATTGTGGGATTAATTTTAAGAGATCTTTCGAGACTAATGATCGCCTCTTCGTGCTTCCCGAGCAGACTGAGTGACAGCCCTTTTCGGTAGAGAGCATTGGCATTATCCGGTTCAATCAAAAGAGCACGATCGAAAATTTCTATCGCTTCCCGATGCCTTTTCAGATTGATTAAGGCTATGCCCTTCTTAATCAAAGCCGAAAAATAGAACGGATATATTTTTAGTGCACGATCGTAACATATGATTTCTTCCTCATACCATTTCAGTTTGCCAAAAGCATATCCTCTGTTTACCCAGGCCGATAAATAGCGGGGCCTGAGTTTCAGTGCCCTGTCACAACAACCGATTTCCGCTTCAAACCGTCCCAGCATCCCAAGGGCAACACCCTTATTATTCCAGGCTGATGCGCTGTCTGGATCGATCTGTAGCGCCCTTTCACAACATTCCAGCTTATCTTCAAACCTACCGAGCATCCCCAAAGCAAATCCTTTGAAATTCCATGCCTCAACGCAGTTTGGATCAATAAATATTGCTTTCTCGCAACACTCTATTTCCTCGTCATAACGACCCAGTTTTCCCAGGGCAAAACCACTACCAACCCATGCCAGTGCGTGACCCGGATTGTCAGATAGTGCCAAAGAAAAGGTTGAAAGTGCATCTTCGTGCCTCCCCTCACGGCCGAGTGCAAGTCCCTCACGGTAATAATCCCTGCTTGTGCGGGGTGGACGAACATCTTCTGTATCTTCAGGAAATTCAACCATTTGAGGAAACCTATGAGATTTTGGAGTGTTCACCAATTTATTAGTACAGGTTTTATTTGTGTTAACCGATTAAAAATGGATGTGTCAAATCAATATATTTCCCGATAGACTTTCAAGGAATAATCGGTTACTCTCTGAGGGAAAAAAGATGAAAATTAATTACGGATTCAATCCAGTAGAAATATAATCCATTCACTCTTTCTTACAGCATTGTACTCCAAAAATAATAATGAAGAAGCATCTTCCAATCAAATCGGTGTCGTCCTGCTGGTAGCAATTACGGTACTTCTTGCTCTCATTATATTTCTTATGATCCAGATTCCATCGTTCACATTCGACATGGAAAAGGGAATTCCTGTTATTTTCACTATTACGTCTCTGGAGAATATTGACGAGCTGACAGGACATATGAATTACGACAGTCGCCTGATCCTTCTCCATACGGGTAAAGAAGACTATTTCAATAAAAATTTAAGAGCAAGGTTCCTGAAAAACGGACAGCCGGTCCTTTGCACTATTGCCACGATGAATGGACATGATTTCATCAGTACATCTCACACCGGCATTCAATGGATAGGCGGTTCAGGAAGTGCTGGTGCTACCTGGACTCCTGGCGAACAGATCTGCATTGATTTCTCCGATGGAACATTTCGCCCGGGAGACAAAGTTCAAATGGATATCATCGATAAAATTTCAAATATTACTATTTCGCGGTATATGGGCATTCTCTGATAAATCTATAGAGAAGATCAAAAAAAGAGATTTAATTATTCCATGAGAGGCTTAAATACCCCCTTTTTTGCTTTCAGTATTTTACATTCCGGACATCGCCAGGAATCAGGAACATCCTCCCAAGTCGTCCCCGGAGGGATTCCGTTTTTTGGATCTCCTTTCACAGGGTCATAGATATAGTGGCATTCGAGACACACATAGCGGATTATTTTAACTGACTTTGTCATGGCAGGTTCAACTCCAAAAATGAAATTTCATTATGCTCATGTTTCACGTAAATTCTTATGAATTTTCTCCAACAGGAAAAACTTTTCAGAATTGTTTTTTTTAAGAACCTCTCGATTTGGGATGAAGCAACTGACGTGCGCAAAGCCGGGCTACCCTAAGGGGTTCAGGAATTTTCCCTTCCAGGGTAAAATCGTTACATAATTGTGCTGCGTCCCGTAAATCGAGACCCCATGACCGCAAATAGATTGTCTGATTTGTGTGAAGTTCTACCGACACACGGTCTCCCAGATTCATGTATGATAAAATCCGGATAGTGTCGTCAGGAAANNGGAAAATGGTGAAGAATATCTTGTGTAAGTCCTTCAGAGTTCTCGTACGTGACACATATTACTGGTATACCGGTTTGGCAGACAATCTGAGCGGGATTAATGATGTTGAACCAGGCGATTACACAACCGGAGAGCATGATCATATTGATGTCATTGCGTTCGAGATCGGATACCATTCGCAGAACAGCATCAGTTGCGTCCATACCTCCTACGGTGAGTTGTGAAGATGCAAAACCATCAATACGGAGATCCTTTCGCATTACTACACCGGCGAGGTTGGAAACTAATCTTCCGGTATAGCTTTCAGCGATTCCAAGCGCACGAAGCCCTTTTTTCGGGATGTGCATAGAAGCACTTATGTCACCCGATTAAAAATACTATACCAATGAAATTTAACAAAGATGATGTTTGTATCTTAATCCCTACGTTAAATGAAGAACTAACTATTGGTAAACTAGTCCATGAGTTCAGGGAGATGGGATATGAACATATTCTTGTTATTGACGGAAAAAGTACCGACAATACTGTAAAATACGCACGTGACAGTGGAGCCAGTGTCCGGACTCAGTTGGG
>PMDE01000086.1 GCA_003154335.1 Methanoregula sp. | reverse complement strand
AGCCGCCCGGGTGTTACTACAAGGGTTCTTAATCCCGATGAGTCCATGGACATGGTCAAAAAAGTTATTGACAAATATAACTATATTAAAGTCGTCGGAATCGCAGGGCCGGGGGAACCACTGGCAAATGAAGAGACATTTGAAACACTTCGTCGACTGCATGAACAGTACCCCAACGTCATCAAATGCATCAGTACAAACGGACTGTTGCTTCCGGAGAAGATTGACCTGCTCCAGAAGTACGATGTCGGAAACATCACGGTAACACTTAATGCCATNNCTCTCCCAACAGTTAAAAGGCATCGAAGAAGCAGTGAAGCGACATATGATTGTTAAGGTTAATACCGTATATATTCCCGGAATAAATGAAGATCATATTCCCGAGATTGCTAAAAAAGTTGGCGAAATGGGTGTATACACTTTCAATGTCATTCCACTGATTGCACAATACAAATTTGCTGACATAACACCTCCAACTCCGGAAATGAAGCGTAAAATGCAGGATGAATGTGGGAAATATGTCAAACAGATGCGCCACTGCCAGCGTTGTCGGGCAGATGCGATCGGAAAACTCGGGCATGACATTCAATCATGCATGTATGAAAAAAAATAATGATACGTAGGATTCTGACGATTAAAAAATTCTCATTTTTAATGATTCCTGCACATTCATACGTTCCTTTTGGACTCGCAACGGGCTTATCCCCGCTGCTGCGACGCCCCCGGATGGGGTACATGTGGCGGATCAATGACTAAACGGTAACCTTCTGACCTATCTGTGCCTTGGAGATGCTTCGAGGCGGGGAATCATCTATTGACCGATTGTCGTAATTCAGGAATGAATAAGATCCGTTCATCCTTGTTTCTATAAAGCCCATTTCTTATCACTATGTAATTCGGGTAAACGATTTTCCTGCGTGACATTCCGGTAAAACCAAAAATCCTGATAAAAACGTACGAAGAACTCAAAAAAATTCCTGGATCAATTATCGAGGCAGATTCGAAGCCAGGCTGGACGTCGGTTCCACCCCAACACCGAGAGTGAGGACACGGTTTAATTCATCGATAACCGGTTGCAATGCTGAGGGAAGGGCTGTGTCCTCTGCATTCACTGTCTTATTCTGATATCGTACGGAGTATTTTATTAAATCGCTGCTGCCCGGCCGTGCTGAATAATTCCCTTCAAGTATACTAAATTGCGAGGTGTTAAAGATCTCGGCAATATGTGTGATTTCGGTCTGGTTGAGCATAATCTCATGATTAATACTCCTGCTGGATACAACTGCAATACCATTATCGAAAATGACCAGCCGGTCATTGAAGCCGGCGAAACCACCGGTCCGGAAATAATCAACCAGTACGGCAGGCGCGGGGGGCCGCGATATGGGAGGGGTTTTTGAGCCCAGGCAACCCGCAACCATTCCCATAACTAAGATCAGAAGTCCGCATATTACCAGAGATTTCTTCATAATATTTCTCTGTTTTTTATTTTGCATACTGTGATGGTCACACTAGATCTGGACAATTTCTGTCTTCGAAGATTTTCCTGCCGNNATCATGATACCTTTTTTCTTCATGGGAAGCCCGTGTTCACCTATAGGGTTTATATCGATTGCAAGAGAGGCTGCCCGGTTCTTGGTCGCCGGCAGCCTGATGATCGAAACACCCTTTACTGAAGTATTTTTTCGCTCCCAGTCCTGACCCTCTTCGATAAATGTTTTAAGTGTTTGTGTTAATTCCATGAAAAGAACTATTGATTTATATATTAAAAGGCTATTCGTTATGATGCGAAAGTATCTTTTTGTTATTAATACAATGTGCACCCTATCTGTTCCTTTGGCATGCGATCCAGCACCAACACTATGAGCCCGGGTGAAACTTAGGTTGATTGAATACGATACTGCATGATCAGAGAAAATTATGCCCCGGATAACCCTGCCTCATAATCAGAAGTTTTCCCTCGATCAGACTCTCGGTTGCGGACAGGTATTCCGATGGGATCGTACTGATGATGGATGGTGGTATGGAGTTGTCCGGGATCGGGTTATCAAAATACGGCAGTGTGGGAAACAGATTACCTTTGAAGGGGCTCCGGAGTCCTTTATTGAACAATATTTTTCTCTTGACGTCGATCTCCCGCCTATCATCAATTCCATCGATAACGATCCCTGCATCCATCACGCTGTCAGGAAATGTACCGGCTTGCGCCTTATCCGGCAACCGGAATGGGAATGTCTTATCTCTTACATATGCTCGACCAATTCCAATATTCCGATGATTCGCCGCAGGATCGCGACCATCGCTGAACAGTTTGGGAAAAGAATTACGTTTGAAAATAAATCCTATTTCACGTTTCCCGATCCTTCGGCTATAGCTTGTTCAGGAGAACTTGCCCTGACCAGCTGCAAACTGGGTTATCGGACTTCCTATGTTTTTAAAACTGCCTGCGAGATTTCCCGTACAGAACAATGGGCAGATACCATTGACGCATTACCCCACGAACATGCACGACGTGAACTGATGAAACTCCCCGGGGTCGGCCCCAAAGCCGCAGACTGCATACTCCTTTTTGCTTTCCAGAAATACGATGCCTTCCCGGTCGATGTCTGGGTCCGGCGGATAATACAGCACAATTATATAAAAACCCTTAATACCAGATCAGGATTAACGGGAAAAGAATACAATTTAATCCGCCGTTTTGCAAAACAACATTTCGGGGAGTATTGCGGATACGCTCAGGAATACCTGTATGCTGCCCGCAGAGGATAAAAAATCAGAAAAATTACGGGATTAGGTTCCTATGTCCCAACTACAGAGATATTTCTTCTGTTCAGGTGTCATCTCGTCTATGGAAAGTCCAAGTGAGCCAAGTTTCAGGTTTGCAACCTGTTCGTCAATCTCATCGGGAACATCATAAACCCCGCCTTTGAGGTTCCTGCCATTCCCCACAATATATCGGGTACAGAGAGCCTGGAGAGCAAAACTCAGGTCCATTACTTCAATGGGGTGTCCCATGCCTTTCGGTGTAGCGAGGTTGACAAGTCGTCCTTCCGCAAGGACATGAACAGCTTTTCGATGTAAAAAGAAGGTCTCAATCCCTTCCCGCCGAACTACTTTATCCGCATGTTTGTGCAGCCATTCAATATCGATTTCGACATTGAAATGCCCTGCATTCGACAAAATCACGCCATCTTTCAGGTTTTTGAAGTGTTTCCCGGTGATCACTGCAACATTGCCGGTTGTTGTGATAAAGATGTCCCCCAGGCAGGCTGCCTCGTCCATCGTCATGACATGATAACCATCCATATGCGCCTCTAGCGCCCGCCGAGGATCAATCTCGGTTATAATGATTTTGGCACCAAGTCCGTGGGCTTTTTTTGCAAGACCCCTGCCGCAATACCCATACCCTGCAATAACAATATATTTTCCGGCAATAAGGGTATTTGTGGTGATCATTATCGAGGTGAGGGCACTTTCACCGGTCCCATGAACATTATCGAAAAATCGTTTCATGGGTGTATCGTTTACTGCGATAACGGGAAACTCAAGTTTTCCCTCCGCTGCCATCGACCGGAGGCGATGAATGCCAGTAGTTGTTTCCTCGCAGCCCCCGATAACGTTCTTAAGCAGATCACGTCGTTTGGTATGGATATAATGAATTAAATCCATGCCATCATCAATGGTGATGTCCGGTTTGGCATCCAGCACGAGGTTGATTGCCGCATAATATTCTTCGACAGTACAACCGCGTTTTGCATAGCAGTGGACGTTCCTGACGTCATTGAGAGCTTCTGCCACGTCATCCTGCGTAGAGAGTGGGTTGCAGCCCGTGATATGTACCTCCGCGCCACCAGCGGTGAGTGTGGAGACGAGGTTTGCAGTCTTGGCTTCCACGTGAAG
This sequence comes from Methanoregula sp., assembly GCA_003154335.1. Taxonomy (GTDB): domain Archaea; phylum Halobacteriota; class Methanomicrobia; order Methanomicrobiales; family Methanospirillaceae; genus Methanoregula. Next base: position 4,120 of record PMDE01000086.1, on the reverse strand, counting down.
TGCCATGCCGATCGTAATACCGGTAAACGGTTGTTCCTTAACAAATTGTTTTGCTATGGCNNATCTTTAGTTTTCCTGTACTCATGAACACCTCGGATAGCAGGGACTAAAAAAAACAGCCACACGCATACTGACTACCCTATCAATAGGCACGGCAAATTACATAAAAACTCCGTGAACGCTGATCTGGTGGGAAACGTAGATAGTATTCCCCGCCAAAGGTTTATCTCATGGTTCTGACGAGACGGATCATCCCCTGCCTTGACCTCAAAGATGGCAGAGTGGTTAAAGGTACAAACTTCCTCGGGCTCCGCGATGCAGGGGACCCGGTGGAACTTGCCGGAAGGTACAATGCGCAGGGAGCGGATGAAGTCGTTTTTCTTGATATTACCGCCTCCAAGGAGAATCGGGGAATTATCGTCGAACTCATCAAGCGTGCAGCTGACGAGCTCTTCCTGCCCCTCACAGTGGGGGGCGGCCTGAGGTCCCTTGATGATATCCAGCAAATCCTCCGGGCAGGTGCCGATAAGGTGAGCATTAATACGAGCGCCATCCATGACCCCACGCTCATAACCCGGGGTTCGGAAGCATTCGGCACACAGTGCATCGTTGTTGCGATGGACGTGCGCCGGAATTTTATTCCGAACGAAAAATCAATCCCCGTGTTTCTCGAAGACGGAAGGGAGTGCTGGTATGAGATTGTGATCTATGGAGGGAGCAAACCGACCGGTATCGATGCCATTGCTTGGGCAAAAGAGGCAGAGGAACGTGGAGCCGGTGAGATTCTACTCACAAGCATGGAGACCGATGGCACCAAAAATGGTTTTGATATTGCCATAACCTCGGCTATATCAGATGCGGCAGGAATACCGGTCATCGCGAGTGGCGGAGTCGGTACCCTTGCACATTTCTATGAAGGATTTACAAAAGGGAAAGCGGATGCGTGCCTTGCCGCCAGTGTCTTTCATTACGGCGAGTTCACAGTCCGGGATGTAAAAGAGTATCTTATAGAGAAGGATATCCCGGTACGGCTCTAAGATCGAACTCGAACGCAGCGACGGAGTGCTCGAGATCGAACGCATTAAGTACGGCAGGATTTATCTCGCCAAAGACCCCAATTTTTCTTCCAGCCACGATAATATCGGCCCGGCGACCTTCAATAAATGCCGGATCGGTTGATTCACTTACGGTATATTCGATGGAAAGCTCGTGGAGCAACGCATCAGCCGCGGCGTAAGCTTCCGAGAAGTCGGCATCCGGGTGGGTGCTGACTCCCGCTGCCTGCTGGTAGGTGAGGCAGGAGTCCACCACGTCCCCAACGGTGAAGAGGCGCTGGGGAAGTTCGCGGGGCTTGTTCAAGGTCAGGAATTCGAGGAGGAGGGGGAGGAGATCGGTCCTGACCACCGTATTCTCGATACTGATTGGGTGCATCACGTGAAGGACACCTTGCTTCTCCTCCCGCTGCATATTCCTGTAAAGTACGCCTTCGTTTGTCAGCGTGAATGGCATAACTTCGAGATAACCGATGCCGCAGAAGGCTTCGCGGGCAAGGGCGGCGTTAATCTGGACCGGGTGGGGTTTCCCAACGGTGAAGGTCTTTGGCATTAAATCCTGGATCCTGTCGTAGCCGTATGCAATCGCAACATCCTCAAAGAGATCCCAGTCATGCATGATGTCAGCCCGGTAGCAGGGTACCTGAACTTTCACTTTGTCATAACCCACCGGTTCGGCCCCAAACCGCATCTTCCGGAGAAGCTCTGCCATCGTCGATGCGGTCAGCTCGATCCCAATCAACCGGGAGCACTCCTTCACACTCACGGTCCGCTCTGAAGGGGCAAGAGTCGGGGTCTCCACCCCGTCGATCCGGACGCTTTCGATCTTGGCTCCTGCCTCATACATCGCCGTGCATATAATGTTGACTGCAACTCCGACGGCTCTCTTGTCGGTGCCCGTAGTATCAAGAAGGATGTTCTTCGTATCGATGGTCACCCGCGTTCTCTCGCCGTTGATGATCGGGGGGAACGAAAGTACCCGATCATCCTTGTCCAGGATCAGCGGAAAGAGGGGGAAATCCCTGACGATCTTCGCATAGTCTCTCCCTTTAGGGTGCTTCACAAGGATCTCGTCCATTGTCATCTCCTCTGGATAATCGAGCGGTACAAACTTCCTGCTCCGTGGTGAAGCGATATAGCGGAACGGCGGTCTGACCATATCGAGGTCATGGATCCCGATCGCGACCTTGCTTCTGCCCCTACCTACAGCCCAGTGAAGTGACTCCTGCAGAGACATTATACTCTGGATCGACTCGTCATCAAATTTGACCCCACGGATGACAGCTGCACCAAGCACAGGGCGGATATTTGCGAGAGCGTTATCGACAGTGAACGAGATTCCAGAGGGATTTACAGGATATTCGGGGAGCCCGGTCTCGATTCCGAGGAATCCACGCATGGCCCGGGCAACCCCTTCCGGTGAGAACAGGTCGGGACGNNAGAAACGACACATCGCTCCGGTGCAGGTTGCGCAGATCTTTCAGGCCGAGGCGGAGCATCGCAATCCGGCTCACCCCAAGACCCCAGGCCAGGACAGGGTAATTGATCCCGAGCGGAGCGGTGACCTCTTCCCGGAAAACGCCAGCGCCACCCATCTCGATCCAGCCAATTCCCTCGACGTACACTTCTGCATCGAGGCTGGGTTCTGTATATGGGTAGTAGGAGGGTTTGAACCGTACACCCTCAAAACCCATGCGATGGTAGAACTCACGGAGGATCCCCAGCAGGTTCCCGAATGTGACACCCTCGTCCATCACGATCCCTTCGAGTTGTTCGAACTCGGCAAGATGGGTCGTATCGATCGTCTCACGCCGGTAAACCCTGCCGATACAGAAGGCTTTGACGGGGGGGATAGGGTTCTTTGCCAGGTGCTGGATAGAGACGCTGGTTGTATGGGTCCGGAGGACACACTGTTCAGCCTTCTCCTCCTTCCAGATCCCGCCCCAACCGGTCGAGGAGGTCTCACCGCCGGACTCGTGCATGGCCTTCACCCTCTCATACCCCGGGGGAAGTGGGAGAGTCTCGCGGAGGTAGAAAGTGTCCTGCATCTCGCGGGCCGGGTGGTCCTGAGGCTGGAAGAGTGCATCGAAGTTCCAGAACGACTGCTGGACAATGCCGCCGTAAAGTTCTTCAAACCCCATCTCGAGAAGGATCTCCCGCATCTCGGCAATGATTCTCTGATAGGGATGGATCTTCCCGGGGTACACTTTTTTCGGGGCTTTGGATACATCATATCTGCGCAGTTTGAGATTTTTCCATTCCCGGGAAATGATCTGGTCTCGGGAAAGGGTTCCTGTTATAACGTCATATCCTGATCCCAAGGTAGTGTCGCTCTTTTTAACGACTGCTTTTCCTTCCAAAGTAATGGAAACATGATGGGTTACCGTTTCCATTTCCTGCAGGATTCCTCTCTTGAAAAACTCATTGGTCTTCGGATCCCCGGGAAGTGGGGTTTTTAGGGCTTTTTCATCATCCGCAGTTGAGGGATCCCCTACCTTGGATACCATACCGTTAGTCACACTGATAAGTCCTTTTTTGCGCAGCTGTCCAAAACCTATCCTGAACGCAGCGTGTTTCTGAAGCTCGGTCACGCTTGTGTCAGTTCCAATAAATCTCAGTATCTGTGTCTCTGGGAGTCCATGAGTGAGATATCCTTTTCCTTCATCTGTGTAGATAACAGCCTTATCGACATGCCGGTTAAGGCTGACTAGTCCCTTATCTTCAGCAAGGAGTGCCCACTGCACGACGGCTTCCGGTGTAGTATTCAGCAGTGTTGCAAGATGCAGGGCATCCCCATCTTGTTCTGTTGCCAGCACGTCAAGCAATCTTTTCTCGTTCTGCGTCAGTTCCGCCATTTTAAACCTCTATTTTTTCGGCCGCAACGTCCATTTTCTCCTTGAAGTCTTTTAAAAACGCAATCACTCGTTCTGCCGTCTCCTTTTTGCAGTGACCGCATAGGATTTCACCGGCTATGCATTTCCTGCGGATCTCCGCAAGTTCTGCATCATCCGTCACCATGTGGAAAAGGTTAAGAAGGTACATTGAGCACTTTTCAGGTTCTCCCCCAA